>JAFHKH010000255.1 GCA_016937595.1 Pseudomonas cedrina subsp. fulgida | reverse complement strand
CCATCGGCACGTCCACCGGCGGCACCCAGGCGCTGGAAGCGGTGCTGACGGCGCTGCCGCGGGTGTGCCCAGGCATGGTGATCGTGCAGCACATGCCGGAGAAGTTCACCGCGTCCTTCGCCGAACGCCTCAACAGCGTGTGCCAGATCGAGGTGCGCGAGGCCCGCAACAATGACCGCATACTCCCCGGCCTGGCCCTGATCGCCCCCGGCGGCAAGCACCTGATGGTGACGCGAAGCGGGGCTTTTATCACGCTCAGGTCATCGACGGGCCGCTGGTCAACCGGCATCGCCCCTCGGTGGATGTGCTGTTTCGCTCGGTCGCCAGGTTCGCCGGCAAGAACGCCACCGGCATCATCATGACCGGGATGGGCGACGACGGCGCCCGGGGCCTCAAGGAAATGCTCGATGCCGGTGCAGCCACGGTGGCCCAGGACGAGGCCAGTTGCGTGGTGTTCGGCATGCCCAAGGAAGCCATCAAACTCAATGCCGCCCAGCGCATCATGGCGCTGCAGGACATCCACCAGGCGATACTGCATAAGTGAGAAATGCCCCATTGTTGCGCAAGCGATAACAGTCCTTTGTTATCACGCCCGTTGATAGCCCCCTAACGAAACCCCCATGCTAGAGGGCTGATCCGGTGCTTATATCATTCCGAATGATAGTTACCTTTGCTTCATTCGATTCGTGACATAGCACACCGCCGCGCATGATCCGCCCATCTCAAATACATTGGCGGATGCACCTCATGGAACAGTCACTCAAACATTTGCGCTTGCCCCTGGCGATTCTGGCCGTGGCGGTGATGAGCGCCTGCGGCAAGACCCCGGACCAGGCGGCCGCCATGCCGGCCCCCAAGGTCAGCGTGGCCAAGGTGCTGGAACAACCGGTCAACGAGTGGGATGAATTCACCGGTCGCCTGGAAGCCCCGGAGACGGTGCAGATTCGCCCACGGGTTTCCGGCCAGATTGACCAAGTCGCTTTTACCGAAGGCGCTTTGGTCAAGAAAGGCGACCTGTTGTTCCAGATCGACCCACGTCCGTTCCAGGCTGAAGTGCGCCGCCTTGAAGCCCAGTTGGCTCAAACCAAAGCCGCCGCCAGCCGCAGCGACAACGAAGCGCAACGTGGCGAACGCCTGCGCCAGAGCAATGCGATTTCCGCCGAACTGGCCGACTCGCGCACCACCGCCGCCCAGGAAGCCCGCGCCGCCGTTGCCGGGATCCAGGCGCAGTTGGACCTGGCCAAGCTCAACCTGAGCTTTACCCGCGTGACCTCACCGATCAGCGGCCGCGTCAGCCGTGCCGAGATCACCGCCGGCAACCTGGTGACCGCCGATGTCACCGCCCTGACCAGCGTGGTCTCCACCGACAAGGTCTACGCCTACTTCGACGCCGATGAGCGCGTGTTCCTCAAGTACACCGAACTGGCCCGCCAAGGCCGTCGCGGTGCGACCACGCCGGTGTACCTGGGCCTGTCCAACGAAACCGGCAACCCGCACCTGGGCCAGATGAACTTCGTCGACAACCAGGTCAACCCGGCCACCGGCACCATCCGTGGCCGCGCCGTGTTCGACAACAGCAAGGGCGAATACACCCCGGGCCTGTACGCACGCCTGAAGCTGGTCGGCAGCGGCACCTACTCCGCCGTGCTGATCAACGATGAAGCCGTCGGCACCGACCTGGGCAAGAAATTCGTGCTGGTGATGGACGGCGGCAAGCCGGCCTATCGCTCGGTGGAACTGGGGCCGAAGATCGAAGGTTTGCGCATCGTGCGCAGCGGCCTGACCAAGGACGACACCGTGATCGTCAAGGGCCTGCAGCGTGTGCGTCCTGGCTCGCCGGTCAGCGCCGAAACCATCCCGATGGCCAGCAAGGAAACCCTCGCCGCCTTGGCCCAACAACGACAAGCGCTTGAAGCGAGCAACCTGGAACAAGTGGCGCCGGAAAAACCCGCGCCCAAGCTCGCCAGCGTCGCGACTCCACGCGGTTAAGGGATACGACTCAAGATGAATTTCTCCAAGTTCTTCATTTCGCGGCCGATCTTCGCAGCGGTGCTTTCGCTGTTGATCCTGATCGCCGGCGCGATTTCACTGTTCCAATTGCCGATCAGCGAATACCCGGAAGTGGTACCGCCGACCGTCGTGGTCCGCGCCAACTTCCCGGGCGCCAACCCCAAGGTCATCGGCGAAACCGTGGCGGCCCCGCTTGAACAGGCGATCACCGGCGTCGAGAACATGCTGTACATGTCCTCGCAGTCGACCGCCGACGGCAAGCTGACCCTGACCATCACCTTCGCCCTGGGCACCGACCTGGACAATGCGCAGGTGCAGGTGCAAAACCGTGTGACCCGCACTCAGCCGAAGCTGCCCGAGGAAGTGACGCGCATCGGTATCACCGTGGACAAGGCCTCCCCCGACCTGACCATGGTGGTGCACTTGACCTCGCCGGATCAGCGCTACGACATGTTGTACCTGTCCAACTACGCCTTGCTCAACGTCAAGGATGAGTTGGCGCGCCTGGGCGGCGTGGGCGACGTGCAGTTGTTCGGCATGGGCGACTACTCCCTGCGGGTGTGGCTGGACCCGAACAAGACCGCCTCGCGCAATTTGACCGCGACCGATGTGGTCACGGCGATCCGCGAGCAGAACCGCCAAGTGGCCGCCGGTGCCCTCGGCGCGCAACCTGCGCCGACGGCCACCGCGTTCCAGTTGTCGGTGAACACCCAGGGGCGCCTGGTGACCGAGGAAGAGTTTGAAAACATCGTGATTCGCGCCGGCGAGAACGGCGAAATCACGCGCCTCAAAGACATCGCGCGGATCGAGCTGGGTTCCAGCCAATACGCCCTGCGCTCGTTGCTCAACAACCAGCCGGCCGTGGCGATTCCGATCTTCCAGCGCCCAGGCTCCAACGCGATCGAGATCTCCAACGAAGTACGCGCCAAGATGGACGAGCTCAAACAGAGCTTCCCGCAAGGGATGGACTACAGCATCGTCTATGACCCGACCATCTTCGTGCGCGGCTCCATCGAAGCGGTGGTGCACACCCTGTTCGAAGCGCTGATCCTGGTGGTGCTGGTGGTCATCCTGTTCCTGCAAACCTGGCGCGCTCGATCATTCCCCTGGTGGCGGTGCCGGTTTCGTTGATCGGTACGTTTGCGGTGATGCACCTGTTCGGCTTCTCGCTCAACGCACTGTCCCTGTTCGGCCTGGTGCTGGCAATCGGGATCGTGGTGGACGACGCCATCGTGGTGGTGGAGAACGTCGAGCGCAACATCGAACTGGGCCTGGAACCGTTCCCGGCGACCGAAAAAGCCATGAGCGAAGTGACCGGCCCGATCATCGCCACCGCGTTGGTGCTGTGTGCGGTGTTCATCCCGGCGGCGTTCATCAGTGGCTTGACCGGGCAGTTTTACAAACAGTTCGCCTTGACCATTGCGATTTCGACGGTGATTTCGGCCTTCAACTCGCTGACCTTGTCCCCTGCCCTGGCCGCCGTGTTGCTGCGCAGCCATGATGCGCCGAAGGATCGTTTTTCCAGGTTTCTGGACAAGCTGTTCGGCGGCTGGTTGTTCAAACCGTTCAACCGCTTTTTCGATAAAGCCAGCCACGGCTATGTCGGCACCGTACGCCGGGTGATCCGCGGCAGCGGTATCGCACTGTTCCTGTACGCCGGCTTGATGGTGCTGACCTGGTTCGGGTTTGCCCACACGCCGACCGGTTTCGTCCCGGCCCAGGACAAGCAGTACCTGGTGGCCTTCGCCCAACTGCCGGATGCCGCCAGCCTGGACCGCACCGAAGACGTGATCAAGCGCATGTCGGACATCGCCTTGAAGCAACCCGGCGTGGAAGCCGCCGTGGCCTTCCCGGGCCTGTCGATCAACGGCTTCACCAACAGCCCCAACAGCGGCATCGTGTTCGTGACGTTGAAGCCGTTCGATGAACGTAAAGACCCGAGCATGTCCGCCGGCGCGATTGCCGGTGCGCTGAACGGCAAGTACAGCGAGATCCAGGAAGCCTATATGGCGATCTTCCCGCCGCCGCCGGTACAGGGCCTGGGGACGATCGGTGGCTTCCGCCTGCAGATCGAAGACCGTGGCAACCTGGGTTACGACGAGCTCTACAAGGAAGTGCAGAACGTTATCACCAAGAGCCGTACCACGCCGGAGCTGTTCGGCCTGTTCACCAGCTACACGGTCAACGTGCCCCAGGTCGATGCCGCTATCGACCGTGAAAAGGCCAAGACCCACGGCGTGGCGATCAGCGACATCTTCGACACTCTGCAGATCTACCTGGGCTCGTTGTATGCCAACGACTTCAACCGCTTTGGCCGGACCTACCAGGTCAATGTGCAGGCCGAGCAGCAGTTCCGCCTGGATGAAGACCAGATCGGCCAATTGAAAGTGCGCAATAACAAAGGCGAGATGATCCCGCTGGCGACCTTTATCAAGGTCAGCGACACCTCGGGGCCGGACCGCGTGATGCATTACAACGGCTTTATCACCGCTGAAATCAACGGCAACGCCGCACCGGGCTACAGCTCCGGCCAGGCCCAGGCCGCGATCGAGAAACTGCTGAAAGAAGAACTGCCCAACGGTATGACCTACGAGTGGACTGACCTGACCTATCAGCAAATCCTCTCGGGCAACACCGCGCTGTTCGTGTTCCCGCTCTGCGTGCTGCTGGCGTTCCTGGTACTGGCCGCCCAATACGAAAGCTGGAGCCTGCCGTTGGCGGTGATCCTGATCGTACCGATGACGCTGCTGTCGGCGATTACCGGGGTGATCATCTCCGGCGGCGACAACAACATCTTTACCCAGATCGGCTTGATCGTCCTGGTGGGCCTGGCGTGCAAGAACGCGATTCTGATCGTCGAGTTCGCCAAGGACAAACAGGCCGAAGGCCTCGACCCGCTGGCGGCGGTCCTGGAAGCCTGCCGTCTGCGTCTGCGGCCGATCCTGATGACCTCGTTCGCCTTCATCATGGGTGTGGTGCCGCTGGTGTTGTCCAGCGGTGCCGGTGCCGAGATGCGCCATGCCATGGGCGTGGCGGTGTTCTCCGGGATGATCGGCGTGACCTTCTTCGGTCTGTTGCTGACGCCGGTGTTCTACGTATTGATCCGTCGCTATGTGGAGCGCCAGGAAGCGCGCAAAGCAGCCAAGGCCTTGAAGCTGGAGACACAGCCATGAGCGTGAAAGTATTCCTGCCGAGCTTGCTGGTCCTGGCGCTGAGCGCCTGTGCCGTGGGCCCGGACTACAAAACCCAGACCCCGGAGGCAGCGAATATCACCGCCGCCGCGGATGCCAAGCAGTACGACCATGCCCGGTTCGAAGGCATCTGGTGGCAGCAGTTCGAGGACCCGACCCTCAACCAGTTGGTGACTCAATCACTGCAGGGCAACCGTGATTTGCGCGTAGCCTTTGCCCGTTTGCGCGCAGCCCGTGCGATCCGCGACGACGCCAGCAACGACGCGATGCCAACCATCACCAGCCGCGCCAGCAGTGACCAGGGCAAGGGCCAGATCCCCGGCCAGACCACCCGCCGCGTCAAGACCGAGCGTTACGACCTCGGCCTGGACATGGCCTGGGAACTGGACCTGTTCGGCCGTATCCAGCGCAACCTGGAAGCGACCGACGCCGACCAGCAGGCCGCCGAAGCAGACTTGTACCAGTTGCAAGTGACCATGATCGCGGAGCTGGTTGACGCCTACGGTCAACTGCGCGGCGCGCAACTGCGTGAACGTATTGCCTTGGCCAACCTGAAGAACCAGCAGGAATCGCGCACCATTACCGAAAGCCTGCGCGATGCCGGCGTGGGCGACCAACTCGACGTGGAGCGCGCCAACGCGCGCCTCGCCGCCGTGGAAGCCAGCGTGCCGCAACTGCAGGCCGAACAAGTGCGCGAGCGCAACCGCATCGCCACCCTCCTCGGCCAGCGTCCCGACAAGCTCAGCGTAGACCTGAGCCCCAAGGACCTGCCGGCGATCGCCAAGGCCTTGCCGATTGGCGACCCAGGCCAACTGCTGCAACGCCGCCCGGACATCCTCAGCGCCGAACGCAAACTGGCGGCGGCCACCGCGCGCATCGGCGTGGCCAAGGCTGACTTGTTCCCTCGCGTCAGCCTCAGCGGCTTCCTCGGCTTTACCGCCGGGCGTGGCTCGCAGATCGGCTCGTCCGCCGCCAACGCCTGGGCCCTAGGCCCGAGCATTACCTGGGCAGCCTTTGACCTGGGCAGCGTGCGCGCCCGCTTGCGCGGCGCAAATGCCGAAGCTGACGGCGCCCTGGCAACCTACGAGCAGCAAGTACTGCTGGCCCTGGAAGAGTCCGAAAATGCTTTCAGTGACTACGGCAAGCGCCAGCAACGCCTGGTTTCGCTGATCCGCCAAAGCGAATCCAGCCGCGCCGCCGCCGACCTCGCCGCGATCCGCTACCGCGAAGGCACCGTGGACTTCCTGGTGCTGCTTGATGCGCAACGTGAGCGTTTGGCTGCCGAAGATTCCCAGGCCCAGGCCGAGGTGGATCTGTATCGCGGGATTGTCGCGATCTACAAAGCGTTGGGAGGTGGCTGGCGGCCGGACACGGTGGTGGCCACCGCGAAGTGATTTAAAGCGCTCCTTTGGTTGGTCGCATCCAGCCAATTTTTAGCCCCGTGGTCCATTCGGTCACGGGGCTTTTTTTGGCTTGGTGCTTTACAGGGATAATTGTCAGGAAGTTTCCTGCAAGCTATTCAGCCTCATCTGTCAGAGGGATCTGAAACTGTTTTCAAGCGCTCATGTTGGGTTGCAGGGCGTCGATAACGGGATGTAGTTCTTACTCTAGGCAGGAGACGGATATGCAAGTTATAACCACCCCGACCGCGTTATCGAAGCAAACCGATGCTCGCGTGATCAGAAACCCAACGATGGTGACGAATGCGTTTACGCTGACAGAAGAGTCCAAGGCGGCACAGACACTGAAGCTTAAGGAGCAGGAAAAAATAGCTGAGCTTAAAGCGTTTCTGAAGGATTACGATATGACGTCCATTAGCACTTATGAGCTTAAGAAAGTAGGCCGCAGACTGTATGAGGCCGACCTGATCGATGTAAATACTTTCGGGATGTTTATATCAGGAGATGGTGCATCCGACGAAAATGGCCAGCAAACAAAACAGGATGTAAAATTTAACGCCATTGCTCTTTTCAATGAAAAATACGAAGATCAGTTAGCGTATTTCAGCACCGACCGTTACTCGACTCAAGAAAGCGTGACTTACATTTTAGGGGGAATGAAAAGTGCAAATCAGGTAATTAATGCGCTCGCCTATTTTGCCAACTCTGCAAAAAACACCCTAGCGGTAGACGAGTTTGTTTGAGCTGGGAATACGGCGTGCCAGAGCATTTTCTGGCACACCGCCCCCCGGTTATCGACTGTATCTAACGTTTCCCGAATAGGCTTTTGAAATAGCTTCAGGGTTTTTTAGCCTCACTCTATACGTACCGAACGACCCCACATAAGAAACACTACTTCCTATGCTGGACGCTACTGGGCTCCATCCTCCTCCTGACTCTCGCTCGATTGAAATCAGAGGCGCACGCCCGGCGCCGCCAGCAGAAACCATGGCGCTGATATTTGCTCCAGAACACCCACCGGCAGAAGTTATAGTAAATGGGCCATGCGCTGTTGACTCTCTGTCCCCCTCTATGATGCCTGTATAACTCTCCGAGATATTCAAGCACAACGCCGACACCTGAAACGACAACCCCAGCAATAAAGCAAATGGAAACACTATAAGACGCTTCATAAATTCACCTTCATAAATAAATGATCAAATCCTCAGCATGCGATGCATGCAACAAAGCAACCACAGGTTTTCAATTTCCCCATAGGCCTCCCTCGCGGGTGGCAGACGATTTTTTATGCCAAGAACCACGCCATTACTATGCATGAACTTTCAAACACGAGGAGCCGCACGCGTCCTAAAAAGTTGCGGGAAAGCGCTTCAGACTTTTATGAAGGACGAGGGGGTATATATCTTTAAACTTCAAACCTGGAACTAAACGCGCGCAACCTCATTCAATATCAAACTCCGGTAATGCCCCGGATTCGACCCGCTCCACTTGCGAAACGCTTTATAAAACGAACTGGTATCGGCAAACCCCAGCCGCTCGGCAATTTCGGCAAAGCTGATCTGCGCTTCCGCCAGCCAGACAATCGCCAGTTCCTTGCGCACGCTGTCCTTGAGGCCCTGGTAGGTCTGCCCCTCTTCCGCCAGGCGGCGGCGCAGGGTCGAGGCGGAGATGCACAGGCTGGCGGCAAGGCCTTCGGTTTCCGGCCAGGTGTCGGGGGGTATCTGACGCAAGTCGTGTTTGATGCGGATAGCGAGGCTGTCGGGGTCGCGGTACTTGACCAGGATGTTGGCCGGCGCGTGGGCCAGGAAACGTTTGAGTTCTTCTGCGCTGCGCTTGACCGGCAGGTCCAGGCAGTCGGCGGAAAAGATCATGCGGGTGCGCGGGCGGTCGAAGCGCAGGTTGTCGGAGAACATCACCTGGTAGTCGTCGCAGAAGTCCGGTCGTGAACAGCGCAGTTCGATCGCCAGGATCGGAATGCGTCGCCCGGCCAGCCAACAGGCCACGCCGTGAACAATCATCCAGTAGGTAAAGTAGGTGAAGGCCCGATTGGGCTCCGACTCAGGCTCCAGCAACACAATCTCGGCCAGGCTTTGTTGTTGCACCAGTTGCGCGGGCAGCCGCTCAAGCATCAGCGACAGAAACCCCAGGCCGGTTTCCAGGCCGGTGGCGAGGGTCGGCTGCGCCATGGCCGCGCGGCAGAGGAACGCCAGGCTGCCGGACTTGAGTTTGCGCGGGTCCATGCCAAAGAACTCGTCATCCCTGCGTCGCGCCAGCAGGCGCCACAGGCGCGCGTAGGTGGTGGCCGAGACGCGCGCGGTGGGCTGGCTTAACAGTGCCGGATCGATCCCGGCTTTATGCAGCACTTCGGCACTGGCCGTCTCGGGCGCGCAACTCTGCAACAAGGCTTCGCGCACGAGGTGGATGGAGATGGTGTCTTTGTCCGGCATTGGCGCGGTCCGTGCCCTGTGTAGCGGGAAATGCCGCCATCTTAGGCAGTCATGCGGCAAAAGAGTAGGCGTTGCGCGATTGCCCGCCGTTCAGCCTGCGTTCAGCTAAAGTCAATATTTCTTGTTTGGCAATGAGTATCATTATGTTACAACTTAGCACCCTATCTAGTTTTGCCGCGGTGCCGAATGCTCGTTCCTTTTCTCATCATGCTGCGCGAAGGCATTGAAGCCGCATTGATCGTCGGCATTATCGCCAGCTACCTGCAACAGACCGGTCGTGGCCAGTGGATGCCGGCCGTGTGGGTCGGTGTGTTTCTCGCCGCTGCGCTGGCATTGCTGGTGGGCGGCGGCCTGGAACTGGTCAGCGCCGAATTTCCGCAAAAACAACAGGAACTGTTCGAAGGCATCGTCGGCCTGGTCGCCGTGGGCATCCTCAGTTCGATGGTGTTCTGGATGCGCAAGGTGGCGCGGTCCATCAAGCATTCCCTGCACGCCTCCCTTGATCATGCGTTGGCCGGTTCCAAACACCAGGTCACCGCGCTGATCCTGATGGTGTTCTTCGCCGTGGCCCGCGAGGGCCTGGAAACCGTGTTCTTCCTGCTGGCGGTGTTCCAGCAGAGCGAAGGCCCGGGCGCACCGATTGGCGCCCTGCTCGGCCTGATCCTGGCGATCATCGTCGGTTTCCTGATTTACACCGGCAGCATGCGGTTGAACCTGGGCGCGTTTTTCCGCTGGACCGGCCTGTTCATCCTCGTGGTAGCCGCCGGCATCCTGGCCAATTCGGTGCAGGCGCTGCACGAAGCCGGAGTGTGGAACCACTGGCAAACCGTGCTGTTCGACTTCAGCGCCGCGTTGCCCATGGACAGCCCGCTGGGCTCGGTGCTGGCCGGCATGTTCGGCTATCAGGAAGCCCCCACCGTCAGCACGCTCGGCGCCTACCTGATTTACCTGGCGGTGGCTTTGGTGATGTTTTTCCTGCCCGCCGCACCGTCCAAGCCTGACGCCACGCCCTCCTCCCTATCCACTCAGTAAGGACCGTCCTTTGTCCAACCCCACTCATCAACCGGCGCCGCCGCCCCGAGCCCTGCGCTGGGCCGTGGCGGGCTCGGTGGTCGTGATGATCGCCGCCGGCGGCCTGTTCTATTACGCCTCGCACCTGGCGGCCGGTAAGCGCCAGGCCAACCACGATGAAATCGCCGTGACCATCCATGGCCACGCCTGCGAGCCGAATGAACTGAGCGTGCCCGCCGGCCGCGCCAGCTTCCGGATCATCAACCGCTCCGAGCGTGCCGTGGAATGGGAAATCCTCGACGGCGTGCTGGTGGTCGAAGAACGCGAAAACATTGCCCCGGGCCTGAGTCAGGTGATCAATGCCAACCTGCTGCCGGGCGACTATGCGATCACCTGCGGCCTGTTGAGCAACCCGCGCGGCACCTTGCACGTCACGCCGACTGCCGCGTCCGACGCGCAGGCCAAGGCCAAGCCGTCGATGGTGGCATTTATCGGCCCATTGTCTGAGTTCCGCGTGTATTTGAGCAGCCAGGGCAGCGCCTTGATCAAGGCCGCGACGGCCCTGCAGCACGCCATCGACGCGGGTGATCTGGCCCAGGCGCAAACGCTCTATGTGCCTGCGCGTGAGGCTTACCAGCGACTCGCGCCGGCGTCGCAACGCCTGGCGCAGCTGGACAATGCGATCAACGCGCGCGCCGACTACTTCGAAAAGCGCGAACAGGACCCGGCCTTCAGCGGCTTCCACCGCCTGGAATACAGCCTGTTCCAACAACGCAGCCTCGACGGGCTGGCCCCGATTGCGCAGCGGTTGGTGACCGACGTCACCGCCCTCAAAGGGCAGCTGTTGGCCCAGTCCCTGCAGCCCGAGCAACTGGTGAGCATCGTCGTGCGCAACCTCAACAG
>JAFHKH010000254.1 GCA_016937595.1 Pseudomonas cedrina subsp. fulgida | reverse complement strand
CAAGCCCGCTCCCACATTAAGTTCTGCAGTGCTTACAAACCTAACAGCGATAACATGATAAAGGTCGCAAACAACACAAAATGAGTCATCCCTTCGATGGCGTTGGTTTCGCCGTCGTTGAGGTTGATCGCGCTGACAATCAGCGTGATAAACACCATCACGGTCTGCACCGGCGTCATCGCCATCTGGAACGGCTGGCCGGAGTACAGCGCCATGGCCTCCATCACCGGCACCGTCAGGATCACCGTCGACAACGAAGCACCCAGCGCGATATTGACCACCGACTGCATGCGGTTCGCCAACGCCGCGCGTAACGCCGTCAAGATCTCCGGCGCCGCCGAAATGGCCGCCACCACAATTGCCGTGACCACCGGCGGAGCCCCCGTGCCTTCCAGGCCAAGGTCCAAGGTCTTGGACATCACTTCGGCCAGTGCGCCGATCACAACCACGCCGAATACCAGGGTGCCGATTGAAAACGCCAGGCTGACCGCCGGCGCGTGTTCTTCCTCGGGCATTTTCTTACGCCGTTTTTCCGGATAGCTGTAGCTGAAGAAATAACTGTGCGGCCCCACCTGCATGCGCAGGAACAGGGTGTACAACACCACCATCGCGCCAATGGTGAAGGCTGAGTAAATTTTCCAGTCGGCTTCGGGGATAAATTCCGGCACCACCATCGACACGCCCATGGCAGTGAGGATCATCACGCTGTAGGTGCGTGCCGAATCATCGTTGTAGGACTGTTCACCATGCTTGATACCGCCCATCAGCGCGGCCAGGCCCAGGATGCCGTTGATGTCGAGCATCACCGCCGAATAAATGGTGTCACGCACCAGCGTCGGCGACGGTTCATTACTCATCATGATCGCCAGGATCACCACTTCCACCAGCACTGCTGCCAGGGTGAGAATCATGGTGCCGTAGGGATCGCCGACTTTCTCTGCAAGCTGCTCGGCATGATGAGCCACGCGCATCGACGCCATCACGATAAAACCAATCAACGCGAGGCCGGCAACCAGCGCCACCACCTGCCCGCTCTGCAGCATCCAGTGCTCCAGTGGGTAGGCGGCGATGGCGGCAATCAGCGCCAGCAGCATGAATTTTTCTTGCTTGAGGGAAGTGAGCATGCGGAACCTTATCAAACGGGCGAATCAGTCATTGATGGGGTACAGACTGCGCCAAGCCGCTAACGTTTCGTTACATCTTAGTCCAGGCCGTTATCGGCTGATAAAACCAAAACTCTCCTGCTGGTCAGGTTTTGCCGATTATTTCAGCCATGGCCTGTAGAATGCCGCCATTGCACCTGATGAGAATTTAGAAAATGTACGATTGGCTCAACGCCCTGCCCAAGGCTGAACTGCACCTGCACCTGGAAGGCTCACTGGAGCCGGAGCTGCTGTTCGCCCTGGCCGAGCGCAACAAGATTGCGCTGCCATGGAACGACGTCGAAACCCTGCGCCAGGCCTACGCCTTCAAAAACCTGCAAGAGTTTCTTGACCTGTACTACAAAGGCGCCGATGTGCTGCGCACCTCCCAGGATTTCTATGACCTGACCTGGGCTTACCTGCTGCGCTGCAAAGCACAGAACGTGATCCACACCGAACCCTTCTTCGACCCGCAGACCCACACCGACCGCGGCGTGCCATTCGAAGTGGTGCTCAACGGCATCGCCGCTGCGCTTAAGGATGGCGAGCAGCAACTGGGCATCACCAGCGGTTTGATCCTCAGCTTCCTGCGTCACCTGAGCGAAGCCGAAGCCGAGAAAACCCTGGACCAGGCCCTGCCGTTCCGTGACGCGTTCGTGGCCGTCGGCCTGGACAGTTCCGAGATGGGCCACCCACCGAGCAAGTTCCAGCGTGTGTTCGACCGCGCCCGCCACGAAGGCTTCCTCACCGTGGCCCACGCCGGCGAAGAAGGCCCGCCCGAGTACATCTGGGAAGCCATCGACCTGTTGAAAATCCAGCGTATCGACCATGGCGTGCGTGCCATCGAAGACGAACGCCTGATGCAACGGATCATCGACGAGCAGATCCCGCTGACGGTCTGCCCTCTGTCCAATACCAAGCTGTGCGTGTTCGACGACATGGCCCAGCACAACATCCTCGACATGCTCGAGCGTGGGGTGAAGGTCACGGTGAACTCGGACGACCCCGCCTACTTCGGCGGTTATGTCACCGAGAACTTCCACGCGCTGTACACCTCGCTGGGCATGACCCAGGACCAGGCCAAACGCCTGCGCAGAACAGCCTGGATGCCGGTTGGTCAAGCCGTGACAGATTGAACAGCGTTTAAAGTGTGGGAGCTGGCTTGCCTGCGATAGCGGTGCACCAGGCACACCGAGTTGCCTTCATCGCAGGCAAGCCAGCTCCCACAGGGTTTGTGTTGGCTTCAGGTGTTCAGCCTGGGCCAACACCCCTTGGCTTAGTTGCTTTTCACCGCATAATCCGGCTTCTTGTCATTGCCTGGAATGTACGGGCTCCACGGCTGCGCGCGGATCGGCTCCTGGGTCTGCCACACCACCGAGAACTGCCCGTCAGCCTGGATCTCGCCGATCATCACCGGCTTGTGCAGGTGGTGGTTGGTCTTGTCCATGGTCAGGGTGAAGCCCGACGGCGCGTCGAAGGTTTGGCCGGCCAAGGCTTCACGCACTTTGTCGACGTCGGTGGACTTGGCTTTCTCCGCCGCCTGCGCCCACATATGGATGCCCACGTAGGTGGCTTCCATCGGGTCGTTGGTCACGGCTTTGTCCGCGCCCGGCAGGTTGTGCTTCTTGGCGTAGGCTTTCCAGTCGGCGACGAACTTCTTGTTCACCGGATTCTCCACCGACTGGAAGTAGTTCCAGGCCGCGAGGTTGCCCACCAGCGGCTTGGTGTCGATGCCGCGCAGTTCTTCTTCACCCACCGAGAACGCCACCACCGGTACGTCGGTGGCCTTCAAGCCCTGGTTGGCCAGCTCTTTGTAGAACGGCACGTTGGAGTCGCCGTTCACGGTGGAGATCACCGCGGTCTTGCCGCCGGCCGAGAATTTCTTGATGTTGGCGACGATGGTCTGGTAGTCGGCATGGCCGAACGGGGTGTAGACCTCTTCGATGTCTTTGTCCGCCACGCCTTTGGAATGCAGGAACGCGCGCAGGATCTTGTTGGTCGTGCGCGGGTACACGTAGTCGGTGCCCAGCAGGAAGTAGCGTTTGGCGCCGCCGCCTTCTTCGCTCATGAGGTATTCCACCGCCGGGATCGCCTGCTGGTTCGGCGCCGCACCGGTATAGAACACGTTCGGCGACATCTCTTCGCCTTCGTATTGCACCGGGTAGAACAACAAGCCATTGAGTTCTTCGAACACCGGCAGCACCGATTTACGCGACACCGAGGTCCAGCAGCCGAACACCACGGCGACCTTGTCCTGGGTCAGCAACTGCCGGCCTTTTTCAGCGAACAACGGCCAGTTCGACGCGGGGTCCACCACCACCGGTTCGAGCATCTTGCCGTTCACGCCACCCTTGGCGTTGATCTCGTCGATGGTCATCAACGCCATGTCCTTAAGCGATGTCTCGGAGATGGCCATGGTCCCGGACAACGAGTGCAGGATGCCGACCTTGATGGTCTCGGCGGCCTGTACGGTCCAGGTCAGGCCCATGGCGGCAATGCTGGCCGTGAGTGTGAAAGCCTTGATCAAGCTGCGACGCTGCATGGTGCGATCTCCGTGACCGATTTTTTTGAATGGCTGATAAGGGGCATTGCTCAGGAGATAGCAAGGGCTGTGCCTAAGTCGCCAAACCCGTGGTGGCAAGGCGGCAGGGCGCGTCGGTGAGCGCTGCGCGCACCATTGTGGCGCTCTGCGGGCGTAGGTGGGCAGGCCGGTGTGCCGTTGTGGTGCCTGTTTGATTTATGTAGCGCCCCTTTGCGCGGTGACGCTTGCAAGATGTTGAGAGATCCAGCATCCGCCGTTGTGGGGCTGGTTGATCAACTTCTCAGACCAGGTGTTTCTCATGGACGAACACAACCCGCCCGCAAAGCGCGCCGCTATTCCCGCCGGCCATTCCAGACTGCCCAAGCTCACCCCGGCCTTTCTCGATGTTGATGACGCGGCGCGCTATGTGCACGAGCAAATCGGCACTCGACGTGATGTCGAGTACGGCAGTGTGATCATGCAACGCCTCGCCGATCAGTTGTATGTGGCGACCGAGCCGGTCAGGGATGAGGCAAGACAGTTCGACCTCACCAAGATCATTGAGCGTGACAGGACAACGGGGGCGCTGGCGGACCCGCAGGGCTACCGGTTGGTCGGCTTTCTGCACTCTCATCCGGATACCTTTGAAGAAATGCAACGCAAGGAACCGAAGTGGTCGCCAAGGCAGGTCAAGGCCTTCGTCGGTTTTTTCGCCACGCAAGACATCATCAATAACTGGCGCCTGCGCAAACAACTACCGTTCGCTTATTTGTCCGGCCCTGATGGCGCGTTGCTCCGCTACACCTCCAGCAATACCGTGGCCGAAGGGCAGCGTGTGCTCTGGCTTGACGGTAAGGGGCCGTGGACGTCCGCCCATGACCGTGAACTGACGCAGGAAGGCGGCTACAAAGGCCTGGCAGAGGTGGGGTCATTACGCTTTGTCGTGTCCAGCGCCGCGTGGGGTGGCTCGGTGGGTGATGTGCCATCTGATTGGGAACCCTATGAAGCGTTCAGGGCGCCGGCGTTGCCGCTGGCGTGCGGGCCGGTGTTCGCGGACGTGCAACAGGCGCTGGCGTATGCCTGGCGACGCATTCAGCGCCAGCCCGCCCTCAGGCAGCGCGCATTTATCCTGCAACGCAACGGTGGTGAACAGTTCTGTGCGAGTGAGCCCGAAAAGGTTGAAGGGCTTGCACAGACGCTGCCGAAGCTGCCCGAGGGCTGCCATTTACACGGGATTTATTTCCACGCCCGGCCGCTGCCGGGCAATTACCCGGAGTGGGAACCCTGGCTGTACAAAAACTTCGTCAGCCCCCTGGAGCTGGCACAACACATCGCGCAGTTTCGCCAATACAGCCTCGGGCCCCAGCCGACCCTGGGCGTCTCGCTGTATATCCGCATGCGTGACGAAGCCGTCCTGCGCTACCGGTTTTCCGGGTCGGCACTGGAGTCGCAGTTGCTGATCGAGCACGAAGACGGCACGGTTCGCGACAACGGCATCCAGGCCGCACTGCACAACGGCTCGTTGTTGACGCGCGACTTTGTCGGGCGGGTGGCCAAGGCCGGCGAGTTGAGCGTAGAGAAAACCAGCGCACTGTGGGACCGGCCCGGGATCGTCGATGAGCAATGGTTGCCTTATTCGAAGACCACCTTGCCTTCCTTGAGCGCGGCGTTTTTAACGGCCGATGACGCCGCCTGTTACGCCCACCAGCAAATCGGCCCGCTGCGCGAGCAGGCAATGGGCGGGCTGATCCTGAAGCGACGCGACGGGTATTTCGTGATTACCGCTCCCGTGGCCACCGGGCCGAGGCCGTTTGCGTTTACCGAGCTGTACCCGCTGGATCGCCAGAAAAAACCCATCATCCTCACGCCGGGGCATCGCCTGCATGGGCGTTATGGCTCGCGCCGGGCATTGTCGTTGAGCGATCCGGCCCAGGCTGCACGCTACAAATGGACGCGTGCCGACGTCGAGCTTTACGGGCAAACATTCCACGACCTTGATGTCGCCGACCTGCTGAGCGCCGAGTGCGCGGGGTACCTTTCCGGCGCCGAGGACAGCTTGATCGCCCTGGCGCCTTCCACCACCACAAACGAGTGGCGGCAGTTGTGGCGGGCCGATGCGCCGGGCAGCGACAGCGCGATGGCCGCAAGCCTTGCGCAGGGCACCCGAACCGTCGCCGATAGCGTCAGGACCTTGGCCGAGAGCGGCACGTTGCGCGTTGTGATCGGCAACGCGCTGTGGGGGCCGGCCGGTTTCGTTGAGCTCGATTGGGGCCCAGGCGTGCGCGTGCTGGAGTTTCAGCGGCCGGAGTCGGTCAGTCACGGGCCGGTCCTGTACAGCGCCGATGCCGCCGCCGACGATGTGCAGCGCAGCGAACTGCACAACCACGGGGAGCATTACGTCAATGTCTACTTTGGCTTCATTCTCAAACATGAAACGCGCGAGGAGTATGTCGCCAGTCAACTGATCCCGGTCAATCGCAAGGCAGCCCTGTTGTCACTTGCCAGCCTGTATGGCGCACACCTGCCGAAGGGGTTTGGCTGTCATGCGTTGTATTACGCGCGACCGTTGGCGGGCAATGGTGCGACGCACTGGTTGCAGCGGTTTTTTATCGAGCTCAAGGACCTGAGCGAAGCGATCACCCAGGCACGTGCCAACGCTTCCAGGCCGTCGGTGGGCGCGCCGATCTATATCGCGCCGCCTGACGGGGCGTTGTTGTGCTACCAGTCGCCCTCGACAAGCGCGTTGTTCGAAACACTCAGCGACGGTGACGATGCCACGGCACTGCAGGCCAAACTCGATCTGGGCACCACGGACGCGCTTAAGGTGGTGCGAAAAGTCGCCACTTCGGGTGGTTTGCGGGTGGTCCGCACGAGCCACTGCTGGGCGCGTCCGGGCCCTGTAGAGGCTCAGTGGAACCCCTATGCGAACCTGCTGCGGCGGCGACTGAGCCCGACGTTTTTAACCATGGACGATGCCGCCCGTTATGTGCGCCGACGCGTTGCCCTCAACCTGGACAGGGCCTACGGCGGGCTTATTCTGCGGCGGGATGACGGCTGGTTTGTCGCCACGGAGCCGGCGCGTCTGCTTGACGAAGTGTTCGACGTCAAATGGATCTTTCCCGATGAACTGGTGACGCGCGGGCTGTACCCGCCGCGCACGTTGGTGGTCGCCAGCTATCACTCAAGGCCTGCAAGGCTCTGGCCGTTCGTGCTGTCGCCTGCTGAATCGGCGGTATACAGCAATATGTTTTCCACGCGCCTGCTGGCCCAGGCCCTGCTGGATGATCCGGTGCGACGCTACCACTATCTGCTGGCGCCGGAGGGCGCGGTGATTCGCTTGCGCTCGCGGCCCGAATTGAAATACCCGGAAATCACCGAGGCTGACCTGATCGCCCGCCCGCACAACCCTCATAGTTGGTTGCGCGGGGGCGCTGGAACAACGGATTCGCAGCGGGCAGATGACACCCGGCGAATATGTCAACCGTGTGGCCCGGACCTTCGAATTGCAGGTGGTGCAGAGCAGTGCACTGTGGGGTGAAGCGGGGCCGGTCGGCGCCTGGCGCGCTTTTGCCGCGCCGGCCCGTGGCACCGGCAACTACGTGCAGGCCCGCCAGGACCCGGTGTGCAGCCCGGTGCACGCCAGCGCGGATGACGCGGCGCGTTATGCGCATGAAATGGCGGGCGGGCGCAGTGAATTGCAGTTTGGCTATCTGTTGCAAGCCATGGGCAAGGAGCAGTTTGTCGCCACGCTGCCGGTCACTGACGATGGCTCGGACCTGGCTCATCGCCGTGTGTTTTCGGATGCCGGGTACCCGCACCGTTGTGAATTGGGTGGGATGTACCTCTGTGGTGCGTACACCGAAGACTTCCACCCTGGCGGCCGTTTTCTCAGTGGCGACGAGATCTACCGTGGGCTGATTTCGCCGGTGATGC
>JAFHKH010000253.1 GCA_016937595.1 Pseudomonas cedrina subsp. fulgida | reverse complement strand
TGCCGGGCCCAAGCCTTGAGCAGCCCCAAACCAGGCGCCCCGGTTCTCCCTGGATTAAACGCAGATCCCCTGTGGGAGCGGGCTTGCTCGCGAAAGCTGAGTGTCAGTCAATACATAAGTAACTGACACACCGCATTCGCGAGCAAGCCGCTCCCACATTTGATCTCCGTTGCTTTGAGTATTGCGTTTGCTTAAGTGGTAGGCATTTGCTGGCGTTGGTCTGACGCGCCCGGACGCTTGCGGTAGTATGGCCGCCCACGTTTTCTGGAAGTTGCTGGATGAGCAAGCCCGGTCAATTGGTGCTGGTTGCACTGCGCAAGATGATTGCCTGCGGGGAGTTGGCGGCCGGCGAGCGGCTGATGGAGATTCCCACCGCGCAACGCTTCGGTGTGTCGCGCATGCCGGTGCGCATGGCGTTCCGGACCCTGGAGCAGGAAGGGCTGCTGGTGCCGTTTGGCGGGCGTGGGTATCAGGTGCGCTCGGTCAGCGCCAGCGATATTGCCGGCGCCGTCGAAGTGCGCGGCGTGCTCGAAGGCCTGGCTGCGCGTCAAACCGCCGAGCGGGGGTTGTCCGACGAGGCGCGGCAGGCGCTCGAGCGCTGCCTGGTCGAAGGCGACCGACTGTTCGAAAAAGGGTACGTGACCGAGGACGACCTGGAGGTCTATCACGATCTGAACATGCGCTTTCACCAGGTCATCGTGGCCGCAGTCACAACCCGGCGATCGCCGACGCGCTGGCGCGCAACGATCACCTGCCGTTCGCCTCGGTGACCGCGCTGGCCGTGGACCGCGAGGACATGCTCCGCGAGTACCGGCGCTTCAACTACGCACACATGCAGCATCACTCAGTCTTCGATGCGCTGGTCAATCGCCAGGGCGCGCGGGGCCGAGGCCATCATGCGCGAGCACGCCAACGCGACGTTGCGCTATGCCGAGATCTTCAGTTCAGCCACCGCCAACGCGCGGATGAAGGTCATTCTGCCCACGCCGTGACGCGTCTCAGAGATCGAGCACCAGCCGTGCGCTTTTCGCGCGCGAGCAACAGGGCGTGAACTGGTCGTTGAGGGCTTGCTCCTGCTCGGTGAGGAACAGGTCACGGTGTTCCGGTATGCCTTCGAGCACGCGGGTCAGGCAGGTGCCGCAAATGCCTTGTTCGCACGACACGGCAATTTCGATCCCATGGCTTTCCAGAACCTGGACCACGCTCTTGTCGGCGGGGATCTCGAACACTTGACCGCTGCTGGCGACCTGCACCGAAAACACCCCGTCGAGGCTGCTGTCCACCGGCGCCGCCGAGAAGTACTCGCGATGCAGGCAGTCTTCCCGCCAGCCCTGCGCGCGGGCATTGTCGAGCACGTGCTGCATGAAACCGCCGGGGCCGCAGACATACAGGTGCACGTCGTCCGCCGGTGCGCCAGGACCTCGGCGGCGTTCGGGGCGGTGTGCGGCTGCGCATCGAAATGCAGGAACACCCGTTCGGCAAACGCTGACGCCTTGAGTCGCTGCACAAACGCCGCGCGCTGACGGTCGCGGGCGCAGTAATGCAGTTCGAAGTCGGCGCCCACCTGGGCCAGGCGTTCGGCCATGCACAGGATCGGGGTGATGCCGATGCCCCCGGCAAACAGCAGGCTGCGACGGGCTGCGTGGGCCAGGGGAAACAGGTTGCGCGGCTCGCTGATGCGCAGGTGCGTGCCGGGGTGCACCTGCTCGTGCAGGCTGCGCGAGCCGCCCCGCGAGGCGGGGTCCTTGAGTACGCCGATCACATAGCGATGACGTTCTTCAGGGTGATTGCACAGCGAATACTGGCGCACCGGCCCATCGGGCAAATGCACGTCGATGTGCGCGCCGGCACTGAAGGCCGGCAGCGGCTTGCCATCGACGCTGGCCAGCTCATAGCTGCAAATGTCCTGCGCTTCGTTATGACGCGATACCACCACCACATCGATCATGTTCAGTCCTCAAAGCATTGGCGCGCCGTTCAGGCGGTGGTTGTGCTGATCAGTTGCGGTTCGCCGGCGCGTTCCCTGGCGATCAGCCGTTCGAGGATCTTGCGCGATTGCACGCCCCCGGCATCGATATTGAGCTTGAGCAGGTTGCGCGTCGGGTGTGCCAGCAGGTTCTGTTGCTGGCGCTCAAGCATTTCCAGGTCTTCGCTGAAAATCTTGCCCTGGCCTTCGCGAATGCTCGCGGTGAGGGCCTCATCCTGCGGCTGGAAATTGCGCGCCATGCCCCAGAAATACCAGATCGAGGTGTCGGTCTGCGGGGTGATGAAATCCACCACGATGCTCGCGGCCTTGTGTTCGGGCGCGGCGTCGTAGCCGCCCTTGCCGGCATGGGCCACACCGACTTCGATCATCACGTGGCTGGGCGGGGTGAAGCGGCAGATCTGCCAGCGGTCCACGGGCACATCGTCGGCCAACTGGTTGCCGCGCAACGCCATGCGCCAGAAGGGCGGGGCCATGATGTTTTGCATATGCCGGGCCGTGATCACTTGATCGCCTTCGACCGTTGTTACCGGCGGCGCTTCGTCGATTTCCTTCTGGCCGATGCTGGAGGCATGCACGTAGGTTTCGTGGGTCAGGTCCATCAGGTTGTCGATCATCAGGCGGTAATCGCATTGAATGTCGAACAGCCCGCCGCCATAGGCCCATTGCTCGTTTTCAGCCCATTCCAGGTGCGGAATCAGCGCGGGGTCGGCCTGCGCCTGATCGCCGGGCCACACCCAGATGAAGCCATGGCGTTCGACGGCAGCGAATGCCTTGTTGCAGGGAAAGCCACGAACCCGTTGACCGGGCATCTCCACGGTCTTGCCGTCGCCGCCCATGACCAGGCCGTGATAGCCGCAAACCAGGTGACCGTTTTCCACATAGCCCAGGGACAACGGCGCGCCACGATGCGGGCAGAAATCTTCAAGGGCCCTGACCTGATTCGACAGGTCTCGATAGAACACCATCTTTTCCCCGCAGATCTGACGGCCCAGAGGCTTTTGCGCCAGTTCATCCGGGGTGCATGCGACATACCAGGTGTTTTTCGGATACATGACGGCTCTCCACGATTATCGTTGTTTTTATTTAATGGATCCATTAAAGGGACAAGGACGTTGCGGGTCAATCCGAATATTTAAAGGTTATTGATTAATGTGGGCGATTATCGAGCGGCTCATGAAAGGTTATTGGATCCATAGGTGTGTGACGGTTTTATGTTGTAGGTTAAATATTTTATTGACTAAAATAATTTATAAGCGTAATTATTTTCCTGCATCTGCTCCCACGCAGAGTCATTTCCAGGATCACACCGATGAGCCCGAACGCCGTCCCCTTACTCGTCAGGCTTTACGTAGAGGCCAATGAATCTTCCCTTGTCGAGCCCGCGGCGCCGCGCTTGATGCAGGGGTTTCCCGCCGCGCCGGAGCAGCGCGTCACCTGGGACAACTGGATGCGCCCGCCCTTCAACCGCTGGGGGTTTCGGCACCTGGCGCAGTTGCGCCCATCCATTGATGTGCAGGCCGGGAGCGGTCCGCGCGAACCCTTGGCCGAAGCGCCCCAGGCGCTGGATGAGCTGCACTTTGACAGCGTCTGCGGCCTGAGCATCAGCGTGCTCGATCACCTGAAGGCCAGTCACACCGACGGTTTGCTGGTGATGCAGGGCGATCAGGTGCTGTTCGAGCGTTACTTCAACGGCCAGCGCCCCGACGATCGCCACATCATGTTTTCGGTGACCAAGTCGCTGATCGGCGTACTGGGCGAACAATTGGTCAGCGATGCCGTACTCGATCCGACGCGCCAGGTCAGCAGCTACGTGCCCGAGCTTGCCGGCAGCGCCTTCGGGGATGCGAGCGTGCGCCAGTTGTTCGACATGGCCGTGGGCATCGACTACAGCGAGGTGTACGACGACCCGGCGTCCGAGAGTTCGCAATACGGCTATGCCTGTGGTTTCAACCCGGCACCCAGCCAATACAGCGAATTCGCATCCCTCTACCAATACCTGCCATCGTTGCGCAAACGCGGCGAGCACGGTGGGTTCTTCCATTACGTGACCGCCACCACCGAGGCTCTGGCCTGGGTCATGGAGCGTGCTTCGGGCAGGTCCTGCGCGCAATTGCTGCAAGCCGTCTGGAGCCAGTTGGGTTGCGAGCGCGACGGCTATTTCATGGCCGACCCCTGGGGTCGTAACGTGGCGGGTGCCGGTTTCAGCGCCACCCTGCGCGACATGGCGCGCTTTGGCCGGCTGCTGGCCAATGACGGCCGGCACGCCGGTTCGCAGCTGCTCTCCAGCGAGGCCATCGGGCGCATTGCCCGTGGCGCGGACCCGGCGATCTACACGGCCAACGCAGAATTCTCCGAATGGACGCCGGGCGCGTCCTACCGCAGCCAGTGGTACGTGTTCAATGACCACAGCCAGGCCCTGATGGCCGGCGGCATTCATGGCCAATACCTGTTCATCGACAAACCGTCCAAGGTGGTGATCGTCAAGCAATCGTCGTTGCCTGAAGCGGTCGGCCCGTTCGATGCCGACAGCGTGCGCATGCTGCGCGCGATTGCCGCGCACCTGACGCGTTGACACCACGTCCAATAAGAACCTTCCAGCGTCTGGATTCCCACCTGGCCCGCCCAGGTGTTGGCGGCGTACTGCGCCGCCTGCAACTGCCCTGTAACAACAATAACGACACAGGAGCTTCACGATGCTTTTCACGACGCGTTTCACCCGCGCACTGGTGGCGGTCAGTCTGCCCCTGAGCGCACAGGTCGCTCTGGCGGGCTACACCTTCGAGGACGGTAACCTCAAGGGCGAGGTCAACCTCACCGCTGGCGGCGCAAGCATCACCACGCGCAACGTCAACTTCGGCAGTGGCCGGGTTGACCAGCGCAACGGCCGCAATGGCGGCAGCCGTATCGGCTGGCAGGAGTTCTACGTCAAGCCCGGTATCAAGTTCGACTACGCCCTGAACCCGGACGTCAGCCTGCTCGGTGGCGCGTCGGTGGTGGCCGCCACGACTTTCGGCGATGGCGACGCGGGCGGCTTTACGCGCAGCTCCGACGGCCGGGTAGCCCGCGAGGAGCTGTTTGCCGGCGTGCGGGTTGGCGAGTGGAAGCTCACCGCCGGACGCCAGAACTATATGGTCGGCACCGGTTTCATCGTCATGGATGGCAACCTCGACCAGTTCAAGGACGGCGCCTATTGGCTCGGCCCGCGCACCGCCTTCAAGGACTCGGCGATCCTGGCCTGGGACCATGGCGCGTTGAAAAGCCAGGCTTTCAGCCTGCGCACCGACGACGACCTGGGTGACTTTCGCATGACCGGGGTCAACCTCGACTATAACCTCGACGACCAGGTCACCCTCGGCGCGATGGCGCTCAAGGTCAATGCCCTCGGCCCGCGCGGCAGCACCCTGCCACGGCGGCGCGACGGCATGCAGGTGTACAACCTGCGCGCCCTGAATGCCAAGGTGCCGGGTGTCGTGGCCTTGACCCTGAACGGCGAATACGCGGTGGAACGCGGCAGCGGCGAAGGCGTCGATTATGCGGCCAACGCCTGGTACGCCCAGGCCGACTACGCCTTTGGCGATGTGCCGCTGACGCCGATCCTCGGCTATCGCTACGCGAGCTTTTCCGGTGACGACAACCTGGGCGACAACCGGCAGAAGGCCTGGGACCCGTTGAGCAAAGGCTTCGTCGACTGGAGCACCTGGCTGGTGGGCGACGTGGTCGGCAACTACCTGTTGTTCAACAGCAACGAAAACGTCCAGCAGTTCTCGCTCAAGACGCACCTGAGCCAGACCCTGACCCTGGGCGCGATCCACTATCAGTTCTGGCTCGACGAGAAAAACTACATGGGTGCCGCGGTCAACGACCGGCGCTTTGCCGATGAAAGCGTGGTATTTCTCGACTGGACCCCAACCCCATCCTTTTACACTTCGCTGTCCTATAACTGGGTCAAACCCCTGGCGGCGGCCAAGCAGGTCTTCGGCAATGACCGCAACTTCAGTGCCCTGGAACTCTATTTCACCTACCGTTACTGAGCGTCGCGAGCCATCGCGGCCGCGCAGGAGTGTTTGAGCATGAACAAGTCGTTGCGTAATACCTTGCTGGGCGTCGCCCTTGCCTGTCTCTCCAGCGCCTGGTGCCAGGCCGAAGAGCGTACGGTGCGCATCTATAACTGGATCGAGTACCTGCCGGCCGAAGTCCTCAAGGGCTTCGAACAAGAGACCGGCATTCGCCCGATCTACGATGTGTTCGACAGTGTCGAGACCCTGCAATCGAAGTTGTTGACCGGCAACTCCGGCTACGACGTGGTGTTTCCCAGCAGTTCCAACATCAGCAGCCTGATCACCGCCGGTGCCATCGAACCGCTGGACCGCAGCCAGTTGCCCAATTGGCAACACCTTGACCCGCAGTTCATGACCTCTCTGGAGGCGGTGGGTGACGCAGGCAATCGTTACGCCGTGCCTTACCTGTGGGGTACCACGCTGATCGGCTACAACGTCGACAAGATCCAGAAAATCTTCGGCGCGGATGTGCAGATGAACACCTGGGACATGATTTTCAAGGAAGAAAACCTGAAAAAAATGGCCGGCTGCGGCGTCGGCTTTCTTGATGCCGGCAACGAGATCCTGCCCATTGCGTTGCACTACCTGGGCCTGGACCCCAACAGCCAGAAGCGTGAGGACTACACCCAGGCGCAGCAGTTGATGCTCAAGATCCGCCCGGATATCACCTACTTCAACTCCTCGCGCTACGGCATGGACCTGGCCAACGGCGAGATCTGCGTGGGCGTCGGCTGGTCCGGCGGCGTGGCCCTGGCCAAGCGCCTGGCGCAAGCGGCCGGCAAGGGCGTGAAGGTGGAGATGGCGTTGCCGAGGGAGGGCGCGCCGATGTGGTCGGACGTGATGGTGGTGCCGAAAAATGCGCCGCATGTGGCCGAGGCCCACGCCTTTATCAACTACATCCTGCGCCCGGAGGTGATCGCCCTGATCAGCAACCGCATCGGCTACCCGAACCCCAACAAGGATTCGACGGAAATGGTCAACGCCGAGATTCGCAACGACCCGAGCATGTACATTCCTGAAGCCGCGCGCAAAACCCTGTTCCCGCTGCAGCCGATGCCGGCGGCGATGGAACGCATCCGTACCCGCGTCTGGACCACCATCAAGACCAACCGCTGAACAGCGCGGCGGCGTGGCTGTGGCCGCGCCGCCGCAAGGAGCTTGCATGATGAATCAACCTTCGGCTGAACTGGAATGGGTATTGACGCTGCGGGTCGATATCGGGCCTGGTCAGTTGCTTGGCGACAGCCTGGCCGGGCACCGCAGCAACTACCCGATCGTGGGCGGTGACTTCAGTGGCCAGGGTGAACTCAAGGGCCAGGTACTGGCCGGCGGCGACGACTTCTTTGTGCTGCGTCGCGATGGCGTCGGGCAACTCGATGCCCGCTACAGCCTGCGCAGTGACCGGGGTGAGTTGATCAATGTGCGCAATCGCGGGTTGCTGACCCTGAGCGAACACGGCCAGCAGTTGGAACGCGCAGGGCAGTGGCCGCTTCCCGAGCACGAATACCGGTGTTCTTGCAGCCCGGCATTCGAAGTCCCGAACGGGCGCCTGGACTGGCTGATCCGCAGCCACTTTATCGGCCGGGTGCACTACCCCACGGCCAGCCGCGTGGTGATCGACTGCTACCGGCTGGCGTGAAGCGGTCGCCGGTTCAGGTACGCATGCCCTGGAAGAGCAGGGCGGTGATGCGGCGTACCTGGCTGGAATGGGATTCGATGTCCGGCGGCGTCTGGCTGACCAGGCGCAACAGTTGCAGGTGCGCATAGTCGTTGAGCAGGAACGCCGCCAGGTCCACGTCGAGGTCGGCGCGCAGCTTGCCGGCCTGTTGCAGTTCGCGCAGCAGGCCGCTGATTTCAGCGCGCAGCGCGTCGTTCATGGCGCGGTAGCCTTCGGGCAATTCGCTTTGGCCGCCGAACAGGATCAGCGGCAACAGCTCGCGCCACAGGCTGGGGTGCATGACCTCGAGCGCATAATCGGTGAGGAGCTTTTCCAGGTAGCAGAGTGCATCCACCGGGTCGTCCATGGCCGGGATCAGGCGGCGTGTGTCGTGCAGGGCGCGTCGGTCAGCCTCATGCAGGATTTCCAGGATGATTTCCTGCTTGTTGCCGAAGTACTTGAATACCGTGGGCGCCGAAACGCCCGCCTGGTTGGCGATCTGTTCGATGGTGGTGTTCTGGAAGCCTTGACGCTCGAACAGCTCGATCGCCGCTTTACTGATGGCCTGGCGTCGTTCGAGCCTTTGCCGTTCACGCAGTCCGCTCACGCAAGATCCTTGTCAGGTTAAGAAGAGGTCACAGCTGACCGTGACAGTGCTGCAAAAATACTTTACGGGGTAAAAACTTTAAAGCACTTATTTTTGTAGTGAGGCGCGGACTGGTTTTGGCTGAACGTGCTTGTGCACATCGGTGGCAGAGTGTGGGGGGCTTGCTTCCGTGGCGGCCTTTGGGCCGACCAAGTCGCTGGGGTTGACCGAGTACATATCCATTCCTGCGTTCGGCCAGCGTGTTTGACGGGGCGACTCCAGATCAAAAGCCAAAGCGCGGCGGCCTTAAAACCGACCGGTATTTTCCCGTCGAACTCGGTTAAAACTGTGGGAGCGG
>JAFHKH010000252.1 GCA_016937595.1 Pseudomonas cedrina subsp. fulgida | reverse complement strand
GCCCGCTCGCCACAGAAGCTCCAGTTTGATGCGCGTCAGGTCTATAGACCAAGTTCCGAAAGCCCGGGATGCTCATCCGGGCGACGGCCCAGGGGCCAGTGGAACTTGCGTTCGCTTTCCTTGATCGGCATGTCGTTGATGCAGGCGAAACGATTGGCCATCAAGCCATTCGCGTCGAATTCCCAGTTTTCGTTGCCGTAGGAGCGGAACCAATTGCCTGAGTCGTCGTGCCACTCATAGGCATAGCGCACCGCGATGCGGTTATCGCTGAAGGCCCACAATTCCTTGATCAGCCGGTAGTCGAGTTCCTTGGCCCATTTACGGGTAAGAAAGGATTTGGCTTCTTCGCGGTTGTGCGCGAACTCGGTGCGATTGCGCCAGTGCGTGTCGAGGGTGTAGGCCAGGGACACGCGTTCCGGATCACGGGAGTTCCAGCCATCTTCGGCCAGGCGCACTTTTTCAATGGCCGACGCGCGGGTAAACGGCGGCAAGGGTGGACGTATTTCTGCGGACGATGACATGGGGCAGTTCCTCCTGACTAAAGGTTTTATCGAACGTTGCGTTGGGCTACGGGTTCAAGTGCCAATAAGGTTTGCGCCATGCATTGCGCATTATCGGCGGCGGTTGGATCGCCCATCACCAGGGCAACGGTAATGGCGCCATCGATCAGGATCAGCAGCTGCGCGGCCTGCCGTTCGGCATCGGCGGTGCCATGTGCTTGGCAGAGTTCAAGTGCGTACTCGTACAGTTTCTGTTTATGGGCCTTGGCCAACACGCGTACCGGGTTGGACGGGTCACCGGTCTCGCCGCTGGTATTGATAAACGCGCAGCCACGAAAATCGGCGGTGCCGAACCAGGCCTTGAGGGCGCTGAACAGCGCCAACAGACGCTCACCCGTGCCTTCGCGGCGTTCCACCTCAGTGCGCAGCCACTGCAGCCAACGCTGGTCGCGGCGCTGCAGGGCGGCGATCACCAACTCATCTTTATTGGCGAAGTAACGGTAAATACTTTTCCTCGAGACACCGGCGGTTTTCACCAGCAAGTCCATGCCGGTGGCGGCGATGCCATGGCGATAGATCAACTTCTCGGTAACGTCGAGGATGATATCGCGGGTTTCATTGCTGGAATGTTCGTTCATGTCACGAACAGTAGAACGATCGTTCTTCTTGGTCAATCACTCTTTTGCCGATCACGCAGCAAGACCTGGGCACCCCCATGGTGTAAGCTCGGGGCTTCCTCGGATTCGACCCATTGCGAGCCTTATGCCGTCGTTCTTCAAACGCTCCCTGTTGCCCAAATTGCGCGGTTTCCCCCTCACGCCAGAGGCCCTTGAGGTGCTGTCCGGCGCCGACGCGTATCGGCGCTGCCTGCTGGAAAAAATCGCCCAGGCCACCCAACGCATCTACATCGTCGCGCTGTACTTGCAGCAGGACGAGGCGGGGCAGGAGATCTACGACGCGCTGCACGCCGCCAAGGCTGCGCGGCCGCAGTTGGACATCGTGGTGATGGTCGATTGGCTGCGCGCCCAGCGCGGCCTGATCGGGGCTGGCAAACAGCCGGGCAACAGCGCCTGGTATCAGGCCATGACCCAGCGCCACGGCACCGAAGTGCCGGTGTACGGGGTGCCCGTGCAAACCCGCGAGCTGTTCGGCGTGCTGCACCTCAAGGGCTTTGTGATCGACGACACGGTGCTCTACAGCGGCGCGAGCCTGAACAACGTGTACCTGCACAAGTTCGACAAGTACCGCTTCGACCGTTACCACCTGATCCATGACAAACCCCTGGCCGACTCCATGCAGCACCTGGTTGAGCATGGCCTGGTCGCGTCCAAGGCCGTGCATCGCCTGGACCTGCCGAACCCGCCGACCACCCGCAGCCTGCGCAACGACATCGGCGACCTGCGCAGCCGCCTCAAGCATGCGGCCTACGACACCACGGCCGGGCAATTGCCAACGGGCATCTGTCGGTCAGCCCCTTGCTTGGGGTTGGCAAGAACAACCCGTTGAGCCGGGTGATCCTTGAGCTGATCGCCAGCGCCCGGCATCAACTGACCATCTGCACACCGTATTTCAACCTGCCGCTGCCGGTGACCCGTGAAATCAACCGGGCCCTGGCGCGCGGGGTGAAGATAGACATCATTGTCGGCGACAAGACCGCCAATGATTTCTATATCCCGCCGAGCGAGCCGTTCAAGGTGATTGCGGCATTGCCCTATCTGTACGAAATCAGCCTGCGCCGCTTCGCCAAGCGCCATCAGCCAATGATCGACAACGGCCAGTTGAACCTGCATCTGTGGCGCGATGGCGATAATACCTACCACCTCAAGGGCCTGTGGGTCGACCAGCGTTACACCTTGCTCACCGGCAACAACCTCAACCCACGGGCGTTCCGCCTCGACCTGGAAAATGCCTTGCTGATCGATGACCCGCAAGGCCAGTGGCTCGAACCACGGCGCACCGAACTGGCGCAGATTTTCCAGCACACCACGCGTATCGCGCGTTACCTGGATTTGCAGACGCTGCCGGATTACCCGGAAGCGGTCGGCAAGTTCCTGCGTAGGGTCAGCCGGGTTCGGATTGAGCGATTGCTTTATCGGATACTGTAGAGCCGATTTTTTCCTATATTGATCCAAGCCATTTTCCTGCGAAGCCTTGGGAGCATGCTGGCTCCTGAACGGCGTCTCGTCTTATAAATTTCCTCTCGAAGTTCTTAAGGACGGGAACTCTTACCCATAAAGGTCGAGAGGAAACGCATATGCTCGCGGTCAATGACAGTCATCCAGTCAACCCGTCAAAACAGTTCAATCAAGCGCTCCACGCGCCTGGGCACGACGCTACCGTCAACCAGGCGCATGCAACGCGCGCAAAGCGCGATGTTGCGCAAACCAGCTCAATTCCTTCCGAGCGTTTTCCTTCGGTTGAACGCGCCACGAGAGCCGATACCACCCTTCAGAAAAACGTCAACCGTTGGCTGGCGCTAGGGGATGCCGGGCCAAGTAACATCGTCCCACTGGATGCCTCCATTGGACCGGCCCTGAAGTTGTATCTCGACGCGCTGAATGATCCCAAGGTACAGAACTGGTTCCAGCGCCAGGGGCTCAAGCCTGACACCGTACGTGTGTTCAACGATTCGGTGGTTGGCACCGTCAAGCGGGATGGAAAAGACGTCATAAAGCGCTTCTCCCTCACGGACGCTTCGGGCTGGTGGGCTGTCGGTGTCAAAGTTCGCGCGGCACAAGCGATACTGTCTCCACGCAACCTCGGCATCCCCATCACGCAGAGTGCGCCACAGGCGCCGCTGCCGGCGAGCATCATCCTCGATTTCTACGGCGTACAGGCGCCCCGAAACGAGGTGGCGGCGCGCCAGTTGGGGGGTGATCTTCAAAAAAAGGGATGGCCTGCCATCACCACAGCACAACGCTCACAGTGGCAGGAGCAGTACATCCAGGCTTCGCAAGCATCCAGTGATAGAGATACGCGTGCACACCTGCATAAACATCTGCGTCTGCAGCTCGACCAGGCCAGCCCTGGAGCCAGTTTGGGGCTGGAGAAACAGGTAATAGACATTGAGCGGGGGGCTGCCCTGGACCTGCGCAGTGCACAGCCACGCATGGAATTTATTGGCCTTTTGCGATCCCCGCCATTCCAGGCTTTTCTGGAAAAATCAGGTTCGTCCGCTGACGTCGACCACTTCAGAATTTCCGGCCGAGCGCTTGAATGCCGTGATTCGTCAGGCCAATGGACGTCGCTGCAGACACCGTTTGACGATGAGGTTCGCAACAATCCGACGTTCGACAATGTGAGCATGAAGACTGCGCTCGACAACGTATTCGACAGCAGCAAGCTGACGGGCAACGCCTTGTACGCTTCCCGCACCTACAATGTGCGTCAAGCACTGGATTTTTACAGCGGCGGAACGCCCAGAACACACCCCGAGATCTGTGCCGCCCTGGGGTGGTTGAATTCAAGCGTGGCTCCCGTACCGCAGGGTAAGGATTACGCCGTGCTGACACCCTACGCAGAGGCTCCGGGCGCATTGTCTGCGCAGGATCTGGCAGTGCTGATGCAGTGTTCCGCCGGTATCAGCGACCTGCTGACCCGTGCTGCAGCGGGTACTGATAACTGGAATACGCTGACTGATGATCCCGATAACAAGCTGGAAGTTTTCTTTGATTCCCCGGACATCGTCGCCAAGGCCCAAACATGGGCCGAGACGCTGAAGTTGTATGAGGTCGCGGACGGGGCGGTGCTATCCAGGGCGATGCGCCATCAATTGGCCGCGACGGCCATCAAACTGAGTCTTGGGATCAAGGCGTCATCCCGGCCGGGAGACGTGGCAGGGTACGAGATCTACCAGGCAGCCAATGTGGGACGCTCAATGCAAGCCGTGCGCAGTGATATTGAGGCCCATCTGATCAGCAAAGGCGTCAGCGCGGCCAGTGTGCCCTTGGTCGCCCATCTTTTGCTGGCCCAGGCAGCGTCCGAAATGCTCATCAAGGCCGACGCAAGCATTCCGGCAGACGCACCGAAGGTGCTCGCTCAACGTCCCGAGGATATCAATATCGGTTCCCCGGCCTGGATGGAACTCTGCCTGGGTTGTGCGATTGCTGATTCACTTTCGGGGCCTGGCGCCTCGCGGATGATGAATAGCAGTGAACTTATGGCGTTGACGCGCCTGGAACCCCAGGACACGGCTCAGCGTGAGCTTTTCAAAAGCTTGCGTATGAAGCCACTGCTTCATTGGGCGGTCATGGAAGGGGTGATTCCCAGGGCGCTGGACGGTCAATATTCGACGCAGGCCAGCACGACGGCGGTGAACGAGTTTTCTGCGCAGCAAGCTGAAATCAGGCAGGCGTTCGCCAAGCTGACGGTCGAACCTCCCACGCTGACCAACCTGCTGATAAAACAATTGGCACTGTTGTTTCCAGAAATGACGGAAAACGAAATCCGTGATCTCAAACTACCGCGTGTCTACCGTGCGTCACAGCGTCATCTCCCACAAAGCGTTCCTTTGACGCAGGTTTTGCTTGAGCAGCAGGATGAACCCAACCTGTTTGTTGCAATTAATAACTTCATGAATGACCTGAAAATGGGTAAGCCGGAGTTCAGGTTTCCGCACCCCCGTGTTTCTGAAGCGGTTTTTAAAGAACGAATCAAGGCACTGCCAAACATAGCCACGCTTGTTGCGCCGGCCATCGACAGCTACGTTGCGCACGTACGCGCGGCTCATACCGTCACGCTCACATTGATGATCAGCCAATTGCCCTACGAGGACCGAAAAGCGCTGGAAGACGGCAAGGTCGAATTCTTCAAGTTACGCAAGGAAACGGGGCAAACCGTCGAGCTCGACAGCCTTTCAAACGCCGCGGTAGCAAAAAGCACTGGGACATATGGCACGCTGATGCGTTATGAAACGCCGGGCGTGGAGCCGGGGTACGCCTATTACGAAGTTTTTCCACGATCCATGAAAATGATCAAGCGAACAGACCTGCCAAAAACGCTGTCCCTGGGCGGGACAATCGAAACGGAGGTATCCCCGGTCGCGACCTTATCGGCCAGGACCAAGCGTTACCGCCGCGCCAAACCGGATAACTTCGATTTTGACGCCTACTCGTCCGGCCGCGAGGCACGTCCAGGGGTCACATCAAATGTGATTATCGAGCGAGCGGCACCCAGTTTGGCCAGCAAGGCGGTACTGGGGGAGCAAGCGTCAGGCGATACGGTTCCCCGGGCATTCAAGAGCAAAAAAGTCGCCGATATTGTCAAGCGGCTATTAGACAGTAATTTCGACGACAGGCGGACTGAGCTGACCGCCCACGCCAACCGATTGACTGAGTATCAAGTTCGACGTGCCTGGCCGTTCGGCGCCAACGATGCATTGAGCCCGAGTAACGCGCGGCTGGTGTTATGCCTGATCCCTTTTGTAGGGGCTGTTGTGGATTTGGCAGAGGGGAATGTGGCGGCAGGCTTGAAAGGCCTGTCGATCGACTTCGCCTCGTTCGTCGTCACCGGTGGGTTGGGCACCGCCAACAAATTTTACAACGGTCTTAAAGTGATCCATCCGTTTGGCGGGGTCGGGTTTTCGATAAAAGGCTTTCAGGGAGCGCCTGCGCTTTTGCGCGGCCTGTTCAACCCCTTGGACGGTGTGGTTGATGTATTCAGGTCCGGCCCCTGGGTAGTAGGGGGCGCTCAAGTTGCAGTAAAAGCGGAACTCAAATTTATTCGTAGCGCCACTGCTTTCGAAAGAAGCAGGTGGTGCCTGGGAGTCTACGAGAATATAGGCCCTTCTGCGGCAGCGAGTGCAAAGGCCGAGCATAAATGGGGTACGTGCCGGGGCACGATGCTTTATGCCACGCATAAAAATAACGATTGGTACGCCATTGATCCTGACACTCAAAAAGCCACGGGTGTGCCGCTGACAGGCTTTGTACCGCAGCCTCAATCGATTGAAGCACAAGCACGCCAGGCCTAAGCGCGCGATGTGATTGAACTGGCCCGGCTCTTTTCAGGGAGCCGGGTCAAGCCTTCTCAGTTCAGGCCCAACTTGCCCCGCAGGGTCGACAAATCTTCAGCCAAGGTGTTGACCGGACCCACCAGCGCCTTGCGGTCGTTTTCCTTGACCTTGTCGTAGGTCTCGAAGCCGCCGTCCTTGGTCTTGTACTTGGCCAGGACCTTGTCCACGCTGGCGAAGTTCTTGTCGACCTTGGCCAGGAAGGCTTTGTCTTGCTGCTGGATCTGGCCACGGAACAGCTCGACGATTTTCTTCGCGCCGTCAATGTTGCCCTGGAAGTCATACAGGTCGGTGTGGCTGTAGCGGTCTTCTTCGCCGGAGATCTTGGTGGCGGCGACTTCCTCAAGCAGGGCTGCGGCGCGCCGACGACTTTTTCCGGCGGGAAAGTCAGGCCGTCGACGCGGGTCTTGAGGTCGTTGACGTCGGTGTTGAGCTTGGCGGTCAGCGTCTCCAGGCCCTTCGTGCTGTTCTGGGAAAACAGCGCGTATTCGATGCGGTGAAAGCCGGTGAAGTCTTCGGCGGTCACGCCTTTTTCGTGGTCATCCACGCGCGAGTCGATGGACGCATCGAGGTCGCTGAACAGTTCGGCGATCGGCTCGATGGACTCATAGTGCACGCGGGTCGGCGCGTAGAGCTTCTTGGCGGTGGCGAGGTCGCCGCGGTTGATGGCGTCGGTAAAGGCCTGGGTCTGGGTCACCAGCTCACCGATTTCTTCGGTGACGTAGATCTTGTAGTCCGACACCGGGCCTACCAGGTCCAGCGGCGCGGTCGCGGCGAAGGCTGCCAGCGGGGACAGGGTCATTAACAACGACAACGCAATAGTCGATTTTTTCATGGGACGTTATTCGCTCTGAGGGTTGTTTCAGGTAGTGGCAGTGGTGTGCGGGTGCGTTGCACCCAGCAGCGTTCGCCCGATGAAATCATCCGGCCCCGTGACTCCCGGCAAGCTGAAGAAGTACCCGCCGCCAACCGGCTTGAGGTATTCCTCCAGGGGCTCACCGTTCAGCCGGGTTTGCACGCTGATAAAACCTTTCTCCAGGTCGGCCTGGTAGCAGATAAACAACAGCCCCATGTCCAACTGACCGTTTTTGTTGACACCGTTGGAGTAGTTGAACGGCCGACGCAGGATCAGGTTGGCCTGGCTCTGTGGGGTGCGCGGGTTGGCCAGGCGGATGTGGGCATCAAGCTTGGTCAACTTGCCTTGCGGGTCCTTGCTGTAGTCAGGCACCTGGGATTCCTTGTCGCCGTCCATGGGCGCGCCGCTGGGCTTGATGCGACCGATGATGCTCTCCTGCTCTTGCAGCGGGGTACGGTCCCAGCGCTCGACGAAGTTGCGAATGATGCGCACGGCCTGGTAGCTGCCATTGGCGGCCCAGGCGGCTCGTC
>JAFHKH010000251.1 GCA_016937595.1 Pseudomonas cedrina subsp. fulgida | reverse complement strand
CTTTGTGCCGATCACCAGTATGCCGGGCGTGCAGCGCATCCCGGAAAAGAAGCTGGCCGCCGAGATCGAGCGGTATGCGCGTGCCGGCATCAAGTCGGTGATGACCTTTGGTGTGTCCCACCACTTGGACGCCAGCGGCAGCGACACCTGGAAAGAACGCGGCCTGGTCTCGCGCATGTCCGCGACCATCAAGGACGCCGTGCCGGAAATGATCGTGATGTCCGACACCTGTTTCTGTGAATACACCGATCACGGCCACTGTGGCGTGATGCACGGTGCCCATGTCGATAACGATGCGACCCTGGTGAATCTTGGCAAGCAAGCCGTGGCCGCCGCCCGCGCCGGTGCCGATGTGATCGCTCCGTCGGCGGCGATGGACGGCCAGGTCCAGGCGATCCGCCGCGCCCTGGATGAGTCGGGGTTCAGCCATATCCCGATCATGGCGTACTCGACCAAATTCGCCTCGGCGCTTTACGGCCCGTTCCGCGAAGCCGGCGGCAGCGCGCTCAAGGGCGACCGCAAAAGCTACCAGATGAACCCGATGAACCGCCGCGAAGCCGTGCGCGAATCGCTGCTGGACGAACAGGAAGGCGCGGACGCGCTGATGGTCAAGCCGGCGGGGGCCTACCTCGACATTATCCGCGACATCCGCGAAGCCTCGCGCTTGCCGGTGGCGGCGTATCAGGTCAGCGGCGAGTACGCGATGATCAAGTTCGGCGCCCAGGCCGGGGCGATTGACGAAGACCGCGTGGTGCGCGAAACGTTGGGGTCGATCAAGCGCGCGGGCGCGGACCTGATCTTCACTTACTTTGCGATGGACCTGGCGCTGGCCGGGATCTGACACATACCAAAAATCCAACTGTGGGAGCGGGCTTGCTCGCGAATGCGGTGGGTCAGTCAACATATTCAGTGGCTGACACACCGCCTTCGCGAGCAAGCCCGCTCCCACAGTTGCCTTCGTCGTTTGTGGGGTAGTATTCCAGCTCCGCTGCTTCAGGAATACGTGCATGCCCTCATCCCGTCTCTTGCTTCTCCTCTTCTCTTGCTGGTACTCGCCGGTTGCTCCACAACGCGTAACCCGCAACAACCGGAACGCAGCGAGGCCGAGGTGAAGGCGCAGATCGTGCGCCTGCTGCCGGCCAAGGTGTCGGACCGCGCGGGTTGGGCCCAGGACATCTACACCGCGTTTGCTACCCAGAAAATCTACCCCAGCACCGAAAACCTTTGCGCCGTGCTGGCGGTGACCGAGCAGGAGTCCACTTACCAGGTGGACCCGCCCGTGCCGAATATGGGCAGGATTGCCCAGGACGAGATCCTGCGCCGTGCGGGCAAGATCCACGTGCCGGCCTTTGTCGTACGCAGCGCACTTCAGTTGCGCTCGCCCACCGGCAAGACGTATGCCGACCGCTTGAGTGCGGCACGTACGGAAAGGGACCTGAGCGGCATCTTCGACGACTTCATCAGCATGGTGCCGTTGGGCAACACCCTGTTTGGCGGTTTCAACCCGGTGCACACCGCCGGCCCCATGCAGGTCAGCATCGACTTTGCGCAGAAACAGGCACGGGATTATCCCTACACGGTAGACGGCAGCATCCGCCGTGAAGTGTTCACCCGCCGTGGCGGCATGTACTTCGGTATCGCGCATTTGCTCGGCTACCCGGTGAACTACGACCAGCCGCTGTATCGCTTCGCCGACTTCAATGCCGGGTGGTACGCCAGCCGCAATGCCGCGTTCCAGGCTGCCGTCAGCCGCGTGTCGGGCACCGAGCTGGCGCTGGATGGGGATTTGATCCGCTACGGGTCGTTGCTGCCTGGTACTACAGAACTGGCGGTGCGTTCCCTCGGCGCGAAGCTGGATATGCGCAACCCGAGTATCCGCAGCCAATTGGAGCAGGGTGAGCAGTTGGATTTTGAACAGACCCCCCTCTACACACGCGTGTTTGCCCTCGCCGATAAAGCCGCCGGCAAACCGATGCCACGGGCGATCCTGCCGGGCATCGTGCTCAAGAGCCCCAAGATCACCCGCAACCTCACCACGGCGTGGTTTGCCAAGCGCGTGGATGAACGGTATCAGCGTTGTATGCAACGCTGAGCTTGCGCAGATCCAGTGTGGGAGCGGGCT
>JAFHKH010000250.1 GCA_016937595.1 Pseudomonas cedrina subsp. fulgida | reverse complement strand
TTGCTCGCGAAGAGGCCGGCACAGACAAAAAAAGGCCCCTGGATTCTCACCCAGGGGCCTTTTCGCATTTCAGTGCAACCGATCAGACCTCACCCAACTCCGGCTCATCCGCCTGCACATTCAGCGTAGCCTTCACCACGTCACGCCGACGGATGTACTTCCAATCCGCTTCATCGATATAGATCCCGTTCGGCCCGCTGCCACCTTCCAGGTCGATCGCCACCTGGGCAGACACCTGCGGCTTCACACTGGCCAGGATCGGCACAAAGCCCAGTTGCAGACTGGTTTCCAGCAACGCCGCCTGGTTCTTCTCATCGATATCCGCCGCCTCATCGAGGTAGTACGGCAAACGCACGCGTCCGGCCTGCTCGCGGTCCATCAAGTGCAGCAACAAGTACATGTTGGTCAGTGCCTTGATGGTCATGGTGGTGCCGTTGGACGCGGCACCATCGATGTCGGTGTGAATCACCGGTTGGCCATTCACCTTGGTGATCTCGAAGGCCAGCTCGAACAAATCCTTGAGACCCAATTGGTTATGGTTGGCGGCGACCAGGCGCGCCAGGTATTCCTTGGCCTCTTCGTTCTTGTTGTCCTGCTCGGCGCTCTGGCTGAGGTCGAATACCGACAGGGTCTCGCCTTCTTCATACTGGCCGGCACTGTGGATGATCTGGTCGATATGCTTGAGGGCTTCCTTGTTCGGCGCCAGCACGATGCGGAAGCTTTGCAGGTTGGACACCTGACGCTTGTTGATCTCGCGGTTGAACAACGCCAACTGGTGCTCGAGGCTGTCATAGTCGCTGCGGATATTGCGCAAGGTGCGCGCAATATCGGTGACCGCCGCGCGACGTGCCTTGCCCAGCGTCAACGCTTCATCGGTACGGTGGGCATAGGCGTTGATCAGCAACTGCAGGCGCCGCTCGACATCGTCCTCGCTGTCGAACTTGGCCACGCCTTTGAGGCGCACTTGCGCATACAGCGCTTCGATCTGGCCGTCGGCGCGCAGCAAGCCTTGCCAACTGTCCTGATAGTCATTGAGCAGCGGCAGCAGGTTGTCCATGGAATCGTCGACCGGGTCCATGAACGGTGTGCCGAACGGCAAGTCCGCCGGCAACAGCTGACGACGGCGCAGCGCATCATCCAGCGTACGCTGCTTGGCTTCCATGTCAGCGATCTGACGGCCGACCAATTGCAGCTTGGCCGACAGTTGCTGAACGCGCTCGGTGAAAGCATCGCTGGAACGCTTCAACTCATCCTGCGCGGCTTCCATCTGCGCCAGGTTTTCCAGTTTCTCGCCTTCTTCGGCGCTCAAGGTTTGCGCGCGGCGGAAGTCTTCCAGAGCCTTCTGCGCGTCGAGTACCTGCTGGTACAGCGTTTCGGTCTGGGTCTTGCTCGCGGCGCGGTCGGAGGCTACGGCCTGCTGGGTCTTGAGTTGCTTCAGTTCTTTTTCCAGGCGCTCTTTCTGGTCACGCAACGCCGCGCGATCGGCCAGCGCCTGCAAGGCCGGCGGTTCGATATGCGAGATATCGATGGACAGCCCAGGCACTTCAAAACGCTCACCCTTGAAACCATCGAGAATCTGCTCCAGGGATTTAACCCACAGGCCTTCCTCGTCCAGGGTAATGCCATGCGCGCCCAGCGGCAGGCTGAACAACGAACTGTTGAACAGACGCATCAGACGCTCGACATCCGGCTGTGAGAATTCTTCGCGCAGCTTGGCGTAGCTGTTGTTGTCGGCATGATCAAGCTGCTGCTTGACCGATTTCAGGCGTTTTTCCAAGTCGCGCAGACGCTCGTCGAGGTCCTCGGCGCTGAACTGCCGGGATTGCGCCAGGGCGCCGGCCAGCTCATCGTGCGCATCCTTGGCCGCCAGCAGTTGCTGCTCCAGCACCTTCACATCATCGACCAGGGCGAAGCGATGCTTGAGTACCGACAGCTCGCCCAGCCAACGCTGGATGCCGCTGATCTCGCGCTCCAGGCGCATCAGCTCCTGGGTGCCGCCGCGCTGGTCGTTCTGCAGCGCGTCCTGCTCGTTGCGATAGTGCTCGGCCTGGACGGTCAGCTCTTCCTTGCGCGCACTGGCGTAGTCCGACCAGGTGCCCAGGAGCGAATCCAGCAACGGTGACAGGCGATGCAACTTGCCGCGCAAACCATCGCGCAGCCGAACGCCGTTGGCCAGTGCTTCAACCAAGGGGCCGGCGGCGACCAGCGCGTTGTAGTCCTGCTCCATGCGTCGTACATCGCGGAAGGCTTCTTCGCACGCGGCGATGTAATCCACACTGCCGGAACGCAAGCTGTGTTCAAACGCGTCCAGGAACAGTTGCTTGAGTTTGGCCGCCGTGATTTCGCGCATGTGCAGCAGGTTGATAAACAGCGCGCGGAAGGTTTTCAGGCTCTGTTCACTGGTGGAGCGCAGCGGAATCAGTGTCAGGTCCAGCGGGATCGACGTATGGCCGCCCACCAGCAAGCGCCGCAGTTCATCGGGCTTGAGTTCGTAGGCTTTCAGGCCTTCGCGCTCAAGGTTGGTGAACAGCTCTTTCTGGCGCAGGCAGGTGTCGTTTTTCTGGTAGTGGGCCAGGTCCAGCTTGCCGGCATAGGCAAAGAACTGGTGACCGAAACCACCGCCCGGGCCGCGCCCGACCACGCCGATCACGTGCGGGCCGTGGGGCAGCGAGACTTCCACCAGGATGTAGCTGGTGTCGGTGGCAAAGTAGAAGCGCCGCGACTGTTCCAGGGTGTATTTGCCGAAACTCATGTCCGACATGCGCGCCAGGATCGGGAACTGCAAGGCGTTGATCGAGGCGGATTTGCCCAGGTTGTTCGCGCCATACACCGACAGCGGTTCTTCCAGCGGGAACAATCCCAGGCTGTAGCCGGCGGTGTTCAATAGGGCGAAGCGGCGGATGCCGTAGCGTTCCTTGCTCATGCGTCGGTCTCCTGTTCTTCGGCAATGGCGCGGGCCAGGGCGTCTTCTTCGCTTTCGTCCGCAAAGTCACTCAGGTCGAGCGGATCATCGGTCTTCAACAGTTTCTCATCGCTGTCTTCATCGATGATCACTGGCGCCGGCAGTGGCAACACGCTGTGGACGCTGGCTGCCAAGTCGCGGTCTTGCTGCACCGACAGGCACACATCGAGGAAGCGGTGCATCGGCGGCAGGAAGCGATAAATGCCGCTGTCCTCGCTGGCAAAACCCAACTGGGTCATGCGGCGCATGATTTTTTCTTCAAGTTCTTCCTGGGTCTGCACTTCGGCCTGGATAAACAAATCGCGATATTTCTCCAGCAACGACGGCAACTCATCGCGGCCGAGGCTGCCACCGTCGAGCACGGCAATCGGGTCGCGGCCCTGGTCGGCCAGGTGCTCGACAATGATGAAGGTGAACAGCGCCAGGCGCTGCGCGGTCTTGTTCACCTGCGCGCTGGCAATCGCGGAGTCCGGCACGAAGTAGTAGAAACCACGGGTATCGCACACCAGCTCAAAGCCCAGGGCCTTGAACAGCGTGCGGTACTGGTCCTGAAAGTTCGACAATTGCGCGTACAGCTCCGGATCGCGGCGGCTGACGTGGTAACCCTTGAACAGCTCGCGAAAGATCGGCGCCAGCTGGGACAGTTCGGATAGATCAAGATGCATGAGGTGTGCTCGCGGAATTCTCGGTCGCGCCAACGGCGGCCGGGAGCAGGGCGAAGGAGCGCAGGCTGACCTGGTGCTCGTGGGTGTGGTAATCGCGGCGTTCCAGGCGTTCGCGCTTGAAGCGTTTTTCACGCGAGAGGCGCGAGAACCAGTACAGCAATTCATCGGTGGCGCCGTCCGGTTCCTGCTCCAGCAGCCAGGTCATCAAGTCCGGCATCGGCAGTGCGTCTTCGCAGCGTTCGAGCATTTCCTTGACCGTGCGTGGCGCGCGCTGGGCTTCGCCCTTGTGGGACTTGTGCGCCTTGGGGAAGCGTGCCGGTTTCGGCTCGAAATTCGCCAGGGCATACACATAGGCTTCCACTTGGCTCGCGCTGCCGAGGAAGGTGCTTTGCGGGCGGGTGAACATCGGCATTGCCGCTTGCGGCACTGCGTCCAGCCCTTTGCGGCGGATGGCCGATAACGCCAGCGCCGCGCCACGGGTCACGGCGTTGTGCCGGCGCGCTTCTTCGCGCAACGGCAACAGCAGCTCCCGCGCATGACGCAAGGTCAACTGCGCGCTGGTCTGCATTTCGAGGATGCGCGCATGGGTGCGCAGCAGCATGTCGTCATCCACCAG
>JAFHKH010000025.1 GCA_016937595.1 Pseudomonas cedrina subsp. fulgida | reverse complement strand
CGCGATAGTGGTGGGCCACTCAACATCAATGTTTGCTGGACTGACGCCTTCGCGGGCAAGCCCGCTCCCACATTTGATCTTCATTGCTTTGAGCATTGCGTTTACTTAACTGAACGGCATTAGGGCTTGCCCACTCGCCACAGGTCTATTCAAGTTAGTGACGGGCGTTGCGCACGCCTTTCGATAGCGCCGCGCAGAGGCTCAACACACCGTCGATGGCCTGCTGGTCATTGCTGGCATTGGCGATGTGATCGATCAGCGCCGAACCCACCACCACGCCATCGGCCAAGCGCGCGATCGCTGCGGCCTGCTCCGGCGTACGGATACCGAAACCGATGCTGATCGGCAGGTCGGTATGGCGACGCAGGCGGGTCACGGCCTCTTCGACGTGTTCCAAGGTGGCGGCGCCGGCCCCGGTCACGCCCGCTACCGATACGTAGTACACAAAGCCGGAGCTGCCGTTGAGCACGGTCGGCAGGCGCACGTCATCGGTGGTCGGCGTGGTCAGGCGGATAAAGTCGATGCCGGCGGCCTGGGCCGGGTCGCACAGTTCGCCGTTATGCTCGGGCGGCATGTCGACCACGATCAGGCCGTCGACACCGGCTTCCTTGGCGTCGGCGATGAACTGCGGCACGCCGTATTTGTGGATCGGGTTGAAATAGCCCATCAACACCAGCGGCGTGTCGTGGTTGTCCTGGCGGAACTCGCGAACCATCTGCAGGGTTTTCGCCAGGTTCTGCTTGGCTTCCAGCGCACGGATGTTGGCCAACTGAATCGCCGGGCCATCGGCCATCGGGTCAGTGAAGGGCATGCCCAGCTCGATTACGTCGGCACCGGCGGCCGGCAATCCCTTGAGGATCGCCAGGGAGGTGTCATAACCGGGGTCGCCAGCGGTGACGAAGGTCACCAGGGCCGCGCGGTTTTGTTCTTTAAGCTGCGCGAAGCGGGTGTGCAGGCGGCTCATCAGTGTTTCTCCTGCTTGGCTGGCTCTTGTAGAGCGTTTTCCATGTGGTGCATCACGGTTTGCATGTCTTTGTCGCCACGCCCGGACAGGTTGATCACCATCAGGTGATCCTTGGGCAGGCTCGGTGCGCGCTTAAATACTTCGGCCAAGGCGTGGGCGCTTTCCAGTGCAGGAATAATCCCTTCCAGGCGGCAGCATTTGTGAAAGGCTTCGAGGGCTTCGTCGTCGGTCACCGAGGTGTACTGGACGCGGCCGATATCATGCAACCACGCGTGTTCCGGGCCGATACCGGGGTAGTCGAGGCCGGCGGAAATCGAGTGGGCATCGATGATCTGGCCGTCATCGTCCTGCAACAGGAAGGTGCGGTTGCCATGCAGTACGCCCGGTACACCGCCGTTGAGGCTGGCGGCGTGCTTGCCGGTTTCGATGCCATGGCCGGCGGCTTCAACGCCGATGATCTGCACGCTCTTGTCATCCAGGAACGGGTGGAACAGGCCCATGGCGTTGGAACCGCCGCCGATGCACGCGACCAGGCTGTCGGGCAGGCGGCCCTCCTGGGCTTGCAATTGGTCGCGGGTTTCCTTGCCGATCACGGCTTGGAAGTCGCGCACCATCGCCGGGTAAGGGTGTGGGCCGGCCACGGTGCCGATCAGGTAGAAGGTGTCGTCGACGTTGGTTACCCAGTCACGCAGGGCTTCGTTCATCGCGTCCTTGAGGGTGCCGGTGCCCGCCACGACCGGGATCACTTCAGCGCCCAGCAGCTTCATGCGGAACACGTTGGCCTGCTGGCGCTCGATGTCGGTGGTGCCCATGTAGATCACGCATTGCAGGCCAAAACGCGCCGCCACGGTGGCGGTGGCGACGCCGTGCATGCCGGCGCCGGTCTCGGCGATGATGCGTTTCTTGCCCATGCGCCGTGCCAGCAGGATCTGGCCGATGCAGTTGTTGATCTTGTGCGCGCCGGTGTGGTTGAGCTCTTCGCGCTTGAGGTAGATCTTGGCGCCGCCGCAGAACTCGGTCAGGCGCTCGGCGAAGTACAGCGGGCTCGGCCGACCGACGTAGTCGCGCTGGAAGTAAGCCAGTTCTTCGTTGAAGGCAGGATCTTCCTTGGCCGTTTCGTATTCACGGGCCAGGTCGAGGATCAACGGCATCAGGGTTTCCGCGACATAGCGGCCGCCGAACGCACCGAACAGGCCGCTGGCGTCTGGGCCGTTGCGTAGATCGGTCTGGGACTGAGTCATGGGACGCTCCAGGAAAAGGGGTGTAAGAAACAATGAGGGCCACTCTACCCCTGACGGACGACGCTGAAAACCGATAAGATCGCCGAAACCTGTCAGGAAAACTCACAGATGAACCGAGACCTTCCGCCCCTCAATGCGTTGCGCGCGTTTGAAGCAACCGCGCGGCTGAACAGCGTCAGCCAGGCGGCCGAGCAGTTGCACGTGACCCATGGCGCCGTCAGCCGTCAGTTGAAGGTGCTGGAAGAGCACTTGGGCGTCAGTTTGTTCGTCAAGGATGGGCGTGGCCTTAAACTCACAGATAGCGGGGTTCGGCTACGCGATGCCAGCGCCGAGGCGTTTGAGCGATTGAGAGATGTCTGTGCGGAACTGACCCAGGCCAGCGCCGATGCGCCCTTCGTACTTGGCTGCTCGGGCAGTTTGTTGGCGCGCTGGCTGATACCGCGCCTCGGCCGCTTGAATGCGGACCTGCCGGATCTGCGCCTGCACCTGTCGGCGGGCGACGGGGATCTGGACCCCAGGCGACCGGGTCTCGATGCCCTGTTGCTGTTCGCCGAGCCGCCCTGGCCGGCGGACATGCAAGTGTACGAGCTGGCCAGCGAGCGGATCGGCCCGGTAATGAGCCCGCGCTTTAACGGCTATGAGCGCTTGCGCCAGGCGCCC
>JAFHKH010000249.1 GCA_016937595.1 Pseudomonas cedrina subsp. fulgida | reverse complement strand
CAACGCCGCCATCGAAGCCGCCCGTGCCGGCGAGCAAGGCCGTGGCTTTGCCGTGGTCGCCGACGAAGTCCGCAGCCTGGCGCAACGCACCGCGGTGTCCACCCAGGAGATCAAAACCATCATTGAAGGCTTGCAGCAAGGCAGCCGCGAGGCCGTCGAAGCCATGCACGACAGCCGCCAGGGCGTGGAACGCTGCGTGGAAGACAGCCAGGTGGCGGTGGACATGCTGCGGGCGGTGGGCGATGACATCGCGCACATCGACGACCTGAACGGACGGATCGTGACCACTACGCGAGAACAGACCTCGGCCAACCTGGAGATTGTCGGGCGGTTGCAGTCGGTGCAGAGCATCGCCCAGAGCACCGCCGATGACGTCGAGACCCTGGCCCGCAGCAGCGAGCGCCTGCCACCGATTGCAGTGCGGCTGGATGCGTTGGGCAAGCGGTTTCATCAAACTTGATGCGCCCGGTCCACCCAGCCCCTGGCAGCAAGCGTGCCTTGCGAGGCTGTCTCGCGGGGCCCGGACAAAGCACGACAGCGTGAACCTGTCGCGCTTGATTCGTTCTCCTTCTGGCTAAGCCACCTGAGTGGCAAACCTGCCCACGGCTTCCACGACTTTCTTTGCGCCGTCCTGGATTTCGACAATGACCTGGCCGGCCTGCGTGGCCAGTTCAAGGCCTTGCTCGGCCTGGGACTTGCTGTTGGCCATCTCGGCGACGGTCTCGTTCACCAGCTTCTGGTTCTGCAGGACCACCGATGCGATTTCTTCCGTCGCGTGCTGGTGCGACCGGCCAGTTGTCGAACCTCATCGGCCACCACCGCGAAGCCTCGACCTTGCTCGCCCGCGCGGCGCTTCAATCGCGGCGTTCAATGCCAACAAGTTGGTTTGTTGGGCAATGCTGCTGATCGTCTGAATGATCGAGCTGATCAACAGGGATTGCTTGCCGAGCGCCTCCACCCCGCCGGAGGCGCCTGCATATCCACCGCAATTTTACGCATGGTGTGCATGGTGTCATTGACGACCACCGCGCCGCGCTGGGCCGTGACATCGGTCTGCTGGGATATTTCAAACGCCGTATGGGCAGCCCCACTGACTTCTTGTTCGCGGGCAACCTGGTCGCTGACCACCGTCGCGAACTTGACCACCTTGCAGAGGTTTCCCTCGGTGTCGTAAACCGGGTTGTACGTCGCTTCCAGCCATACGGTCTGGCCGCGACTGTCAACGCGCTCGAATCGGCCGGCGACAAACTCACCTCTGTTCAAGGTTGCCCAGAAATCCTTGTATTGCTGCGACGACGTTTCCTCTGGCTTGCAGAAAATACGGTGGTGACTCCCTTTGGCTTGTTCCAGGCTGTAGCCCATCGCGTGCAGGAACTGGTCATTGGCCTTGAGGACGTGCCCGGCAAGATCGAACTCGATCACTGCCGTCGAACGCAGCAGTGCGTCGATGAACGAGGTATTTTCCGAGGCTTTCTCCACGCGGGTGGTGATATTCGTCGCATAGCAGGTGACATGGCTCAACTGGCCGGTCGCATCCGTTATCGGCCGCCAATGGGCATGCAACCACACTAATGAACCGTCGGCATGCAGGTACCTGTAGTCGTCAGTGATCGACCTGCCTGCGGCAACCGCAGCGCGAAAGTTATGAAAACACGGCAGTTTGGACACGTATTGCGGAACAATCTGCGCCATGGCGCGCCCCAGGAGCTGATCCTGCGTATAGCCCAAGGCTTTGGCGAAATTTTCGTTGCAGGCGATGATTTCGAACGACGAGTTGATACTCAACATGAGCATTTCACGGTCCAGGCCATCGCGCAGTTGGCGCAGTTCCGACAGCTCGGCAGACTGAGACTGGAGCTGGTGCTTGATTTTGGTATTGAACATGGAAAGCCGCCTCTGGGGTCATAACAGGTCTATCGGCATGCCATGTTGCATATTGAGGCCGTCCGATGGTCAAAAAGCTCCTTTAACGCTCAAAGCATAGTTGAGCAAAAATATTTCGATGGTCGAAAACGGGGTCGTCGAATCGAGCCATGGACTGGACGCGGGATCACCTGGCCCAATTCCTGCGTGCGCCAATGCCAGCGAGTCGCTGCTGACTATGCCGACGACTCTTTTGGGCCCCGTCGCCCACGCGCCTGACCGGATAATCGGTCATCCCCCCGCCACACCGAGGCCTTCCCCATGACGCGCCCCTCCACCGACCAGGTCAGCCCGCAAACCCTGCGAAAAGTCATCATCGCCGCCGGCATCGGCAACTTCGTCGAGTGGTTTGACTTCGCCGTCTACGGCTTCCTCGCCACCACCATCGCCCAACAATTCTTCCCCAGCGGCGATGCCAGCGCGGCGTTGCTGAAAACCTTTGCGGTGTTTGCCGTGGCCTTTGCGTTCCGGCCCCTGGGCGGCATTTTCTTTGGCATGCTCGGCGACCGGATCGGCCGCAAACGCACCCTGGCCATGACCATCCTGTTGATGGCCGGCGCGACCACCTTGATCGGCCTGCTCCCCACCTACGCCGCCATCGGCGTCGCGGCGCCGATCCTGCTGTCGCTGATCCGCTGCGCCCAAGGCTTCTCGGCCGGGGGCGAATACGCCGGGGCCTGCGCCTATCTGATGGAGCACGCGCCCAGCGATAAACGCGCCTGGTACGGCAGCTTCGTGCCAGTGTCGACGTTTTCCGCCTTCGCCGCCGCAGCCGTGGTGCGTATGCCCTTGAAGCGTCATTGTCCGCCGAGGCGATGGGCAGTTGGGGCTGGCGTCTGCCATTCCTGATCGCCGCACCGCTGGGTCTGGTGGGGCTTTATCTGCGCTGGAAACTGGATGAAACGCCGGCTTTCCAGGCCGTGAAGCAGGAACACACAGTGGCC
>JAFHKH010000248.1 GCA_016937595.1 Pseudomonas cedrina subsp. fulgida | reverse complement strand
GCGAGGCTGCGAAGGCGGCGGTACTGCTGGCATTTTCATCGCCTGGCCCACCGCTACCTTAGCTTCGCTAAAGCTCGGCAGCTCCCACCCGCGCTTACTGAATATGCTTGTCCAGAAACGCCCGAATAACCGGATTGATCTCCTTGGCATGGGTTTCCAGCGCAAAGTGCCCGGTGTCATAGAACCGGATATCCGCTTTTGGAATATCACGCTTCCACGCTTCGGCCCCGGCCGGCAGGAAGAACGGATCGTTCTTGCCCCACACCGCCAGCAACGGCGGCTGGTACTGGCGGAAATACGCCTGGAAGGTCGGGTACATCGCTACGTTAGAGGCGTAGTCCAGCAGCAGGTCGAGCTGGATTTCGGCATTGCCCGGCCGGGATACCTGCAAGCCTTCCAGCGTGTAGCCATCGGGCGAGACTGAGCTTTTGTCGGCCACGCCTTCCAGGTATTGCCACTTGATTGAGGCCGGCGTCGGGAAGTCATGCAGGGCTTCGCGATTCTGCTGGGTGGGGGCGTGCCAATAGCGTTGGATCGGCGCCCAGCCTTTACCCAAGCCTTCTTCATAAGCATTGCCGTTCTGGGAAATGATCGCGGTCACCCGCTCAGGGTGAGCGACGGCCAGGCGCCAGCCCACGGGCGCGCCGTAGTCGTGGACCATGAGCGCGTATTTGCCCAGCTTGAGCTGTTCGGTGAACTGGCCAATGGTGGTTGCCAGTTGGTTGAAGGTGTAGGCGTATTTGCCGCGTGGCGGAGCTTCGGTGTAGCCGAAGGCCGGCAGGTCCGGCGCGATCACGTGATAACGGTCGGCGAGTGCGGGCATGAGGTCGCGGAACATGAAGGACGAGCCGGCAAAGCCGTGCAACAACAGGACGGTCGGCGCGTCCGGGTTGCCTGCCTCCCGGTAGAAGACCTTCACGTCGCCGACCTGCGCATAGCGGTAATGCACTGCATTGTCTGCAGCGGCTGCACCGCTAAGCAGCAGGGAGGCGGTGAGCCCGGCAGCGGCAATGGAATGGGACAAAGTCATGAGGTGTTTCCTATGTAACCGTTGAAGTTGTGGTTTGAAGGTTATGCCTGGATTTGGTAACCTGTCAAACATATTTTCATTGGTTACAGGATGCCCATGAATCCGATCGGTACTGCCCCAGGCGCGCTTTTCCTGGCTGACAACCTGGCGCTCGACTTCATCAACGCCCAGTACGGTGTGGGTGATCAGCGCCATGACTGCTTTATCGACGATCAAGGCGTCATGAGCTGGCTGACGCAGGCAGGGCTGCTGAGCGAGCATGCCGAACCGAAGGCGCCGCCCGGGCTGTTGGCGCTCGCGCGTGAGCTGCGCACGTGTGCAAGCGCGGTGGTGAATGCTGCAATGACCGGCGTTCCCGCCGATCTCACGGTGATCAACCAGGTGCTTGAGACGGGCCGCCCGGTAAGCAGGCTGGAATGGGGGGCGCAAACGGCGGTTTTACGTGTCGTCACTCAGCCCAAGGACAGCAGTGCGGCCAGCCTGCTCTGGCCGGTGGCCGAGGCGTTGGTCAGCCTGGTCACGCACGACAAGTTCGAATTCGTGCGCCAATGCGAGGCCCATGATTGCGTGCTGCTGTTCCATGACTTGAGCAAGTCGCATCGCCGCCGCTGGTGCAGCATGGCGACTTGCGGCAACCGAATGAAGGTGGCGGCTTTTCGGGCCAGGAAAAAAACCTGACGGGTGATGTGAAGGTAACAAGCGCAGGAGCGAAACCGCTCCTGCCGGTTTTATTCCTGGAGATCAGTGGTCCCCGTAACGGTGCAAACACGAGCCACCCCCACCCGCCACTGCGCGGGCGGCAGCACCCCGTTGACCAGATAATTGCCCACAATCCGCGACTTGTAGACCCGTGGATTGTGGTTCGCCAAGGTGCGCGCATTGCGCCACAACCGGTCCAGCGCTTTGTCGCTGGCGGTGGCGCTGGCGCCCAGTGCATCGAACAGCGCGGTGGTGGCCGCCAGCGTCGCATCCACCACCGGGTTGACCGCCAGGCACACCTCCAGCTCCGCCAGCGCCACGTGCGGGTCGTCAGCCTGCAATGGCTGGTCATGGGCGATCACATACTGCGCCGTGCGCTCCAGGCGTTGCGCCGTTTGCTGCGCGATGGCTTGCGCGGCGTAGGCTTGGCTGGCCACCTCGCCGATCACCTGCAACAGTTGCACATCCTGGGCGGCGGTGTCGGCATTGCCGGTGGTGAACGTGCGGGCGCGGCGGCCGAGTTCTTCGGCGCCACTCAAGGCCGCGCGGCGGGCGATGCCGGCGAGGGTGCTGAGGTGGTAGAGCTGGAAGAACGATTGGCCGTGGCCAAAGCGCTGCTGGGTGGGGCGCAGGTCGTTGTCCACCACCGGTGCGTTGTCGAAAATGCAGGTGCCGCTGGCGGTGAGGCGTTGGCCGAAGCCGTTCCAGTCATCCAGTACCTGCACGCCGGGCGCGTTGAGGTCGACGACCACGCTGTAGTGCGTGCCGTCTTCACCGGTGGCGATGGTGTTGATCAAGTCGCTGTAGAGCGCGCCGGTGGTGTAGAACTTTTTGCCGCTGATGCGCAAGGCGCCGGTTGCGTCGCGGTGCAGGCGTGTTTCGAAATCGCCGCGGGCCTGGGTGCCGACTTCGGTGCTGCCGGGGGAGAGCAGGGCGCCCTGGCCGAGGCGATCAAGCCATTTGGCGCGCCAGTCGAGGTCCTTGGCGCTGAGCACGTCTTCGCAAAAACCGAAGTGGCCGCGCAGGGCCTGGGTGATGTTGGAGTCGGCGGCGGACAGTTCGGTGAGCAGGGCGAGCAGCTCGACCAGCGTGGCGTCCTGGCCGCCATAACTGGCCGGCAGGCGCCAGCGGGGCAAGCCCAGCGCGTTCAGTTGCTGGATCACCGCGGCGAGGTTGCCGCGTGTTTGATCCGCCACGGCGGCCTGCGCAAGAATCTGCGCAAACAACGGGCGAAACGGCGCGGCGAGGTGTTCGTAGCGGGCGGTGGGCGGTGCGCCCCAGATATTCAAAGCGGGAGTCGACATGCAATGGACCTTGCTGGAAGTGGTTCAGGTGCGGGGATCCAGTGGTCTGGTGACGCCACCCTAACCCAAGGGGCGCGAAATTTTTAATACGAAAAGTAGCTAGCGAGCTGTAAGACCGTTCTATCGATAGCGCACAACAGTATTAAACCCCGCGCATTTATTGCGATAGCTTCTAGGGCGAACGACCAGACTGCATGCTCACAGATGGTTGAAAAACCAACCCATTGCCGTGAGTGATTTCAATGATCAACCGTCGCACACTTCTATCCCTGCTGGGCCTGGCCTCGCTCTCTCTGTACGGCCCTTTAACGTGGGCGGCAGAGCCTCAGACGTTGATCGTGGGCGACCAGTTCTTCTCCAACCGCATCGTGCTGGAACTGTCGGGCGAGCTGAAAGACTTGCCGTACACAATCGACTTCAAACGCTTCAATACCGGTTCTCCCGTGGCCTCGGCGGTGGCCAGCGGCGCGCTGGACGTGGGCATCGTCGGCGATACCCCGGTGATCAGCCTGGCCGCCAATGGCGCCCCGGTGAAAGTGGTCGCCAGCACCCAGACCAGCCTCGACGGCGTGGGCATCGTGGCGCGCAAGGGCATTCGCTCGGTGGCGGACCTCAAAGGCAAGACTGTCGCCATCTGGAACGGCTCGTGGAGCCAGCAACTGGCGTACAAGGCGCTGGATGAAGCCGGTGTGCCGCGCAGCAGCGTCCACTTCAAATACCTGCTCCCCGCCGAAGCGAGCCTGGCGCTGACCCAGGGCGATATCGACGCCTTCGGCACCTGGGAACCCTACGTCTCGCTGCAGGAAAAAGAAGGCAGCACCCTGATCCGCAATGCCAAGGGCCTGATGAGCGCACCGACCTACATCGTGGCCTACGAGCCGGCCCTGGCGCAGAAAAGCGCGATCATCAAAGACTTCATTGCACGCCTCACCCGTGCCCGAGTGTGGAGCGCGACGCACATCGATGAGTACGCCGAGGCGTGGTCCAAGGCCAACCAGTCGTCGCCGGAAATTGCAAAAATATGGTTCAAGCGCGATGCCATCAAGGTGCTGCCCATCTCGCCGACGATTGTCAGCGAAGCCCAGGCGACGGCGGATTTTTTGCTGGATGCGCAGATGCTGAAGAAGCGCTATGACGTGGCGCCGTTGTTTGATCGAGTGCTTTAAACGCTGGAGAAACAAGCGCTAATAGTATCGCCCGGTTGCTTGTGCGGATGCTGGACTAGGATTTTTTCTTCCGGGGCTCACCGGAAATAAAAATTCACTGGCATCGACAATAAGTGCCAGTAGGCTACAAATGCGTGTGTTCGTCGGGCCGGCTACAGGATTTACTTTGTGCGTACGGGCATCACCGCTTACCTGATGCTGTGGGGGAGCGATAAAGCCGACCAGAAGAGAGGAATCAAGCGGGCGAAAGAGATTCTTGATGCCCTGAGAGGTAAATGAAATGAGCAAATCGAAATTCAAACCAGAGGACATGCCGATCCTCGATATTGATACATCCGGCACCAATGTCTATGAAGCTTCGCGCTTTCTCGACAGTCCGGAAACCATCAGCGCGTACCTTGCGCAAAGCATGAGGTCTCAAGACCCTCAACTACTCATGAAGGCGCTGGCCGAGGTTGCCAAGGCGCAGGGTGTGAATAAAGTTGCCGAGGCCGCAGGGGTTAACCGCGAGAGCCTTTATAAAACGCTGAAAGGTGGCTCGAAAACGCGCTATGAAACGGTCCAGAAGTTAATGGTTGCATTAGGGGTTGAGCTGACGGTGCAGCCCATCCCGCGAGCACAGTCCGTAAAATAACGCAGATCAAAATGGGGGCGTTCCCACTACCTCTTCGACGTAGTGCTTCGGGCGGCAAACCGGCACCTCTGTGGCGAGCAGGCTTGTCGAATCGTAGCACCGCCCGCGTTGGGCTGCGCAGCAGCCCCACAAGCAGGCGTAGAGGTAGGCCTGATCCACCGCATCGTCTTGACTGGGGGCGCTTCGCATCCCAGTGCGGGGCAAGCCCCAATGC
>JAFHKH010000247.1 GCA_016937595.1 Pseudomonas cedrina subsp. fulgida | reverse complement strand
CGCGCGGCCGCGTCATCGGCGGTAGCTCGGCGGTCAATGCTGCCGTGGCGATGCGTGCGCGTCCTGGTGACTTTGCGCGTTGGGCCGCACGTGGCATCGAAGGCTGGGCGTGGCCCGAGGTGCTGGCCGCCTATCGCGCCATGGAAAACACGCCCACCGGTGATGATGCATGGCATGGTCGCAGCGGTCCGTTTCCGGTGCGCCAGCGTACGGCCGCGGAAAATACCGTCTCGATGCGTGCCTTCGTGGCGGCCGCCGAGTCGGTGGGCCTGCCGCACGTGGACGACTTCAATGGTGCGCGCCAGCATGGCGTTGGCCCTTACCCTCTGAATGTAATCAACGGCACGCGCATCAATACCGGCATGGCCTACCTCAGCGCAGACGTGCGGGCTCGCCCCAACCTGACTATCCGCGGCCACGCCGAAGCCGACCGCGTCCTGATAGAACGAGAGCGCGCCATCGGTGTTTTACTGGTTGATGGCGAGGTGGTCCCGGCCGGCGAAGTGATCCTGTCGGCCGGTGCCATCGGCAGCCCCGCCATCCTGTTGCGTTCCGGCATCGGCCCGCAAAACCACCTTCGCGAGATGGGCATTGCCACCGCTGCGACCTGCCGGTAGGCGAACGCTTGCAGGAACACCCGTTTTTCTTCAACGTCTATGCACTGAAAGCCTCGGCCTTGTCGATGACCCCAGCCGGCGGCGCCATCGCCTGGACGCGCTCGCAGCACGCCGCCCCGGACGATCTCGACTTGCATATCTCCGGCACGCACCTGATCGACCCCAAGGCCAGCCCCACCGGCGGCGCGATCGTACTGGCCTGCGCCGTCACGTTGCCCACGTCGAACGGCAGCGTGCGCCTGGCCAGCCGTGACCCGCGAGTTGCGCCGCACATTCGGTACAACTTTTTTGAACAAGAAAATGACCTGGATCGCATGGTCGAGGCAGTCGAACTGTCGCGCAAGATTGGCCGCAGCGCACCGTTTGCGGACTTGATCGACCATGAAATGACGCCGGGTAGTCAGGTGCTCGAAGGTCAGGTCCTGCGCCAAAATATCGTAGCCAACGTCGCCGGCTACCAGCACCCCACGTCGAGCGTGCCGATGGGCGCGGACGGCGACAAGACCGCAGTGGTCAATGGTTGGGGCGCGGTACGCGGTATTGCGGCATTGCGCGTTGTGGATGCTTCCATCATTCCCGACATTCCATCGGTGGCGACCAACCTCACCACCATCATGTTGGCCGAACGCATCAGTGCTCATCTGATGAACTAAGTCCTTTGCAGGTGGACATTATCCATGCGGACATTCGAATTATGTCTGCATGGGTGATGTCACAGGTTAAACAACTGCTCAGTCGGACCTATTTAATGCCTTATATCAAGCATATTGAGATTTTGGAGGCGCGCAGAAACGCAGAGGTTTTTCCATTTTACCTGCCCTCTATTCAGTCGATCCGTAAGCTCGAACTTCATCCGACGATAAATTTTTTTGTCGGCGAAAACGGTAGTGGTAAATCAACACTCCTTGAAGCGATTGCAGTTTCATGTGGGTTTAATCATGAAGGCGGCAGCAGGAATTTCAATTTTTCGTCCAGTAACGAGCATTCTTTGCTCTCCAACGCGTTGCGCTTGTCACGTACCGCAAAGCGGCCTCGCGATGGTTTCTTTTATCGCGCAGAGAGTTTTTACAATGTAATTACAGAAATCAACAGGTTGGATGATGGGCCCGGGGCCCTCCGATCAAGGACTCATACGGAGGTAGTGATCTTCATGCCAGGTCTCACGGGGAGGCTTTTATGGATCTGGCTTTAAATCGGTTTGGGGGTAATGGATTGTACTTATTGGATGAGCCTGAATCCGCCTTATCTCCGCAACGTCAATTGTCTTTTCTCGTGCGTATGGCTGAGCTGGCAAAGCAGCAGTCGCAATTTATCATTGCGACACACTCACCTATTTTGATTGCTTATCCTGATGCGAAAATTTGGGAGTTCACCGATGTGGGGTTGGTGGAGAAAAAATACTCGGAAACGGAGAACTATCTCATAATGAAAAGTTATTTTTCAAATACGGAAGGGTTTATGGATAAGTTATTCAGTGATAAGTATGATTTTTAAATTCTCTGAATGAGCATCAGGCGTCTTCGTCCGCAGTCGTCAGGGCGGGCTTGAACGGTAATTGACTCCGCTCGGTTTCATATGGCCGCGACTGCCCCCTCAGTTTCTTACCCTTAGGTTTGGCTGGCGGCTTTTTATCCGTCTCCCTAACCGTCTCCCTCGGTCTTTTCTTTGCCTCTCCCTCTGTCACATATTCACCTGTAACCGCATCACGATATCTCGTTGGCATATAAGCTCCCTGGCAGTAGTCGCCACGTCGGCGACTCTTCTGAGGCTAGCTCAGAGGCGTGCGCGCGCAAGCTCCACTGTGGGCGTTCTCATTACCAGGATTTTCCGAAATAGTCACTTACGTTGTACGGGGTCGGCAGTTTCCGAGCAGGGTTGCGTTGGCTGAGGCAGGGCGCTAACCTTCCGCCGTCGCCCTCATGGCGACGGTTTTGACAGACCGATTTACAGGTGTACAACCTCCATACCGATTACAGGCTTGTCTGCTGTGGCGTAGTTTTATGGCGGCTGTGCGTGGGGCATCCTCGGATGCGCCGGGTCCTGTATACCGGTCTGTCAACCCGCGCATAGCTGCCACCTGATTCTGTTTGACAGCGGGATGTGGCAGCTCCCATTGCATACAGGAGCTACATAATGAACATGAACAACCTCGATTCCGCTTCCGAGTTTCCCCCTCGCAAAATATTCCACGTAGGTGCAGATGTCGGCACCGAAGAAGCCCTGACAAACGCCTCCGAAATTCTCTCGTCCGCCCTCCAAACTGCCTACCAATGCGCTGAAGATCCAGACAGCACGCAGTCACCCGTGATCATGGGGCTGGCTCAACTGATCGAGAACGCCCAGGCCTTGGTGGATTCAGTCCTTGAGCGTGATTTCCCAACAGCCAAATAAGCATCAACCCCTGAAATAAAAAAACCTGCTGATCTCAACAATCAGCAGGCTTTGTAGTGAGCGGGCTTGTCCCAATGCCAGTCAGTTAAGGCTTTTTGTAGGAGCGAGCTTGCTCGCGAAAAACGTCAACGGTAACGCGTGTTTCCTGAGTGAACGCGGCGCCTGTGAGT
>JAFHKH010000246.1 GCA_016937595.1 Pseudomonas cedrina subsp. fulgida | reverse complement strand
CCACGCTCCGCGTGGGAATGCATCCCGTGACGCTCTGCGTCCCCCCTACAACCGAGGGACGCGGAGCGTCCAAGGCTGCGTTACCACGCAGAGCCTGGGAACGATCTCCACCGCTTCATGACAGTTTTGTTTCAATCCCCACTTTAGCTATGCGATGCTGGCGCAGAGCCTTTTCGCCAACTACAGCTTAAGTACAAGACGTAGAGCGGCACGCGGCACTTTTTACTGCTCCTGCTGGAGCACACCCACACGGGGGGCCGAGCATGCTGACATTGCTCAATCTGCTTTCCGCCGTGACCCTGCTTATCTGGGGCACGCACATCGTCCGTACCGGCATCCTGCGGGTCTACGGTTCCAACTTGCGCCAAGTCATCGGGCAGAACATGTCCAAGCGCTGGCTGGCATTTATCGCCGGTATCCTGGTGACGGCCATGGTGCAGAGCAGCAACGCCACGGCGATGCTGGTGACATCGTTTGTCGGCCAGGGCCTGATGGGGCTGATGCCCGCCCTGGCGACCATGCTCGGCGCCGACGTCGGTACCGCGCTGATGGCACGGGTACTCACGTTTGACCTGTCCTGGCTGTCGCCGCTGCTGATCTTTCTCGGTGTGATCTTCTTCCTGTCGCGTAAACAGACGCGGGCAGGGCAGTTGGGCCGCGTGGGCATCGGCCTCGGCCTGATCATCCTCGCGCTGCAACTGATCGTCGAAGCCGCCGGGCCCATCACCCATGCCCAAGGCGTGAAAGTGCTGTTTGGCTCGTTGACCGGCGATATCCTGCTCGACGCCTTGGTCGGCGCGTTGTTCGCGATGATTTCCTACTCCAGCCTGGCCGCGGTCCTGCTGACGGCCACCCTGGCCGGCGCCGGCGTAATCGGCCTGCACGTCGCCATCGGCCTGGTGATCGGCGCTAATATCGGCAGCGGCGTGCTGGCTTTCCTCAGTACCAGCATGCAAAACGCCGCCGGGCGCCAGGTGGCCCTGGGTAGCCTGTTGTACAAATTGATCGGCCTGTTGCTGATCATTCCAGTGCTCGACCCGCTGGTGCTGTGGATGGATGATCTGGACTACAGCGCCCAGGGCATGGTCATCACCTTCCACTTGCTCTACAACGTCAGCCGCTGCCTGATCCTGCTGCCCACCATCGGCCCGATGGCAAAACTGTGCGCTTGGCTGCTGCCCGAGCGTGAAGAAGTCAACGGCAAGGCCAAGCCACGTCACCTGGACCCAACCGCGCTCGCCACACCCAGCCTGGCCCTGGCCAACGCCGCTCGCGAGACCCTGCGCCTGGGCGATCTGATCGACAATATGCTCACCGCCATGCAGGAAGTATTGCGCGGCAAACAAACCCCCATCACCCAGGAAATGCGCAGCCTCAGCGACGACGTCGAAGCGCTCTACAGCGCGATCAAACTCTACCTGGCGCAAATGCCCCGTGAAGACCTCAGTGAACACGACAGCCGCCGCTGGGCCGAAATCATCGAGCTGTCGATCAACCTGAAGCTGGCCGGCGACCTGATCGAACGCATGCTGCGCAAAGTCCAGCAGCAAAAAACCTCACAGCGCCGCCAGTTTTCCGAAGTCGGCCTGGAAGAACTCAGCGACCTGCACAGCCAGTTGATCGCCAACCTGCGCCTGGGCCTGTCGGTGTTCCTCAGTGCCGACCCGCACAGCGCGCGCCAGTTGCTGCGCGAGAAGCGCCGCTTCCGCGCCCAGGAGCGCCGCCTGGCTCATGCCCACGTCAGCCGTCTGCAGCGCAAGATCGTACAGAGCCTGGAGACCAGTTCCCTGCACCTGGAGCTGATTGCCGACATGAAGCGCCTGAACTCGTTGTTCTGCAGCAGCGCCTACGTGGTGCTGGAAACGTCCGACACCGGTGCGCTCTCGGCCGAAGATATCGTCGACATCACACATTCGCCCTGAACGGATGGTGGCCCGTGAAGTCAGTTAAAGCTGACCTCACTCGCCAGGAAGCTTGTTATGCGTCGCCTGTTATTCGCTTGCCTGCTCATGTGCGCTGCCCACGCCTTTGCCTTTGATCGCCTGCAAGTCGAGGCCTACACCTTGCCCAACGGCCTGCAAGTGCTGCTCAAACCGGGTACCGAGCGCGGGCATGTGGCAATTCGCCTGGTGGTGGGCGTAGGCCTGGATGACTTCGGCTGCGAAGACAAAGAGCTGCCGCACCTGCTGGAGCACTTGCTGTTCAGCGGCATCGACGGCGGCGGCGAAGGCGAGCTCGAGGACCGCATGCAGGCCTTGGGCGGCGAGTGGAATGCCTACACCAGCAATGCCGACACCACCTTTGTGATCGAGGCGCCCGCGCAAAGCCAGCGCAAAGTGCTGGACCTGCTCCTGGCGATCATCACCCGCACCGAACTGACCGACGCCAACATCAACGCCGCCAAGCGCGTCGTCGAACGCGAAGATGGCGGCCATTACTCCCACCTGCAACGCCTGTTGGACCGTCAGGACCTGGGCCACACCGCCAGCAATCAACTGGCCGTCGAGCTCGGGCTCAAATGCACCGAGCGCGCCGGGGTCGATCACCTGACGCGCGAGCAGTTGGAGGCCCTGCGCAAAAACTGGTATGCCTCCAACAACATGACATTGATCATCGTCGGCGACCTCGACAAACTGCTGCCCGCCTACCTGGAACGCACTTATGGCCAACTCGATCCGGTCGAGCCGAGCGAGCATCCGGCGCTGCCGCAGATCCAGCACGCCGCCGCCAACCAGCGCGAGCTGATCCATGGCTGGGTCGGCAACAGCGCCAAACTGCATTGGCTGTTTCCCGAACCGGTATTGGATAACGGCCATGATGAAACCTACGACCTGCTCAAGGATTACCTCGACTGGGCGATGTACCGCCAACTGCGCCTCAAGCATGGGTTGTCCTACGGCCCCTGGAGCGAACGTGAAGTGCTCGGGGGCGTCGGTTTCCTCAGCCTGAATGCCGACCTGGAGCGCGACAACCTCGCCGACGCCGAGCAGGTGCTCAAAGACCTCACGGCGCACTTGCTCAAGGAGGGCCTCGACCCGGCGGTATTCGCACGCCTGCAGCAAGCCGCTATCGCACGACAGGCCTGGGCCGTGCAGGGCAACAGCGCCTTGGCCGACTACTATTGGAGCGCTTTCGCTGACTACACGGATGGTCACTTCAGCGACCCGGCCAAACGCATCAAGGCCGTGAGCCTGGACCAGACCAACCGGGCCATGCGCCAGGTATTGCAGCAACCCGGCTACTGGCGCATCGAGAAACCACTGCTGAGCTACGACGCCCTCAGCTGGATCGGCGCCGGCGTGCTTGGGCTGATCATCATTGTGTTGATCGGCGTGCGGGGTTATCGCAAACGGATCGTGTAATGAGGCACCGCACACCGAGCCAAGACGTTATTCTGTCTGGGATTTCTCCTACCAAAGACTGCGAACCGCCGAATGCAAACCCTGACCCGCTTGATCACCCGCATTCTTGAACTGATGAAGCGCTACCCAGGGGTGATAGCGCTCGGCGGTTTCATCTCCGGCGTGGGCAGTTTCATCCTGGTGGATCGCCAGCAAGGCATGGCCAGTTGGATCGCGGTGATCATGCTGGTGAGCTGGTTGTGGCTGATGCTGGAAAACAGCTTTACCCAGCTGTTCACCAAGCTCTTCAAGCGCGAAATTCCAGAACCGCTGTTGCGCTATGCGACCCAGATGATCCACCAGGAAAGTCTGTTTTTTGTGCTGCCGTTCTTTTTCATCACCACCGCATGGAACAGCGGCCAATCGATTTTCACCGGCCTGCTCGGGGCGGCGGCCCTGGTGTCGATCATCGATCCGCTGTACTACAAATGGCTGGCGCCCAAACGGTCGCTATTCCTCGCGCTGCATACCTTTACGTTGTTCGCCGCGCTGCTTACCGCGCTGCCGATCATCCTGCACCTGACCACCGCCGAGAGTTACAAACTGGCGCTCGGCGTGGCGATGGCGTTATCGATCCCGAGCCTGGCCGTGAGCCTGCCGCTGCGCAGTGTCAGAGGCTGGGCGATGCTGCTGGGGGTCACGCCGCCATCGGCTGCGCCGGCTGGTTCCTGCGCAGTTGGGTGCCGCCGGCCACCTTGTGGATGACCGAAGTGGCGATCAGTACTCAACTGCAAGACCGCACGCCCGGTGACGACCTCAAGGAAGTCAGCGCCGCCCAACTGCGCAGCGGCGGGCTGTACGCCTACACCGCGATCAACGCACCGCGCGGCCTGGATGAGCGGATCTACCACGTGTGGAAATTCAACGGCAAAGAGGTCGACCGCATTGCCCTGGATATCCACGGCGGGCGTAAGGAGGGCTACCGCGCCTGGACCCACAAACAGAATTTCCCGGCCGACTCGGCGGGACACTGGCAGGTGCGCGTGTTGACCGAAGACGGGCAGGTGATCGGCGTGCTGCGCTTCAAAGTGACGGACACAGCACAAACGGACAATCCACAGTAGCCAGGATCGTGCTATTACGTAGCAATTGTGGATAGCAGACAAGCGCGGAGCTTATGTGACCAGTAGTACCACAGCCGGCGCAGCCCACCTCGATACGTCTACCTCCCCGCCACAGCTGCGGATTACGGGGGACTGGACGCTTGCCCACTATTCCAGCCTGAAGAAGCTGTCAGACAAGCTCGACGGCCAGTACGACGCCGGCGCGCGCATCGACCTCAACGGCCTCGGCACCCTGGACACCGCCGGCGCGTCGCTGCTGGTGGAGCTACTGGGGCCGACCCGTATCGAACAATCGGCCGAACAGAGCGACTGCAGCCTGTCTGCCGCTGACCGCGCGTTGCTCAAGACCGTCTACCGCTCGCTGAATGACTTTTGCGTGCCGGAAAAAGCCCCAGAGGAAGCCACCGGCATTCAGTTGCTGGCGCGCATCGGCCGGGCGGTGGACACCGTGTGGCAGGACAGCAAGCAGCTGCTGGGCTTTATCGGCCTGATCATCGAAACCTTGGCCCGCGGCCTGTTGCGGCCCAAGCGCTGGCGCATTACGCCGATAGTCGCGCATATCGAACAGACCGGCCTCGACGCCGCCCCCATCGTGGCCCTGCTCACCTTTCTGGTAGGCGCGGTGGTGGCGTTTCTCGGCGCCACGGTACTCGAAAGCTTTGGCGCCACCGTCTTCACCGTGGACCTGGTGGCGTTCTCGTTTTTGCGCGAGTTCGGCGTGCTGCTCACCGCTATCCTGATGGCCGGCCGCACCGCCAGTGCGTTCACCGCACAAATCGGTTCGATGAAGGCCAACGAAGAGATCGACGCTATCCGCACCCTGGGCCTGGACCCGATGGAGTTGCTGGTACTGCCCCGCGTATTGGCGCTGCTGGTGGCGCTGCCGATGCTGACCTTCCTGGCGATGCTCTCGGGGATCATCGGCGGCGGCGTGGTGTGCGCGGTGGCCCTGGATATTTCGCCGGCGATGTTTCTGTCACTGCTGCACTCGGACATCGGCGTGCAGCACTTCGTGGTGGGCATGATCAAGGCGCCGATCTTCGCCTTCCTGATCGCGGCCATCGGCTGCCTCGAGGGCTTCAAGGTCAGCGGCAGCGCCGAGTCGGTTGGCGCTCACACCACCTCCAGCGTGGTGCAATCGATTTTTGTGGTGATCGTGCTGGATGCGGTGGCCGCGTTGTTCTTCATGGAGATGGGCTGGTGAGTCGCCTGCACCGAGCGCCCGCTGAGGCGGTGATTGAAGTGCGCGGCCTGTGCAATCGCTTTGGCAGCCAAAGTGTGCACGAACAGCTCGACCTGGATGTGTACAAGGGCGAGATCCTGGCCGTGGTCGGCGGCTCCGGTAGCGGCAAATCGGTGCTGCTGCGCAGTATTGTCGGCCTGCGCCGGCCCAGCGAAGGCCAGGTGCGGGTGTTCGGCAAGAACCTGCCAAACCTCTCGGAACATGAGCGCTCGCTGGTGGAACGACGTTTCGGCGTGCTGTTCCAGAAGGGCGCGCTGTTTTCCTCGCTGACCGTAACCGAAAACGTCGCACTGCCGCTGATCGAACACGCCGGTCTCAGCCGCCGCGACGCCGAACATTTGGCCGCGGTCAAACTGGCGCTGGCCGGGTTGCCGCTGTCGGCGGCGGACAAATACCCGGCCTCGCTGTCCGGCGGCATGATCAAGCGCGCCGCCTTGGCCCGCGCCCTGGCCCTGGACCCGGACATCCTGTTCCTCGACGAACCCACCGCCGGCCTCGATCCGATTGGCGCGGCGCAATTCGACCAGTTGATCCTGACCCTGCGCGATGCGCTGGGCCTGAGTGTGTTCCTGGTCACCCACGACCTAGACACGCTGTACACCATCACCGACCGCGTGGCGGTGCTGGCGCAGAAGAAAGTGTTGGTGGCTGGCGCCATCGACATCGTCTCGGAAACCGACGACGCGTGGATTCACGAATACTTTCACGGCCCCCGTGGCCGCGCGGCATTGGATGCCGCTCAATCGCTCAACGAGGTATGACATGGAAACCCGAGCCCATCATGTGATGATCGGTCTGTTCAGCGTAATCGTGGTGGTCGGCGCACTGCTGTTCGGCCTGTGGCTGGCCAAGTCCAGCGTCGACAGCGCCTTCCAGGACTACGAAGTGATCTTCAACGAGGCGGTCAGCGGGCTGTCCCAAGGCAGCGCGGTGCAGTACAGCGGGATCAAGGTGGGCGACGTCACAGCCTGCGCCTGGATCCCAAGGACCCGCGCCGCGTGCTGGCACGCATCCGCCTGGCCGGGCAGACGCCGATCAAGGAAGACACCCAGGCCAAACTGGCCCTGACCGGCATCACCGGCACCTCGATCATCCAGCTCAGCGGCGGTACACCGCAAAGCGCGGAACTCAAGGGCAAGGACGGCAACCTGCCGCAGATCATTGCCTCGCCTTCGCCCATCGCGCGCCTGCTGACCAACAGCAACGACCTGATGACCAGCGTCAACCTGCTGCTGCACAACGCCAACGCGATGTTCTCGGCGCAGAATGTGGAGCGCATCAGCAACACCCTGGACCATCTTGAACAAACCACGGGGGCGATTGCCGATCAACGCGGCGATATCAAGGTGGTCATGCAACAGTTGATGCAAGTAAGCAAGCAGGCCGCGCCGCCCTGGAACAGACCACCGTGCTGATGCGTAGCGCCAATGGCTTGCTCAACGAACAAGGTAAACAGGCCTTCGGCAGCGCCGAGCAGGCCATGAAATCCCTTGAACACAGCACAGCCACTCTCAACACGTTGCTGACCGACAACAAAAGCTCGGTGAACAGTGGCTTGCAGGGCCTCAACGAACTGGCGCCGGCCGTGCGTGAACTGCGCGAAACCCTCGGTTCGCTGCGCGCCATCTCCCGCCGCCTGGAAGCCAACCCCAGCGGTTACCTGCTGGGCAGCGACAAGAACAAGGAGTTCACGCCATGAAGCGTGCTTACCCAATCATTGCCCTCGCGGCCCTGGCGCTGCTCAGCGCGTGCTCGATCCTGCCCAAGGCCGATCCTTCGGATGTCTACCGTTTGGCCGCGTCGCAGACCGCCCCCCAAGGCACACCCGTGGCCTGGTCGCTGCGCGTGACCAAGCCGCAGACCAGCGAGTTTCTCGACAGCCCGCGCATTGCCGTGGTGCCCAAGGGTGACCTGATCAGCAGCTACGCCAACGCGCGCTGGAGCGATCCGTCGCCGGTGCTGTTGCGCAATCGCCTGCTGGACGGCTTTCAGCGCGACGGGCGGGTGACGTTGTTGAGTACCGACGACACCAACCTGCAGTCCGACTACGAGCTGGGCGGGCAATTGCAGGCGTTCCAGAGTGAATACCACGGCAGCGGGGTGGAGGTGGTGATCCGCCTCGACGCGCGATTGGTGCGCGGGAGCGATCAGCGAATTATTGCCAGCCGGCGGTTTGAGGTGCGGCGGCCGGTGACTGGCACCAAGGTGCCCGCCGTGGTGGCCGGGTTTGCGCAGGCGGGCGATCAGTTGAACAGGCAGGTGGTGGATTGGGTGGTGGCACAGGGCAATAGCGCAGCGAAACGCTGAGGGCCTCTTC
>JAFHKH010000245.1 GCA_016937595.1 Pseudomonas cedrina subsp. fulgida | reverse complement strand
GCCGATACGGTGCACGTAGGATTCCGGATCGTAAGGCATGTCAACGTTGAACACGTGGGTGATACGTGGAACGTCGAGGCCACGGGCGGCAACGTCGTCGCGACCACGATGTCCAGGCGGCCATCCTTGAGGGAGTCGATGACGCGCTCACGCTGGTTCTGGGCGATGTCACCGTTCAGCGCAGCGGCTTTGTAACCTTTGGCTTCCAGGGCGCTGGCCAGGTCCAGGGTCGCTTGCTTGGTGCGCACGAACATGATCAGAGCGTCGAAGTCTTCGACTTCCAGCAGGCTCAATACGGCCGAGGTCTTCTGGTCAGCGTGAACCAACAGGTGAGCCTGTTCGATCGCGGTAACGGTCTGGGTCTTGGTCTGGATCTTCACGTGTTGCGGATCGCGCAGGTGGCGTTCGGCAATGGCACGGATCGACTGTGGCAGGGTGGCCGAGAACAGTACGGTCTGACGGGTCGGAGGCAGTGCCTTGAAGATGACTTCCAGGTCATCCATGAAGCCCAGCTTCAACATTTCGTCAGCTTCGTCCAGAACCAGGTGGTTCACGGTCGACAGGACTTTCTCGTCACGACGCAGGTGGTCGCACAGGCGGCCCGGAGTGGCGACAACGATCTGTGCGCCATTACGGATTGCCTTGAGTTGCGGGCCCATCGGCGCGCCGCCGTAGACGGCCACGACAGTGACGCCTGGCATTTGCTTGGCGTAGGTTTCAAAAGCGGTTGCTACTTGCAGCGCCAACTCACGCGTTGGCGCCAGGATCAGGGCTTGCGGTTCGCGCTTGGCAGGATCGATGCAGTGCAGGATAGGCAGGGCGAACGCGGCGGTTTTACCGGTACCGGTCTGCGCCTGGCCAATCATGTCCTGGCCGGCCATGATGATCGGGATCGATTGCTGCTGAATAGCCGAAGGTTCTTCGTAGCCTGTCGCGATGACGGCGGCGAGAATGTTCGGGTTAAGATTAAAAGCGGCGAAGCCGCCGGTTTCCTGGGTCATGGGTCTGCCTCTAAGTGCATCCGCAAAGACCCATGCTCCAAAGCTGCGCATGCCGTGTTGAGACTCAAGAGTCGCCCTGGCTGCTTTGTCGGCGGGGATTTGCGAAAACGAATGAATGAAAAAGATTCGTCAAGGGAGAGTCCGCTGTGCGGACGTGCAGCCGAAGCTGGCTTCGGGGAATTGCGCTACCTAAACGCGGCCCGGTTAAAGGCCGGCGCGCACTATACCGGAAATAGCTGAAAAAGGGAGCTTTTTTTATCGGAAAGCACCGATAAACCGTACGGCGTCACAGCCTTTGCGCATAACCGCGCCAGGGTATATTTTCCAAAGGCCCGGCCCTGCTGGGCATAACGCTTAAACGGTTCACCCGACCTTTCCGGCCCCGAGGCCTGAAACCTTCCCCCCGCACCCCGAGGGCACACTCGATGAATCAAACCAGCAACAGCCGCGTCAGCCGTGAACTGCAGGGCCATGTCCTGTTGTTGGGCCTGGACCGCGTGGCCAAGCGCAACGCTTTCGACCTGGACCTGCTCAATGAGCTGAGCCTGGCGTATGGCGAATTTGATCGAAATACCGAAGCGCGGGTGGCGGTGGTATTTGCCCACGGCGATCATTTTACCGCAGGGCTGGACCTGGCGAATGTCAGCAGCGTGATGGCCGGTGGCTGGCAACCACCGCAGGGAGGCTGTGACCCCTGGGGCGTGTTCAACGGCCCGCGCGTGAGCAAGCCGGTGATCGTCGCCGCGCAGGGTTACTGCCTGACCCTCGGTATCGAGCTGATGCTGGCGGCGGACATCAATCTTTGCGCGAGCAATACGCGCTTTGCACAAATGGAAGTACAGCGCGGGATTTTCCCGTTTGGCGGCGCAACGTTGCGCTTTCATCAGATCGCCGGCTGGGGCAACGCAATGCGCTGGTTGCTGACCGGTGACGAGTTCGACGCCCATGAAGCCCTGCGCCTGGGCCTGGTGCAGGAGGTGATGGCCAGCGAAGACCTGCTGCCGCGCGCCGTCGAACTGGCCAATCGCATCGCACGGCAGGCGCCGCTTGGGGTTCAAGCCACATTGATGTCGGCACGCTTGGCGCATAGGGAAGGCGAAACCGTTGCGGCTGCGGCCTTGCCGCCGCTGGTCGAGAAGCTGTTCAACAGCGAGGATGCCAGGGAAGGTGTGCGGGCGATGATCGAGAAGCGCCCGGGGGTGTTCAAGGGGGTTTGAAGACCCTGAGTTAGCCGTCGGCAGTGATGGCCTCTTCGCGAGCAAGCCCCTCCCACACTCGACCGCATTTAACCTGTAGGAATAAGGTCCAAATGTGGGAGCGGGCTTGCTCGCGAAGGCGTCCTGACAGGCGGCTAAGTTGCCGGCCGAATAGCCTTGATCAACGCCTGCAACGAATACCCCAGGCGCGGCGCCAGCCCTTCAGCCCGAACGGACAGCGCATCCAGGTCCAACGCCTGATCCAGCTCCGCCGGCACCAGCAAAATCACATTGCCCTCCTTCACCGGCAGCTCCCAGTAATGCCGATGGTACAAGCCGCGCAACAACGCCGCCCCCAGGGGCTTGCCATCGTCGGTGGCCCACTGGTTGATCACCAGCCAGCCACCGGGGTTGAGTTTCTTCTGGCAGTTTTCCAGGAAGGTCCAGGCCAGGTGGCCGACACCAGGGCCGACGTCGGTATAGAGGTCGACGAAGATCAAGTCGGCCGATTCGGCGCTCTCCAGCAATTGCAGGGCGTCGCCGATGCGGATATACAGCCGCGGGTCGTCGTCCAGCCCCAGGTATTCAATGGCCAGGCGCGGTACATCGGGGCGCAGCTCGATGGCTTCGACGTCCTCCAACGGCAGGAACTTCAGGCACGCCTGGGTCAACGTGCCAGCGCCCAGGCCAAGGAACAATGCGCTCTCCGGTTGCTCATGGCACAACGCGCCGATCAGCATCGCGCGGGTGTAGTCGTACTCCAGCCAGCTCGGATCAGCCGTGAACACGCAGCTTTGCTCGATGGCGTCGCCGAACTCGAGAAAACGGTAATCGGCCACTTCGAGCACACGGATCATGCCGAAGTCATCATGGACTTCGGCGAGCAGGCGCTCGACACGCTCCTCGGTCATCACTACTCCTAACGGGTTCAGGGCAGGGCAAAGGCGCGATTGTCGGCCAAGCGGCGGCAACAGGTCACGCACTAATTGCTGATAACATTGGCACCCGACCGTCAACCAACCAATCGAGTGCATGATGAGCCAACCCTGGAGCCCCGACAGCTGGCGCGCCCTGCCGATCCAGCAACAACCCCAGTACCCGGACGCCGCGCACTTGCTGCAAGTGGAGCAGAGCCTGGCCAGCTACCCGCCGCTGGTATTTGCCGGGGAGGCCCGCGAGTTGCGTCGCCAGTTTGCCGAGGTCACCCAAGGCCGCGCGTTCCTGTTGCAAGGCGGCGATTGCGCCGAAAGCTTTGCCGAATTCTCCGCCGCGAAAATCCGCGACACCTTCAAGGTGCTGCTGCAGATGGCCATTGTGATGACCTTCGCCGCCGGCTGCCCGGTGGTGAAAGTCGGGCGCATGGCCGGCCAGTTCGCCAAGCCGCGCTCAGCCAACGACGAAACCCTCGACGGCATCACCCTGCCCGCCTACCGTGGCGATATCGTCAATGGCATCGGCTTCGACGAAAAAAGCCGTGTGCCGGACCCGGACCGCCTGTTGCAGTCGTACCACCAGTCCACCGCCACCCTGAACCTGCTGCGCGCCTTCGCCCAGGGCGGGTTTGCCGACCTGCATCAAGTGCACCAGTGGAACCTGGACTTTATCGCCAACTCCGCCCTGGCCGAGAAGTACAGCCAACTGGCTGATCGCATCGACGAAACCCTGGCGTTCATGCGCGCCTGCGGCATGGACAGCTCGCCGCAACTGCGCGAAACCAGCTTCTTCACCGCCCACGAAGCGCTGCTGCTCAATTATGAGCAAGCTTTCGTGCGCCGCGACAGCCTGACCAACGACTACTACGACTGCTCGGCGCATATGCTGTGGATCGGCGACCGCACCCGCCAGCTGGACGGCGCCCATGTCGAGTTCCTGCGCGGAGTGAACAACCCGATCGGGGTCAAGGTCGGCCCGAGCATGAACCCGGACGACCTGATCCGCCTGATCGACATCCTCAACCCGGACAACGATCCCGGCCGCCTCAACCTGATCGCGCGCATGGGCGCGGGCAAGGTCGGCGACCACCTGCCCGGCCTGATCCGCGCCGTGCAGCGCGAGGGCAAGCAGGTGCTGTGGAGCTCGGACCCGATGCACGGCAACACCATCAAGGCCAGCAGCGGTTACAAGACCCGCGACTTTGCGCAGATCCTGGGCGAAGTGAAGGAATTCTTCCAGGTGCACCAGGCCGAGGGCACGTATGCCGGCGGGATTCATATCGAGATGACCGGGCAGAACGTCACCGAATGCATCGGCGGCGCGCGGCCGATCACCGAGGATGGCTTATCGGACCGCTATCACACGCACTGCGACCCTCGGATGAATGCCGATCAGTCGCTGGAATTGGCGTTCCTGATTGCCGAGACCTTGAAGCAGGTCAAGCGCTGAGGTTGAGCTGACGGAACTCGGGCTAAATGTGGGAGCGGGCT
>JAFHKH010000244.1 GCA_016937595.1 Pseudomonas cedrina subsp. fulgida | reverse complement strand
AGAAGCCCGCTCCCACAGTTAGACCTCATTTATCCAGCTGGAAATCAGCCCGCCAGGCCGACAAACATGTCCTGCACGTCATCATGGTTGTCCAGGCCTTCCAGGAAGGCTTCGACTTCCGCCATCTGCTCATCGCTCAAACCGCTCACCGGGTTTTTCGAGAGGTAACCCAGCTTGGCCGACAGCACGGTGAAACCCTGCTCCGGCAGTGCCTTCTGTACGGCGTCCAGGTCGGTGGTCTCGGTGATGAACAGGGTGGTGCCTTCTTCCTCGCCCGCTTCGAAATCCTGTGCACCGGCTTCGATCGCGGCCATTTCCGGATCGGCGTCCGGGCTGTCCGGCGAGGCTTCGATCAGGCCGACGTGGTTGAAGTCCCAGGCCACGGAACCGGAAGCGCCCAGTTGCCCTTGCGGAACGCCACGCGGATTTCCGCCACGGTGCGGTTGATGTTGTCGGTCACGCACTCGACGATCAGCGGCACCTGGTGCGGGGCAAAGCCTTCGTAGGTCACGCGGTGGTATTGCACGGTTTCACCGAGCAGACCGGCGCCCTTCTTGATCGCGCGGTCCAGGGTTTCCTTGGGCATCGAAGCCTTTTTGGCCTGCTCCACCACCAGACGCAGGTGGGCGTTGGTGGCGGTGTCGGCACCGTTGCGGGCGGCGATGGTGATTTCTTTGACCAGCTTGCCGAAGATCTTGCCCTTGGCATTGGCTGCCGCTTCTTTATGTTTGACTTTCCACTGTGCGCCCATGACTCACTCTCTTTTCGTCCATCGCGCCGAAACGTCTACTGGCCGGCGCTTTGGGGGCAGAGTTTATAGCGCGAGCACACATCGTTCCACCAAAAAACCGTCAGGGCGCCAACGCGAAAAACGCCTGGATCAGGCGCAATGAGCGACGCCGTTCCAGGCAGCCGAGCATGTGCCGGTTGACCAGCCCGTCACCTTGCAACGCAATCGCCCGCACCCGAGGGTCCGGGCTGACCTCCATTGACGACACCACGCCTACCCCCAATTCGGCGGCAACGGCCTCGGTCACCGCTTCGCGGCTGTCCAGCTCCAGCAGCACCGTAGGCAGTACACCGGCCGCCAGGCAAGCGTCATCCAAGGTGCGCCGGGTGATGGAACCCGGCTCGCGCAGCACCATGATCACCTCATGCAATTGCGCCAGGCGGATGCCCTCGGCCTGCCTTGCCCACGGATGGCCCGTTGGCACCAGCGCGCAGATCCGTGACTCACCCAGCGGCTCAAGATGCAGGCCGTTGCGCGGCTCCACTTCGGTGAGCACCGCCACATCGGCGTGTTCGGACAGCAGCGCCGCCAAGGTGTCCTGGGCATTGCCCAGGCGCAGGTTGACGGTAATCCCGGGGTAGCGCGCACGCAGGTTGGCGATCATCGGCATCACCAGGTGCGGGCCGTCCGCCGCCACTTCCAGGCGCCCGGTGAGCAGTTGCCGGTTCGCCTCCAGCATCGCCTGCGCCTCATCCACCAAGCCAAAGATCGACCGCGTGATAGCCGCCAGGCGCGCGCCCTCCTCGGTCACCTCCACCCGGCGCGCGGTACGCCGCAGCAGCGGGATCTGGTAGTGCTCCTCCAACGCCTTGATATGCCCGGTGACCGCCGGCTGGCTGATAAACAGCCGCGCCGCCGCACGGGTAAAGCTGCCCTCACGGGCGACAGCATCGAATGCACGCAACTGAAACAGGTTCATTGTTATCGGCCTCACTGATAGCTCGCATAACAACAAACAATTTGATTGATAACAAGCCAAACTGCAATTTAGGCGCCGTAGATTCAACCGATGCTCCGAGGATTTGTAATGACGATGCCCCTCTTGCTCACGCCCGGTCCCTTGACCACGTCCGCCCGCACCCGCCAGGCAATGCTGGTCGGACTGGGGTTCGTGGGACGAGCGCTTCAACCGGCTCACCGCCAGCGTCTGCGAGCAATTGCTGGCAATCATCGACGGCGCGCACAGCCACCACTGCGTGCCATTGCAAGGCAGCGGCACCTTCGCCGTCGAAGCCGCCATCGGCACCCTGGTGCCGCGCAACGGCAAGGTGCTGGTGCTGATCAACGGCGCCTACGGCAAGCGCCTGGCGAAGATCTGCGAGGTGCTCGGCCGCGACGTCAGCACCTTTGAAACCGCCGAAGACGCGCCCACCACCGCCGCCGATGTGGAGCGTCTGCTGCGCGCCGACCCAGCCATCACCCACGTCGCGCTGATCCATTGCGAAACCAGCACCGGCATTCTCAACCCGCTGGCGCAGATCGCCCGGGTTGTGAAACAGCACGGCAAGCGCCTGATCATCGATGCCATGAGTTCCTTCGGCGCACTGCCGATCGATGCGCGGGAAGTGCCGTTCGACGCCCTGGTCGCCGCCTCCGGCAAATGCCTGGAAGGCGTGCCGGGCATGGGCTTTGTGTTCGCCGATAAACAAGCGCTGGCCGCTGCCGAAGGCAATAGCCATTCCCTGGCGATGGACCTGTTCGACCAGCACGCCTACATGGCCAGGACCGGCCAATGGCGTTTCACCCCGCCGACCCACGTGGTCGCGGCCCTGCATGAAGCGCTGTTGCAATATGCCGAGGAAGGTGGCCTGCGCGCACGCCATCAACGCTATGCGCGCAACTGCCAGGCGCTGCTGCAGGGCATGGCCGAACTCGGCCTGCGCAGCTTCCTGCCGGCAGCGATCCAGGCCCCCATCATCGTCACCTTTTACGCGCCGCAAGACTCGCGTTACCAGTTCAACGACTTCTACGAGCGGGTCAAGGCCCGAGGGTTCATCTTGTATCCGGGTAAATTGACCCAGGTGGACACCTTCCGCGTGGGCTGCATCGGCCATATCGATGCGGCGCAGATGCACGCCGCCGTCACCGCCATCGGCGACGCGCTGCACGCGATGCATATCCCTCTTTCCTCCATCGGAACGCCAGCATGACCTACCACACTCCCAACACCCTCCAGGCCGTTATCCTCGACTGGGCCGGCACCGTGGTCGACTTCGGCTCATTCGCGCCCACGCAGATTTTTGTCGAAGCCTTTGCCGAGTTCGGCGTGCAGGTGTCCATCGAAGAAGCCCGTGGCCCGATGGGCATGGGCAAATGGGACCACATCCGCACCCTGTGCGATCAACCGCAGGTCGCCGAACGCTACCGCCAGGTCGTCGGCCGCACGCCGACCGATGACGATGTGACCGCGCTGTACCAGCGCTTCATGCCGCTGCAGATCGAAAAGATCGCCGAGCACTCGGCGCTCATCCCCGGTGCCCTCGACACCATCGCCCGGCTGCGCGTGCAAGGCCTGAAGATCGGTTCCTGCTCCGGTTACCCCAAGCAGGTGATGGACAAGGTCGTCGCCCTGGCCGCCACCAACGGCTACATCGCCGACCATGTCGTCGCCACCGACGAAGTGCCCAACGGCCGCCCGTGGCGGCCCAGGCCCTGGCGAACGTCATCGCGCTGGGCATTGATGATGTGGCCGCCTGCGTGAAAGTCGACGATACGGTGCCGGGCATCCTCGAAGGCCGCCGCGCCGGGATGTGGACCGTGGCCCTGACCTGTTCCGGCAACGCGCTGGGCCTGACCTACGCGCAGTTCCAAGCCCTGGACGACGCCACATTGGCCAGCGAGCGCACGCGCATCGAGGCACTGTTCGAAGGCTCGCGCCCGCATTATCTGATCGACACCCTCAGCGACCTGCCTGCGGTCATCGATGACATCAATGCGCGCCTGGGCCGTGGTGAAATGCCGCAAAGCCACTGATCGACGTCAAGAAAACTGCGGGAGCAGCGGGTAAATGGCACGAAACAGGCATACATTAAACACACTTCGTCACAAAGAACGGAGGTGACCTGATGAATGAGGAACCCAGCGATGCCGTGGAAAAATTCCGATACACGCTACAGCAGCCTGTCGATCGCGTTGCATTGGTTGATGGTGGTGCTGCTGGCGGTGGTCTACGCCTGCATTGAGTTACGCGGCCAGTTTCCAAAAGGCAGCGGCGCGCGAACACTGATCGTCGAGATGCACTTCATGTTCGGCCTTACCGTGTTTGTGCTGGTGTGGCTGCGTTTGTTCGCGCGCAGCCTTGGCGTGGCGCCCAGGATCGTGCCGGCGCCGCCGCAATGGCAGAGCCGGTTGGCGACGCTGGTGCATGCCGCGCTGTATGCGCTGATGATCGGTATGCCGATTGCCGGTTGGCTGATCGTCAGTGCCGAAGGCATTCGGTGATGTTCTATGGGATGGAGCTGCCGCCGTTGATCGCACAAGACAAGGCGTTGGCCAAGGAGATTGAAGGCTGGCATGTGCTGTTCGGCCAGATCGGTTACTGGCTGATCGGGCTGCATGCGTTGGCGGGTATTGCCCACCATTACCTCCTGCGCGACAACACCGTGTTGCGCATGATGCCGGGCAAGCGCGTTAGCCCGTGAACCCTCGGCGGCCCTGCAGGCCGCCGGTGTGCACGAATATCAGGCGAGTACCGGGCCGGAAGCGCCCGGCCTCGACCTGCGCCTTCAAGGCCAATAACGCCTTGGCGGTGTAAAGCGGTTCCAATGGCAGGCCGCAGGCTTGGTAAGTGGCGTCGATAAACTCAAGCAGCACCGGATCGACGCGGGCAAAGCCGCCTCGGCTCGCATCCACGCACTCATAACCGCCCTGCACGATGGCCTCGACGTTTTGCGCCACACCGTGGTCATCCGGCACCGCCATGGCGCCGTATACCCGATGCGCGCCCGCCTCCGCCAGCGCCAGACCGGCCAGGGTGGTGCCGGTGCCTGCGGCCAGCCACCAGGCGTCATAGTCGGCCCAACCCAGGGCGGGCAACTGGGCGCGCACCTGCTCCAGCAGCACTGCGCAACCCAACGCACCCGCCAAGCCACCGCCACCTTCGGGCACCGGGTGCAACTGGGGATATCGCTCACGCCACGGCCACCAGAAGTCGGGGGCGTGGCGCGCACGATAGCCGCCATAGCCCAACCAATGCAGCTGCATGCCAAAGGCTTTCAGGTCGAGCACGGTGGGCGTGTCTTGCGGATGGCCGCGCAGCAGGCCGACGGTGGGAAAGCCAAAGCGTTTTCCCGCCGCAGCCAAGGCGTGCAGATGGTTGGAGTAGGCGCCGCCCAGGCTGATGATGCCGCAGGCGTCCTGCGCCTGGACCAAGTGCCCGGTGAGCTTGAACCACTTGTTGCCGCTGATCAGCGGGTCAATAAGGTCAAGGCGCAGCACAGCCAGCTCGACCCCGTTCAGCCAATCGAGCTGCACAGGTTCAAGGGGCGCGTGAGGCAGCCAGTCGAAAGGGCCCATCGGGAATTATCTGAAGCAAAACGGGACGGCAGTCTAACACCGCCCAGGTGGTCGCCTTGCAACTCCCTGGGTATCTACACGACTTTCAGAGGTCGACAAATCTCCCTGTGGGAGCTGTCGAGCTTTAGCGAGGCTGCGAAAGCGGTGGGTCAGGCGTTGAAAATGCTGGCAGTGCCGCCGCCTTCG
>JAFHKH010000243.1 GCA_016937595.1 Pseudomonas cedrina subsp. fulgida | reverse complement strand
TGGTTTGCAGATGAAGACCATCCGCAATTTGCTGATGGCCTGGGTGCTTACACTGCCAGCCGCCATCCTGCTGTCGGGCAGCTTGTACTGGTTGTTCACTCAACTTTTCTGACACCACATAGAACAAAACTGTGGAGCGCTTGCTCGCGAAGACGGTGTGTCAGTCGATGAATCAGGTGACTGATACCGCGCTTTCGCGAGCAAGCCCGCTCCCACATGGAGTCCTCTGCCGTTTCAGGAATTGAATAATCCGGCCATCATTTTCAGGCGCTTCTTGTACACCCGCCGCGCCTCCAATGCCTCTTCCAGCGTCACCGCCACGAACCCCGCCCGCTGGTTCGGCTGCATCTGCCCGATCAGGTCCAAGTCGGCACTGATCACCGTGCCGATCATCGCGTAGCCGCCGCCCGACACCGCGTCCCGATGCAGCACAATCGGCTCCAGCCCCGCCGGCACCTGGATCGAACCAATCGGGTAGCAACTGTCGACGATATTCGACGGATCCGACCCCGCGCCAAACGGTTGCTCACGCGGCTGGAAGCTCAACGCACTGCCGCCCTTGAAACGATAGCCAATGCGGTCGGCCTCGGAACCTACCGTCCAGGGTTCGGCAAAAAAGCTGCGCTTGGCCGCCTCCGTCAGCCGCTCGTAATACAGCCCCGGCACCACGCGCAGGGTCACATCGCCGCCGACCGAACGGCGCAACGCCATCGGCAGGCTGTTGCCCGCGCGGCCCGTGCCGCTGGCGTCGCCGATGGGCAATAGATCGCCCTCCTGCAAGCGTCGACCGTGAAACCCACCGAGTGCGCCGAGGGTGTAGGTCGAGCGGCTGCCCAGCACCTGCGGCACGTCGATGCCACCGGCCACCGCCAGATACGTCCGCGCGCCGGCCCTGGGAAATTCAAAGCGCAACACCTGCCCGGCGCGCACCGGGAAGGCGGTGTCCTGATGCACCACTTCGCCGTCCAGGCGCGGCGCCATCAGCGCGCCGCTGAGCGCCACCAAGGCATCCTGTTGAAACTCCAGTTCGGGGCCAATCAATGTGCACTCCAGCCCCGCCGCGCCCAGCGGATTGCCCACCAGATGGTTGGCCGCACTCAAGGCGTACTGGTCCAGCGCGCCCGACGGCGGGATGCCCAAGTGGTAATAACCTTCGCGGCCAAGGTCCTGCACGGAGGTGGCCAGGCCGGGTTTGAGGACCTTGATCATGCCAGCGCCTCCTGCAGGGTTTTCGGGTAACCAACGGGGTCGGCGAGAAAGGCATCGAGGGAAAACTCCACCGCACGGATGCGCAAATCGAAACGTCCCGCGTCCACGTCGGCAACGGCCAGGTCGTAGGCATCGCGCTCGATCGGTTTGAACTGCACGATATCGCCGGGGCGGAAGAACACCATGTGCTCCTTGAGGTACGCCAGTTGCTGCGCCGGGTCGTAGATCGGCGCCGGGGTCACGCCGAACATCTGGTAACCGCCGGCACGCGCACCGAATAAATGCAGCCAAAACAGCCGCCGTGGCCGAGGGTGAGTTTGGGCGTGTCGGTGCGCGGGCGCAGGTATTTGGGCACCTGCAATTGGCGCTCGCGTTCGACCATCTGGAACATGAACGGCAGGCCCGCGACAAAGCCGACCATCGACACAAACCATGGCGCGCCACTGTGGGCGGCGATAAACGCGTCGACATCGGCCAGGCCATTGATGCGGGCGGCATACTCCAGGTCGGTGCCGCTGGGGTCTTGGTGGCGGTCGCGAAAACGCATGAGGGTTTCGTGGGTCCACGGGTCGTTGTAGAGCACCGGGATTTCGATGATGCGCGTGTGCAAGGTGCGTTCGGCCACGGCCTGGGCTTCGGCGGTCTGCACCGCGTCCAGCAGCGCATGAGGCGCGATGCGGTCGGGGTCGAAGCGGATCTGGAACGACGCGTTGGCCAGGCACACATCCAGCACGCCTTCCAGCGCCAGGCGCTCCACGGCGCGGGTCACCGCCATGCCTTTGAAAAAGGCTTCCAGGGACATGCTCTCGCTGACCTCGGCAAACAAGTGTTCATCACCGCCGAAGCTGTAGCGGATGGGGGACGTTTCAGCCATGTCTGTTCCTCTTGGAATCATTGTAGAAAGGCAGGCAAACAAGGGATGGTTCGATCTTATTGAGGGGGCTTGACCACGATGCCCGCCTGGTCCAGCGCTTCGCGGGTGGCTTGCACCAGTTCCAATGCGCCGGGTGTGTCGCTGTGCAGGCAGATGGAGTCGAATTCGATAAACAGGTCTTCGCCTTCCACGGTGCGTACACGCCCGGTCTGGCACGCGCGCAAGACACGCGCCGCCACCGTCGCGGGGTCCAGCGCGCGCACGTTGCGGGTAAACACGATGGAGCCGCTCAGGTCGTACTCACGGTCGGCGTAGAACTCGCGCACCACCGGCTGCCCGAGCTCCTTGGCGACACGCCAGATCACCGAGTCGGGCATGCAGTACAGCAACAGCGTCGGCTCGATGAGTTGCAGGTTTTGCACCAACAGCCGCGCCGCTTCCTCGTCGCGGGCCAGGTGCATATACAGCGCACCATGGGGCTTGATGTGTTGCAGGGGCACGCCCTGGGCACGGGCGATTTCGCGCAGGGCACCGAGTTGGTAAAGCATGTCGTCCACCAGTTCCTGGGCCGGCGCGTTGATATGGCGACGGCCAAAGCCGACCAGGTCGCGGAACCCCGGATGCGCGCCGATGGCCACGCCCAATTGCTTGGCGCGCTCGACCGTGCGGCGCATGGTGCCGGGGTCGCCGGCGTGGAAGCCGGTGGCGATATTGGCCGAGCTGATATAGGCCATCAGTTCGGCGTCAACGCCATCGCCGATGGTCCAAGGGCCGAAGCCTTCGCCCATGTCTGAGTTGAAATCCACTGCTTGCATTGGAGCCTCTGCGCCTGGGTGATACAGGAAAAGTAGGCTGCGGCTTGACCCCTTGGGAAGATCTATTATCAGATGGGCCATCTTCTGAAAATCAGATACACACAGAAGCGGACGCGGAGCGTCCAAGGCTGCGTTACCACGCGCAGCGTGGGGAACGATCATGGGAGTACGGTATGTCTTTAACGTTGCGCCAAGTCCGTTATTTCGTCGCCACCGCCGAGATCGGCCAGATTTCCCAGGCGGCCATCCACCTGAACATCTCCCAGTCGGCGGTGACCACGGCCATCAAGGAGCTGGAGGCGATGCTCGGCGTACAACTGTTTGTGCGCTCGGCCCAAGGCATGAACCTGACCGATGCCGGCCGGCACTTTCTCAACCGGGCCTATGTGATCCTGCGCAGCGTCGATGACGCGCTCAATAGCCCGCTGCCCGACTACCGCGCCCGCGGCGTGTTGCGCCTGGCCGCCAGCTACACGGTGCTCGGCTACTTCCTGCCCCACCACTTGCAGCGCCTGGAACACTGGCACCCGGATGTGACCATTGAGGTGTTCGAGCAAGAGCGCCAGGCCATCGAGCACGGTTTGCTCGACGGCCAGTTCGACATGGCGGTGGTGCTCACCGCCAACCTCACCCACCCGGCCATCGTCTCGGAAATCCTGTTCAATTCCGAACGCCGCCTGTGGCTGCCCAGCCATCACCCCTTGTGCGAGCGCGGCGCCGTGAGCCTGGCCGATGTGGCCCAGGAACCCTATATCCTGCTCACCGTCGACGAAGCCGAACACAGTGCCATGCGCTATTGGGAACAGGCCGGGCAAACGCCGAAGGTGCGGTTGCGCACCAGTTCGGTGGAAGCGGTGCGCAGCATGGTCGCCAATGGCAGCGGCGTGGCGATCCTCTCAGACCTGGTGCACCGCCCCTGGTCCCTGGAAGGCAAGCGCATTGAAACCCTGACCGTCACCGACCCGGTCACGCCAATGAGCGTGGGGCTGGCCTGGCACCGCGAACGTGCGTTCACCCCGGCGATGCAGGCGGTGCGCGATTATTTCCACGACGCCTTCCTCGCGCCGCAGCAGTTGTCGGCGCGCCGCTAAAGTTGGGACTGCAATGTCGCGGCGAGCCAATCCATGAACACCCGTACCCGCAGCGGCAGATGCCGTTGACCGGCGTAGAGCAACGAGACATCCAACGGCGGTGCCGGGTAATCCGGCAGTACCGCAACCAGCTCACCGCTGGCCAATAACCCGCGAATGCCCAGCAACGGCACCTGGGTGATACCGAAACCGCCCAGGCACGCGGCCTGGTAGGCATCGGTGCTGTTCACGGTGACACGTCCCGCCATCGCCACCCGCTGCACTTTGTTGCCAAGCTGGTATTCGAAACCCGCCGAACGCGCGCCCAACGGCCGCACGTAGTGCACCAACTGATGCTGCGCCAGGTCGGCCAGCGTCTCGGGGCGGCCGTAGCGCTTGAGGTAACCGGCGCTGACGCAATTGACCATCGGCATGCTGCACACCCGCCGCGCCACGACCGTTTGGTCAGGCTGGGCGCCGACCCGTAGTACGCAGTCAAACCCTTCGGCGATCAGGTCCACCTGACGGTCGGAACTGCTGATCTCCAGGGCGATCAACGGGTGCGCCTCCATGAACGGCGGCAGGCGCGGCAGGATCAGTTCGCGCGCCATCACGTTAGGCATGTCCACCCGAATGCGCCCGCTCAGTTGCGCTTCATCCTGGCGAAACAAACCCTCCAGCTCTTCCATGTGCGCCAACAGATCCTTACTGCGCTCGTACAACACACGGCCGTCCTGGGTCGCCTGCACCTTGCGCGTGGTGCGCTGCAACAGGCGCGCGCCGAGCAGTTCTTCCAGCGCCTGCACATGCTCGGACACCGTGGAACGTGGCAGGCCCAGGCTGTCGCTGGCGGCGGTGAAACTCGACAGTTCGGTGACGCGCACGAAGGTGCGCAACAGCTCAAGCTTGTTCATGTGATTGTTCGCCTTATCCGACCAGTGATTCCGCTATAGCGCTATTTATCACGGCCAAGGCGGACAAATACACTGGTTTCACCATCACTGACCGGAGGCACCCACCATGACCCGTAAAATCGCACTGATCACCGGCGCCAGCCGCGGCCTGGGCAAAAGCGCCGCGCTGCACTTGGCGGCCCAAGGCGTCGACATTATCGGCACTTACCACAGCAAGGCGGATGAAGCGCAGGCGGTTGCCGCGCAGATCGAGCAACTCGGTGGCCGCGCCGCGATGTTGAAGCTGGACGTGGGCCAGAGCGCGACCTTCGGCGACTTCGCCCACGAGGTTGGCCGCGTGCTTAAGGAGGTGTTCGCCCAGGAGCGCTTCGATTTTCTGGTCAATAACGCCGGCATCGGCATTCACGCCAGCTTCGCCGAGACCACCGAGGCCCAGTTCGACCACTTGGTGGCGGTCCATTTCAAGGGGCCGTTTTTCCTGACGCAGACCCTGCTGCCGTTGATCCGCGACGCTGGGCGCATCCTCAATATTTCCAGTGGCCTGGCGCGCTTCAGCCTGCCCGGCTACGCAGCTTACGCGGCGATGAAGGGCGCGATGGAAGTACTGACCCGCTACCAGGCCAAGGAGCTGGGCGTGCGCGGCATCAGCGTCAATATCCTCGCCCCCGGCGCCATCGAAACCGATTTCGGCGGCGGCGCCGTACGCGACAATGCCGCCCTCAACAGCATGGTCGCCAACAACACCGCCCTGGGCCGCGCCGGCTTACCGGACGACATCGGCGGCGCCATCGCCAGCGTGTTGGCCGACGGCAGCCACTGGATCACCGGGCAGCGGATCGAGGCGTCGGGCGGCATGTTTTTGTAACAGCCGTTCACGCAGCACGTCATAGCCCCAGTGGTAGACATAGGTGTACGGCAGGAAAAACAGCAATACGCCTATGTCGAGGATGAACGCCTGCAGCAGGCTGACGTCCAGCCACGCGGCAATCAACGGCACGCACACCAGGATCAGGCCACCTTCGAACAGCAGCGCATGCAACGTGCGCGTCCAGGCGTTGGTGGCCAGGTGCAGGCGCGCCTTGAGACGGTCGAACAGGCCGTTGAAGATCACGTTCCAGGTCAGCGCCAACAGGCTGATCGCCAGGGTGACCATGCCCATCTCCATCGCGGGTTTGTTCATGATCCACGCCAACGTGGGGGTGCAGATCAACAAGGCAAGCGCCTCGAAGCCGATGGCTTGGCACACGCGTTCTGTCGTCGATTTAAAGGGGGTCATGACGGGGCTCCGTGAGGGATGACGGTTGCCATGATTACCTTGCACACCGATACTTCATAATTAATAACCATCGACCAAGGCGATAGTCATGGCCTCCCATGAAGTGCTGCAAGCGTTTGTCCAGGCGGCCACCCAAGGTTCGTTTTCCGCGGCGGCACGCAAGCTGGGCAAGAGCCAATCCACCGTCAGCGCGGCGGTGGCAAGCCTGGAGATTGACCTGGATGTGGTGCTGTTCGACCGCAGCAGCCGCAAGCCGACGCTGACCGCGGCCGGCCATGTGTTGCTGCAACGCGCCGAGCAGGTGCTGGAGGCCAACAGCCGCCTTGAGTTAGCGGCGAGCCAGTTGTCCCACGGGTTGGAGCCGAAGCTGAGTATCGCCATGTCGGATACTTATCAGTCCGACCGGTTCGAGCGCGCCCTCAGCGCCTTTGAACAACGCTACCCGGACCTTGAACTGGAGTGCCTGATCGCCGAATGCGATGACTTGGTCGCCCTGGTGCAAAGCGGCCGGGCGCAGATCGCATTTATCGAACAGCAGGCCGATTACCCACCGGACCTGACCGGCTCGCCCGTCGCGGAACGCACCGAAATCGCCTTGTTCGTGGCCCCTGGGCATCCGCTGGCAAGCGTGCGCAACCTCACCGCGCAGGCCTTGCAGCAACACCGTGAACTGCGCCTGGCCAGCATTCTCAACCCGAATGAAACCCGCGCCACCGGCCGCGTATGGTCGGCGCCCAGTTACCTGATGCTGCTGGAGATGGCGCAACTGGGCTTCGGTTGGGCGCCGATCCCGCGCTGGCTGGTCGAACAGTTTGGCGGCAACCGCCTGGTGGAACTCAAGGCCCGCGGCTGGCCGCGCGCGGTGGCGGTGGATGCGTTGTGGTCTCGCCAGCATCCACCCGGGCCGGCGGGAAGCTGGCTGTTGAGCGCGATGCTGGAGTGATCGTCTTCGGCAAACCCGCTAGAATCCAGGCCCTTTGTAGGATTTCGGACACGCCCCCCGATGGAAACCCGCCTCGTTCCCTATGAGACGCTGAGCCTCATACAGAAACAGCAACTCGACACCCTGCAAGTGCATCCCGAACAACTGCGGTATTCCGGTGACATCTACTGCGCGCTGAACAGCCTGCTGGTGAACCCCAACCCCGCCGGCATCAAAGGCTTCGCCCTGCTCGCCGACGACCGGCCGGTGGCCTTCCTGCTGCTCAAACGCCCGCCGTGCCTACCCCATTGGGCGGATGAACACAGCGCCACATTGCATGCCCTGCAGGTGGACCGGCATCAACAAGGGCGCGGCTTCGGCAAGGCCTGCCTGCAGGCACTGCCCGCGGCGGCACTGCAAGCGTGGCCGCAGATTCAGGCGCTGGAATTGTCGGTGGATGCAGATAATGCGGCGGCGATGGGGTTATACCTGGCGGCAGGGTGGGTGGATAGCGGGGAGGCGTACAAGGGCAGGATTGGATATGAGCGCAGGTTAAGGTGGGGGTTTACCCTGGATTAAGCGCTGTTTGCGGGACCGGCGCGTCGCTTGATGCTCGCCGGTCCTGCAGCGCTGAGTCAGCCCCTTTCGCCCACCGGCAACCAGATCTCCAGCGTCCCCGTGCCCTTGCGCCCGTCGAAATCCGCGCTGTAGCGCTCGAAATCCGCGCCCATCACCTTGTAGCCCGAATGCGGCAGCCACTCGTACATGATGTGCTCGTACGTTTGCGCAAGCTGCTGCACCGGCCCGTGATGCGGGAACACGGCGTAGTTGAGCGGCGGAATTTCGATAAACTCGAAATTGCCGGGTACGTCGCCCTTGGTGGGGACTTCTACCCCGGCCATGTAGTCGAATTCGCCCTGCCTGTGGTTATGGCAAACGCCATACGTCACACCGCCAACGCGCTTCTTGATGTCCTTGATGCACGTATCGAACAATTCCCACAGCTTGGGAATATCGCCCACGGTAGCTTTTGAATACCGCCCCTGTACACCGGCGATCACCATGGCCTTGCCTGCTTCGATGCGTGGTTCCAGCGGTTGTTTTGCCTGCTGATCCATACGAACAGTCTCCTTCTTATGAGGGCACAAACCCGCATCGAGTATAGGGGCATATCCACGTTGCACTCCATTCAGAAATTTTCCCAGGCATCTGGACAACTGGCCATCATCGACCGTATTGTCTGCTCCGCAGGCCACCGCAGTGGCCAACGTCGCTCGGACGGTTCCGGGCGCTTACGTATTTCGAGGCAACAATGGCCGAACAAGGTTCGCCGCGCCGCTTTGCGCGCATCGATCGACTCCCCCCTTACGTTTTCAATATCACTGCCGAGCTGAAGATGGCTGCGCGTCGGCGCGGCGAAGACATCATCGACTTGAGCATGGGCAACCCCGACGGCGCCACGCCGCCGCATATTGTCGAAAAACTCGTGCAGGTCGCCCAGCGTGAGGACACCCACGGCTATTCCACCTCCAAAGGCATTCCGCGCCTGCGCCGGGCGATTTCGCGCTGGTACAAAGACCGCTACCAAGTGGATATCGACCCGGAAACCGAGGCCATCGTGACCATCGGCTCCAAGGAAGGCCTGGCGCACTTGATGCTGGCCACTCTGGATCAGGGCGACACGGTGCTGGTGCCCAACCCCAGCTACCCGATTCATATCTACGGTGCGGTGATTGCCGGCGCCCAGGTGCGCTCGGTGCCGCTGGTGCCGGGCGTGGATTTCTTCGCCGAACTGGAACGCGCGATTCGCGGCTCGATCCCCAAGCCGAAGATGATGATCCTCGGTTTTCCATCCAACCCCACCGCGCAGTGCGTGGAGCTGGATTTCTTCGAGCGCGTGATCACCCTGGCCAAGCAATACGACGTGCTGGTGATCCATGACCTGGCCTACGCCGACATCGTCTACGACGGCTGGAAAGCCCCCTCCATCATGCAAGTGCCGGGCGCCAAGGACATTGCGGTGGAGTTTTTCACCCTGTCCAAGAGCTACAACATGGCCGGCTGGCGCATTGGGTTCATGGTGGGCAACCCGGAACTGGTCAACGCCCTGGCACGGATCAAGAGCTACCACGACTACGGCACCTTCACTCCGTTGCAGGTGGCGGCGATTGCGGCGCTCGAAGGCGACCAGCAGTGTGTGAAAGATATCGCCGAGCAATATCGCCAGCGCCGCAACGTACTGGTCAAGGGCCTGCATGAACTGGGCTGGATGGTCGAGAATCCGAAGGCGTCGATGTACGTGTGGGCGAAAATTCCCGAAGCGTACGCCGCCCTGGGCTCGCTGGAGTTTGCCAAGAAACTGCTGCTGGAAGCCAAGGTGTGCGTGTCGCCGGGGATCGGCTTCGGGGAGTATGGCGATGACCATGTGCGCTTTGCGCTGATCGAGAACCAGGACCGGATTCGCCAGGCGGTGCGCGGGATTCGCGGGATGTTCAGGGCGGATGGGATGGTCCCCAAGGCCTGACAGATCATCGTTCCCACGCTCTGCGTGGGAATGCCGTCCGTGGACTGCTCCGCGTCCCGCCAAAATGTA
>JAFHKH010000242.1 GCA_016937595.1 Pseudomonas cedrina subsp. fulgida | reverse complement strand
CGTCCGGCTCTGAGAAAATGCCCGCACTTTTTTTGCGGATGCCGACATGACTGCCCTCAAGAACGACCGTTTCCTGCGTGCCCTGCTCAAGCAACCGGTGGACGTCACCCCTGTGTGGATGATGCGCCAGGCCGGTCGCTACCTGCCGGAATACCGCGCCAGCCGCGCCCACGCCGGTGACTTCATGAGCCTGTGCATGAACCCGCAATTCGCCTGCGAAGTCACCCTGCAGCCGCTGGACCGTTACCCACAACTGGACGCGGCCATCCTCTTCTCCGATATCCTCACCATTCCTGACGCCATGGGCCAAGGCCTGTACTTCGAAACCGGCGAAGGCCCGCGTTTCAAGAAAGTCATCAGCACCCTGGCCGACATCGAAGCCCTGCCGATCCCCGATCCGCACAAAGACCTCGGTTACGTGATGGATGCCGTAAGCACCATCCGCCGTGAACTCAATGGCCGCGTGCCGCTGATCGGCTTCTCCGGCAGCCCCTGGACCCTGGCCACCTACATGGTCGAAGGCGGTTCGTCGAAAGACTTCCGCAAGACCAAGGCCATGCTTTACGACAACCCGCAGGCCATGCACCTGCTGCTGGACAAGCTGGCACAATCAGTCACCTCCTACCTCAATGGCCAGATCATGGCCGGCGCGCAAGCGGTGCAAATCTTCGATACCTGGGGCGGCAACCTGTCGGCGGCGGCGTACCAGGAATTCTCCCTGGCCTACATGCGCAAAATCGTCAGCGGCCTGATCCGCGAACACGAAGGCCGCAAGGTCCCCGTGATCCTGTTCACCAAGGGCGGCGGCCTGTGGCTGGAAAGCATCGCCGACGCCGGTGCCGACGCACTGGGCCTGGACTGGACCTGCGACATTGGCCAAGCCCGCCAGCGCGTTGGCAACCGCGTTGCGCTGCAGGGCAACATGGACCCGACGGTGCTGTACGCCAAACCGGAAGCCATCCGCAGCGAAGTCGGGCGCATCCTCGCCAGCTACGGCAAGGGCACCGGGCACGTGTTCAACCTCGGCCATGGCATCACCCCGGAAGTGAACCCGGAACACGCCGGCGCGTTCCTGCGCGCGGTGCATGAATTGTCGGCGCAATACCACGAGTGATCGACGCGCAATAGCAAACGCCCGGGTTATGCCGGGCGTTTTTGTTTGCCTTCAGTTTCCCATTAACTGCTCAGCGTAGCGTGCAACGACATGATCGAAAGCTTCGTGTTGACCGCTGAGGGGCTGACGGGATCGATGGATGATTTTCTCCAGCTCATCAATCGTGACATCAGCAAGAAAGTCGTTATCGAAAATACCGTCCAGCTTTTCTTTGCGGCGGCTGTTCAAAAATTCAATATCGAGTGCGAGCAGTTTGATCATGGCTTCGGCGGGAGCATCGTTATTGCTGCCTTTGATTTCACCCAGTAGGGTAAATCTGAAACGGCTTTCGCAGTTCTCCTCTAGCGGAGATACATGGGAGTCTTCGCAGAAGTTACTCCCCTTGCTATGGCCGCAATGAGCTGGTTTTGGTGTTTCGGTTTCACCCTGGCAGGATGCATGGAGATTGGTGTAATCCAAGTCCAAATGTTCAAAGTCTTTCTGGGGACGAAAGTGTTCGATGTGGCTTGAATCCAAGGCGATTATGTCTCCGCAATAACAACAGGCATAACCTTGTTCAGTCAGCAGGCTGCAATGTAGCTCTTGTTTCTGTGGGTGTCGAAGCTCTGAATAAGTGGGTGTCCATTCGTCATTCGCCAACGCCTTCCACTCGGTAAATGAAGCGGGCTCAGTTCCTTTGATAATTCGCTTCATCGCCCAATCATCTCCTTGCGCCGGAGAATTGCTTCTGCTCTAAGGAATTCTGGGAGGCCGGGGGCTTTTTCTTTGAGTATTTGAAGTTGAGCCTTGGCTTTTTGAAAATTGTTTTCTTCGATTGTGCCGAATAGTTCACTTAGGAGCGATTCTATCTCTGGCTCGCGTTCGGATACGTTCATTATTTCCTCCAACACTCGGCTGGAATCGAGGCCGTAGGACACGCGAGGATGTGAGGTGTCGCCGTTATTCAAAAGCATAATTTCTTCGGGCCTTAGCCCGCCGATTATCTGCGGTGAGTGGCTTGCTGCTATGAACTGAACCTTTGGAAATGCATTTTTTAGCGCGGAGACCATAGTGCGTTGCCATTCTGGATGGAGATGAATATCCAGTTCATCAATCACCACGATACCGGTGGTGTCTTCTAAGACGGTACGGCCCATTTGTGGATTGAGAAGGCACATGCGGCGGGCAATATCCGCGATAAGGGCGATCATTCCCCGCTGCCCGTCGCTCAGATTCTTGAAGAGTAGTGTTTTGTTGTCATCCAAGTTAACGAGAAGGCTTCGTATCTCTAGGTCGTATTCGATGCCACCAGCGTCGGGCAACGCAAATTTTAACGCCAAGTTGACCCAGTCGAGCTCGTCATCGAATTGATTGATGCTCTGGACCCGAGACATTTTTTGAAGCCGTTCTAGCGTTTTTCCTACGAACCAGCTTTCGAAGTCCTTTAGGTTCGCGGCGGCGTCATACCAGTTTCTATAGGCATCTAGTCTTGAAGGACGCTCGGTAATCGCTGACTCCGCTGAGACATCCGCAGAAATCCATCGACGATTGGCTCGGTAAAAAGCGAAAAGGGGAAGATCTGCGGTGGTTTCTGAGGTTGGAGTATTGATTTTGTCTGCGATGTATACAGCCATAGCAGTATCTGGATTGGGTATATGGCCTTGTCGTGCCTGGTTTACTCCCCACGTAGGGAAGTTGAGAACGTCCCCAGTTGCTGATAAAGCAATTGGATAAGCTCGTTCAAACCGGTAGCGGTCCTCGTACCTCAGTACAGTCGACCGAGCGTCAAGCTCGGATAAAAGGCCGTCGCTTTGCCCCAGGCATCTGGATATGTTGAAGAAGCTCGCGGCTACCGCCTGCAACAAAGAAGTCTTACCACTCCCGTTGACCCCCACCACCAAGTTAAAGCCTGGTTGAAAGTCAAAAATGGCATCTTCGTAACAACGAAAATTCTGAATATGAAGCTGGTCCAGGCGCATTCTGGCTTTCCTTTACCAAGACTGAAGAATGCCGTCAGTGTACCTTGGCCCGCCGGAACCGCCAGAGGCGCAGGTGTTACGAATTTCTGGCTTGCCCCAACGGCGGCAACTTCGCCAACCTCAACGCCACCAGCAACGCCCCCATCAACAACGCCACGATAAACGCCCCAATCCCGTTCCATCCGCCAAAGTGCCAGAAGAACCCGCCCGCCGTCCCGGCAATGCTTGACCCTGCGTAATAGCTGAACAGGTACAACGATGACGCCTGCCCCTTGGCCTTCACCGCGCGGCGGCCGATCCAGCTGCTGGCCACCGAGTGGGCGGCGAAGAAGCCGAAGGTGAAGATCAGCATGCCTGGCAGCACCAGCCAGAGTGGGCTGAACAGGGTCATGGCCATGCCGGCGAGCATCAGCGCGATAGTGGCCCAGAGCACGCGGCGGCGGCCGAGTCGGTCGGCGAGCGAACCGATTTTTGCCGAGCTGTAGATGCCCGAAAGGTATACCAGCGACAACAGGCCCACCGCAGCCTGGCTGAGGTCGTAGGGCGCGGCCAGCAGGCGATAGGCGATGTAGTTGAACAGGGTTACAAACGCACCCATCAGCAAGAAGGCTTCGAGGAACAGCCACGGCAGGCCCGCGTCCTTGAAGTGCATGACGAAGCCGTCCACCAGACTGCGCGGCTTGAGGCTGGTGGCGCGGAAGTTGCGCGACTGGGGCAGGATTTTCCAGAACACCGTGGCGGCCACCAGTGCCAGCGCGCCGATGATCAGCATTGCGGTGTGCCAACTGACGAAGTCGATCAATACGCCGATGATCAGCCGTCCGCTCATGCCGCCAATCGCGTTGCCGCCGATGTAGAGGCCCATGGCCAAGCCGATGTGCTGCGGGTGAATTTCTTCGCTCAGGTAGGTCATGGCCACGGCGGCCAGGCCGCTCAGCGACAGGCCCACCAGCGCACGCATCAGCAGGATGCCTTCCCAATTGGGCATCAAGCCGCTGGCGATGGTCGCCAATGCGGCGCAGAACAGGGCGCAGACCATCACCGGCTTGCGTCCCAGCCGGTCGGAAATCGGCCCGGTAATCAGCAAGCCGAACGCGAGCATCGCGGTCGCCACAGACAGGATCAGGCTGCTCTGCGCCGCATTGATGGAAAACTCATCGGACAACGCCGGCATCATCGGCTGTACGCAATACAGCAGCGCAAAGGTGGCAAAGCCGCCGGAGAACAGCGCCAGCACCGTGCGCATGAACATCGGCGTGCCTTTCTCGATGTACGCGTCATTGAGCTGGGCCACAACCTCATCGAGAGCGGTGGGCGTGACGCCTTGAGCGAGTGGAGCGACAGCAGCTTTCACGGGGACCTCGCGGAGCAAGAGCGTGCCAGGACCGGCAATGGAAAAAGAATATAGCGGGCTAATGATTCTTTCCAATATATTATTCGACCTGTTTGATAGCTTTAACGACCTAATGAGGTGTGCATGGAATTGCGTCACTTGCGGTACTTCATTGCCGTTGCCGAAGAGCTGCATTTTGGCCGCGCGGCGCAAGTGCTGGGCATCTCGCAGCCGCCGCTGAGCCAGCAGATCCAGGCGCTGGAACAGGAAGTGGGGGCGCGGTTGTTCGAGCGGACCAATCGTCGGGTCGAGCTGAGCGAAGCGGGCCGGCTGTTCCTGCACGAGGCGCGGCTGGTGCTGGCCCAGGTCGACAAGGCCGCGGATGTGGCGCGCCGTGCGCAATTGGGCGAGCTGGGTGAGCTGAAGATCGGCTTCACCTCGTCGGCGCCGTTCAATTCCAGCATTCCCCAGGCGATCTTCGCGTTTCGCCAGGCGTTCCCGGCGGTGCACCTCAATCTTCAGGAGATGAGCAGCACTGAAGTGGCCGAGTCGCTGGTGGATGAATCGATCCAGGTGGGGCTGATGCGACCGCTGCCGTTGCCGGACTCGCTGAGCGTGGTCGAGCTGATGCGCGAGCCGTTGGTGGCTGTATTGAATGCCGGACATCCGCTGGCTGAGGGTAGCGAGCATGGCGTGCACCTGGCACAACTGACGCAAGAGCCGTTCGTGTTTTTTCCACGCACCTACGGCAGCGGTCTCTATGCGCAGTTGCTCAGCCTGTGCCGTGACGCCGGCTTCAGCCCCCACTTCGCCCAGGAGGCGGGGGAGGCGATGACAATCATCGGCCTGGTGGCTGCGGGGTTGGGGGTATCGGTGTTGCCTGCGCCATACCAGCAGATAAGGATCGATGGCGTGGTGTATCGCACGCTGCTGGACCCCGAAGCGGTGACGGCGGTGTGGCTGGTGCAACGCAAGGGCGGGCAAACGCCGATGGCGAAGGCGTTTGTAGAGTTGTTGACGAGCCAGGCCATGCTTTAGCGCGGCCACATATCAGGTAACGCAACCGGCTTAGTTATTCGCTGACAAGTTACGCAGAATCGCTTTTTCTCAAGCGAGTGATATGGATGGCACTTCTCTATCAGCCCAAGGAGGGCAGCGTGTTGATGTGTGATTTTCGAGGCTATGAGGTCCCGGAAATTATCAAGATCCGACCGGTCATCGTGGTACGCAAGCACCGAACCAATAAATGGCTGGTGACGGTTGTGCCACTGAGCACCACTGCGCCGCAGACGGTTCTGGAGCACCATTTGCAACTCGATAGTCATCTTCAAGGAGCAAGCCCTGTCTGCTGGGCAAAATGTGACATCGTGGCGACCGTCAGCCTGGGCAGGCTCGACCGGATAAAAAGCAAAGATCGTCACGGCAAACGAACTTACAAAATCGCTGAACTCACCTATGATCAATTTCTAGCAATAAAGGCGGCGGTACGCAGTGCACTGGGGCTGCATTGAGGGATGAACGGCACTTTGCCACGGGTTGCCGTTAAGCTGATTTCAGGCATACTGCCCAAGTTCCCGAAAGGGGCTTGTGAGACTCTGAGGATCCTGGGCGACCAGCCATCGCAGAGCCAGGCAGGACGCGGCGATGACAAGCCAACCTGTGTGTGAAGAGGGCGCCGAAAGGCGCCCTTTGTCGTTTCTGAAGGGCGGAGCGCTTCAGTTCTGCTTCGAAGTCCCGGTCTGCTCAAACAACTGCGCCGCAGACCCTGCCTCCCCACTCACACCATTGCTGCGCAAGCCCGCCATGATGTCGCTGTCCAGGTTGTTCACCCAGCGGTTGTAGTTGCGATGGATCTTGCCGTCCTTGTAGCCCAGCTCACGGCTGTCGCGGTAGGTGATGGCGTAGCTGTTGCGGGTGTAGCGGATGTCGATGGCTGCGTAGTACTGGTTGCGCACGGTGATCTCGGCCTGCACCAGTTGCGGGCTCAGGCGTTGTACCGTCCATTCGCGTTTTTGCAGGGCGTTGACGATCACCTGTTTCATTTTTTCTTCGCTGACCTGGGCGTTGGCCGGCAGGTCGTGCTGGGTGTTGAGGACCGGTTTGCTGGTGCAGCCGGCGGTGGTCAGCAGGGCCAGAGTGATCAGGGTCGCGCGTAGCAAGGAAGACATTCCGTATTCTCCAATCGATTAAAAAGTCAGGACCAACGGCGGAAGATCAGCGAGGTGTTGACGCCGCCGAAGGCAAAGTTGTTGTTCATCACGTAGTCGTGGTGCATCTCGCGAAACTCACCTTGCACGTAGTCCAGTTCGCCGCATTGCGGGTCGACCGAATCCAGGTTGAAGGTGTGCACGTACTGGTTGCGGTTCATCATTTCGATGCTGAACCACGACTCCAGCGCGCCGCAGGCGCCCAGGGTATGGCCGAGAAAGCTCTTCTGCGAACTGATGGGCATGCGGCTGCCGAACAGGCTGCTGGTGGCCAGCGTTTCGGCGATATCACCCTGGTCAGTGGCAGTGCCATGCCCATTCACGTAGCCGATCGCGGAAGGCTCCAGCCCGGCATCTTCCAGCGCCAGCTCCATCGCGCGGCGCATGGTTTTCTGTTCCGGGCGGGTGGTGTGCTGGCCGTCGGCGTTGCTGCCGAAGCCGACCAGCTCGGCATGGATATGCGCACCGCGCGCCAGGGCGTGTTCCAGTTCTTCGAGCACCAGCATGCCGCCGCCTTCGCCGATCACCAGGCCATCGCGGCCGCTGTCATAGGGGCGTGGGCTGGTTTGCGGGGCATCGTTCTTCAGGCTGGTGGCATACAGCGCGTCGAACACCATGGCTTCGGTAGGGCACAGCTCTTCGGCGCCCCCGGCCAGCATCAATGGCAGGCGGCCGAACTTGATCGCTTCATAGGCATAGCCGATGCCCTGGCTGCCGCTGGTGCAGGCGCTGGACGTGGGAATCAGCCGCCCGGTGAGGCCGAAAAAGATGCTGATATTCGCCGCCGTGGTGTGCGGCATCATGCGCACGTAGGAGTTGGCATTCAGCCCCTCGGCCACCGAATTGAGCAACATATTGCCGAACGCCTTGATTTCGTCGGTGCTGCCGGTGGATGAGCCGCAGGCCACGCCCATGCGCCCGTCCTTGATCGACTCGTCGCCGAGCAGGCCGGCGTCCTGCAACGCCTGTTCCGCCGCCCACACCGCCAGGCGCGAAACGCGGCCCATGCTGCGCAGTTGCTTGCGCGTCCAATGGGCGGGCACGACAAAGTCATCGATCGGCCCGGCCAGGCGTGTATTCAATTCGGTAAAACGGTCCCACTCGTCCATGCGCCGGATGCCGCTGCGGTTGGCGCGAAAGTTGGCCGATATGGTGTCCCAATCACCGCCCAGGGAGGTCATGCCGGCCATGCCGGTGACGACGACGCGCTTCATCAGCACAACCCCCCATTCACGGCCAGGACCTGGCGCGTGATGTAGCCCGCCTCGGCGGACATCAGGAAATTCACCGCGCCGGCGACTTCCTCCGGGGTGCCCATGCGTTGGGCCGGGATCATTTTCATCAACTCTTCGACCGGTACGTTTTCATCCAGCATCGCGGTGTCGATCAAGCCGGGGGCGACGCAGTTGACGGTGATCCTGCGCTTGCCCAGCTCGATGGCCAGGGCCTTGGCCGCGCCGATCAAACCGGCCTTGGAGGCGCTGTAGTTGACCTGGCCACGATTGCCGATCAACCCCGAAACCGAGGTGATGCACACGATGCGTCCGGCTGCACGGCGACGAATCATCGGCATCATCACCGGGTGCAGCACGTTGTAAAAACCATCGAGATTGGTGCGCATGACCACGTCCCAGTCGTCTTCGGACAACGCCGGGAACGCGCCGTCACGGGTCAGCCCGGCGTTGAGCACCACGCCGTAATAGGCGCCATGCTGCTCCACATCGGCTTCCAGGATTTGCCGGCACAGCGCGCGATCCGCCACGTCGAACTGCAGCACCCGCGCCTGGCGGCCCAACGCTTGAACCTCGGCCTGTACCACGTCAGCGTCGGCACGGCCACTGCGGCAGTGCAGCACGATGTCATGCCCGGCCTGGGCCAGGCGCAGCGCGATGGCGCGGCCGATGCCACGGCTGGAGCCGGTGACCAGTACGGATTCAGTCATGGCGTTTCGTCCTTCGATTCAGCTAAATAGGTGGCCGCCTGGGGCGGTCGAAATACATTCAAGCGGGCGCTGGCCTGGATGCCGTTGCCGGTCAGGTGGCATTCGAACACACCCATGCCGTTGTCGTCTTCCAGGGAACGCAGGCCGTGGATCGTCAGCTCGGCGCCGGCGGGAAAGTGTTCCACGTTGCACTCGAACTTACGTGTACCGAGCAGAAAACCCAGTTCCACGGCTTCGCCTTTCTGGCGCGCGCGGCAACCGGCGTAGGCGGCGACGCTTTGCGCCATCAATTCGATGCCGACCCAGGCCGGCAGGCTGCCATCGGCGCGGTTGAACAGGCCGCCCGGCTGGACGGTGGTTCGGGTACGAATCTGCTCCTCGTCGAACGACAGCACCTGGTCGATCAGGATCATGTCGCCGGCATGGGGCAGCAGTTCGGCAAGTGGCCAATCGATCATGGAGACTCTCCGATAATCAGGCTGACATTGTTGCCGCCGAAGGCAAACGAGTTGCTCATCAGGCAGCGTTTTTCCAGGCGCTCCTCGGCCTGCGCCCACTGCAAGGCCGGCAGCGCGGGGTCGGCCTGGCGTCCCAGACATGCGGCGGCACGCGGTTGTGGACCAGGCTCAGCCAGCAGAATGCCGCTTCCAGCGCGCCGGCTGCGCCCAGGGTGTGGCCGCTCATGGGTTTGGTCGACGAGCACGCCACGCCATCCGGGAACAGGCTGGCGACGGCCAGGCTTTCCATGGCGTCGTTATGCTGGGTGGCGGTGCCGTGCAGGTTCAGGTAGCCGATTGCTTCGGGCTGCAGGCTGGCGCTGGCAAGCGCTTTGCGCATCGACTGCAACGCACCTTTGCCGGTGGGTTCAGGCGCGGAGATATGGTGCGCATCGCAACTGGCACCGCTGCCCAGCAGGGCGATGGGCGCACGCTCCTTGCTCATCAGGAACAGCACGGCCGCCTCGCCGATATTGATGCCGTCGCGGTTCACCGAAAACGGGTTGCAGCGCTGCTTCGACACGGCTTCCAATGCGCTGAAGCCGTTGAGGGTCAGCTTGCACAGGCTGTCGACGCCGCCACAGATGACCGCATCGCACTGGCCCAGGTCCAACAGGCGTTGGGCGCTCATCAGCGCGCGGGCGCTGGAGGTGCAGGCCGTGGAAATCACGTAGGCCGGGCCGCTCAGTTGCAGCCAGTCAGCCAGGAAGTTGGCCGGGGCGCTGAGTTCCTGCTGCTGGTAGTCGTAGTCGCCCGGAAACTGGTGTTCCCGCAGGTACTGGGCCATCCCGCGACTGGCTTCGTCGATGCCTGAGGTGCTGGTGCCGAGCACGACCCCGACCCGTGAAGCGCCATAGGTGTGGATCGCCCGGCGGATCTCGCCCTCGATCTGCAACGCGGCTTCCAGCAGCAATTGGTTGTTGCGGCTGCTTTGCTGGCCCAATTGCGCGGGGATGGCCGCCAGTTCGCCGTGCACTCCGGCTACTGGCAACTCGCGCTCCGGCACCCAGCCGCTCTCGGCGCGCATGCCCGAGCAGTCACCGGCAAACAGGCGGCCGCTGACTTCAGCCTGGCCACGGCCAAGGGCACAGATGATGCCCAGGGCGTTGAGGTAGGCGCTCATCGGGCAGCTCCGAGCGGCGTGATGCGGTAGCTCAACGGCTGCCGGTCATGTTCACGCTGAAGACTTCGGAAGACTGATACACGATCTGCCAATGGCCCGGCAGGGTGCGCGTCAAGTCCCTCGCCTGAGCGTTGGGGTACAGCGCGCGCAGGTCATCCGCCGAGGCCAAGGCAAACAGCAGCGCGGCAAACAGCTCACGCGCCTGAGGGTTGGGCGGTAACAGGCCATCGGCCTGCCACTGGCCATCCATCAGTTTTTGCCGGGCCTGGGGGATGCCCAGCGGGTCCATCATCGACCAGCGCAGGCCGCCGCCTTCGCGCTGGATCACCAGCAGCCAGTCCTGGCTCTGGCCGTCGGCCAGGCGTTGCACGTGCAATTGCAGCGGCAACGCCAGGGTTGGGTTTTTTTCGGGCAGCGGTGGCTGGCTGGCGCAAGCGCCCAGCAGCAACAGGCAGCCGATCAGCAGCATCCGCATCATGGCGCGGCACTCGCCGACGGTTTGCGTGCCACGCAGTTGACCAGGGTTTCTTCGCGCTGGCCTACCGGCGGCGGCTTGCGCAGGCCCAAGCGTTCCAGCAGGCCGAAGTCGCTGGAGCGGCTCCACCACAGATACGGGTACGAGACGTTCTGCGGGCCGAATTCAAAGCCCTGCTCGCGGAGCATCTGCAGGTATTGCTCGGCGCTTTTCTGCACCTGCATCGGGTGGCGGAACAGCCAACGGATCACCCAGGTATCGATATAGGCTTCGGTGGATTCGGCAAACAGCAAGTAGCCCCCCGGCTTGAGCACGCGGTAGAACTCCTGGAGTGCGCGATGCTGTTCAACCAGATGGTGGAAGGTCTGGTGGCAGAACAGGATATCGACGCTGGCGTCCGGCACTTGCAACGTGGCGCAATCGCTGCCAATCAACTCGACGGCCAAGCCCTGGCGCGCGGCTTCTTCGCGGCTCTGTTCCAGGCTATGCGGGTCGGCGTCCACGCCGATCAGCCGCCCAGGCGCGAACACTTGCTGCAGCAGCGTGAAGGATTTGCCCTGGCCGCAGCCGGCATCCAGCAACACCGGCGCCTGCGGCGTCGGCTCGGTAAACAGGCTGCGCAGGTCATCGATCGCCACGCGCAACACGCGGTGTTGCCAGGTGTGGCTGCGCAGGAACCAGAGGCCGAAGCGGGTTTCTTCGACGTAGCTTTGGCTCAGGTAGGTTTTTTCCAGCGGCGCACTGCTCATACCGGCTCACTCGCACAGATTTCCGACAACATCCGCAACCGCCGCCTGGGCTCGCTCACAAACGGGTTGCGTTCATCCCACGCATAACCGGCCAGGATCGAACTGATCATCCGCCGAATCTCCGGCGCGCTGCCCCGGTGGAAAATCACATCCTGGAAGGTCCCGGCGTACCAGCCTTCGACGTAGCAGCGGAAGGTTTCGACGCCGCGCTTCAAGGGCTCGGCAAACTCGGTTTGCCAGTCCACGGTTTCGCCTGTGAGCTGACGATGCAGCACAGCGGCGGCCATGCTCGCCGAGCGCATGGCAATGGTCACGCCGGACGAAAACACCGGGTCGAGAAATTCCGCGGCGTTGCCCAGCAACGCAAAACCCGGCCCGTGCAGGGTTTTGACGTTGGCCGCATAGCCGCCGATGGTGCGCGCTGGGGTATCCCACACGGCGTTGTTCAGCACACCGGACAGGCTTGGGGTTTCGTCGATAAAGCCGCGCAGGCAAGCGTCAAGGTCCGTGTCACGGCCTTCGAAATGCGCCTTGGCCGCGACCACGCCCACCGAGCAGCGGCCGTTGCTGAACGGGATGGTCCAGAACCAGATATCGCGCTGGGTCGGGTGAGTCGTGACCAGAATCTTGGTGCGGTCGAAGCCTGGGTGTTCGATCCGGTCTTCAACGTGGGTGAACACGGCCTGGCGCACCGGGAAGTCAGACGGCAGGTCCAGGTCGAGCAGGCGCGGCAGCACACGGCCGTAGCCGCTGGCGTCGAGCACGAACTTGGCCTTGAGGTGGTACTCGCTGCCGTTCTCACGGCGCACGTGCAGGTAGCGGCACTCGCCCTTGAAATCGACGCCGACGATGGTTTCGCCATAGCGAATCTCCACGCCCTGCAGCGCGGCTTGATCGGCCAGCAACTTGTCGAACTCGCCACGCTGCACCTGGAAGGTGGTGGGCTTGCCGTGGCTGAAGGTATCGCTGAAATCAAACGCGCTGTAGCGCTCGCCCCAGGCGAACGCGGCCCCGGTTTTCAGTTGGAAACCCGCAGCCTGCACGGCCTCGAGCATGCCGGCTTCTTCGATAAAGTCGATGCAGTGGGACAGCAGGCTTTCGCCGATCGAGAACCGTGGGAAATGCTGGCGCTCGATGATCAAGACATCATGCCCTTTGCGCCTGAGCAGCGCGGCGGCGATGGCCCCGGATGGACCGGCACCGATCACCACCACCTGGCGACGTTCCATTTCAACTGTGGGCACGAGGGCTCCTTGCCATTCTGGCGATAATCACATTCATAAGGCGTGCTTCTGTTGCCCGGCCCAGGGCGCCAGCATAAAGCTGAATGCCAGGCCCAGGCTGACCGATAAGCCGAAATTACTCACCGCCGGCTGCTGGACACCGCCAGCAAGCCAAACGATAACCAAGTGGTCAGCGCCGCCAGCAGTGTTCCCAATAGACTGACCGCAGGACGCCGATCTGCTCGCGCATCAGGATCGCATAATCGACGCTGATCGCCGTGACCAGCAGCAAGCCGAACAGGCTGAACAGCGTCAGCGGCTGGCCCAGCCAGCCGAGGCTGGCCAGGCTGCACAGGGCCGCCAGCAGCGGCAGGGCGACGATGCGCAAGGCCCCGCCGAAGCCGAACGGCAGGATCAACAGCAGTACGATCAATACACAGGACATCAGTTTCAATTCGGCGGCGCTGATCTGCGTATCGGCGAACACCCGGTTCAAGTCACCCAGGCGGTCCACCAACTGCACGCCCGGCAAGTCCAGTGCCTGCACCCGCAGCAGCGCCGGGTTGTTCAAGCCTTGCAGGCTGACCATGGCCGCCACGCCACCTTCAACCGGGCCAAGCCACAGGGTGCGCCAGGGTTCGGCCAATGGGCCGATCAGCGCGGCGTCGATGTCTTCGGTGGGCAGGGCCTGCAACTGCGCAACCTCGGCGTGCAGGGCGCTGGCGGGCACGCCGAGGTCCAGCAGCGGTTGCCAATAGTGCGGGAGTGTGTTCAGCGCATCGCGCAGTTGTTGCTGCTCGGCGGGCAGGCTCACCAGTTGATTGAGCGCCAGGTAACCCTTGAGTTTGTCCCTGTTCACCAGTTGATCCAGGCGCTGCGCCAACGCGCCCTGGCGCTGCAGCAACTGCTGCTGGTTGTCGGCGCGCACCAGGAAGAACTGGCTGGTGGGCTGGAACCCGGTGATGCGTGCCACGGCCTGGGCTTCCTGCAGCAATTGCGGCGGCGCGCCGATCCATTGGCGGATATCGTTTTTACTGTTCAAGTGCCATAAGCCACCTGCGCAAAACAGCAGCAGCGCCCCCAGCAATACCGGGCTCGGCACGCGCTTGAGCAGCGCTGCACGCATGCGCCACATCCATTGGGTGATGCGCAACGGCCATTGCGCCGGGCGCAGCTCGACGCCGTTGAGCAGCGCCGGCAGCAGGCACACGGCGCACAGGTAGGCGCCGACCAACCCCGCGGCAGAGAACACCGCGATTTGCGTCAGGGCCGGGAACGGCGTCCAGGCCAGCGCCAGATACCCGATGCAACTGGTCGCCAGGCTCAGGCTCAAGCCAGGCAGCGTCAAGCGCAACGCCGGCCAACTGCGCCATGGCTGCAGGCTCCAGCTTTTCGACAGGTAATGCAGCGGGTAGTCCACCGCCACGCCGATCAGGCTGGAGCCCAACACCAGTGTCATTACGTGCATGTGGTCAAACAACGCCACGCAGGCCACCGCGCCAAACAACATGCCCACCAGCACCGGCACAAAGGCCAGCAGCACGCGCCAGCGGCGGAATGCCAGCAACAGCAACAACAGGATGCCGACGGTCGCGCCGCCGCCGACCCAGGTGATTTCCCGGGTGGCCTGTTGCTGGCCGTTGGCCGCGTAGAGCAAGCCACTGGCGGCGAGCAATTGCGCACCGTGCTCACCGGCCTGTGCGCGGCTGGCCTGGAGCAGGTCCGCTACCTGCAGCGGCAGTTTCATGTCGAAGGCATTGCCGGTGGTGCGCGCGCGCAGCAACACCCAGCTTTTGCCGTCGCATCGGCGATCAGCGCGCCGCTGCCGATATCCAACTGCACCGAGCCGCGTTGCGGCTGGCTGTTCTGGATGCGCCCGGTCAGGCCCAGCCAGTCATCCTGGCTGGGCACCAGGCTGAAACCGGTAAAGGGGTCGAACAGTGCCTGTACGCGTTGTTGGATAAACGCGTCGGGGTGTTCGATCAGTTGTTCGCGGTCCTTGGCCGAGAGCATGGCCAGGCGCCCGCGCAGCAATTGCTCGCGCAGCGCCGGCAAGTCGGCTTGCAGGTTCCATTGCACTTTTTCAAACAACCCGCTGGCCTGCCAGCGCTCGCCCAATTGTTGAGCAACGGCCACGGCTTGCTGGCGGTCGCATGCCCGACCAGCACCAGCATTTCGCGGTTCAGGGGTTCTTGCATGCGTTGTTCGGCCTGCTGTTCCAGCGCATCCGGCGTGCTGCCCGGCACCAGTTCCATCAGGTTGGCCGACAACGGCGCACCGTGGCGCCACTGCCAGCCGGCCAAGGCCAGCATGGCGACCAGCAGGATCAGGAACAGGCGCGGCAGCAGGCGCTCACTGGGCAAAGTCGTGTTGCTCCGCTTCGCTCAACGGCTGGCTGGCGGTGCTGTCCTGCATGCGCAGTAGGGTGCTGTCGCCCTGGGTTTCCAGCAGTTCGATGTTCTGCACCAGCTCGCCACCGTCGATAGTGATCCGGGTGAACACTTGCTTGAGCAGCAGCGAGTGCGGCACCAGGGTCAATGTCCACTGTTTGGCCTCGCCTTGCAGTTGCAGGTCGAAGTCACGCTGCAAGCCGCTGCTGTCGCCCTGGAGCACGGCGAGGAACAGGCGATTCTGCTCGGCGCCGGCGCTCTTGTTCGGCAGCAGCTGCCAGCCGTTGGCCTCGCGGCGGGCGATGCCTTGGGCGCTGATGCGGTAGTCCTGTTGCAGCGGGGTTTTCAGCAGCCACAGCAGGCCGTGGTCCTTGGCCAGGACGAAGGTACCTTTGCTGACCAGGGGCTGGGGCAGGGCACGCAGGTGTTTTTCCTGGGTGAAGCTGCCGTGGATCACGCTGGGTTTTGCCAACTGATCGCTCAACTGCTGCAAGTCGAAAGCCTGGGCGCTGAAACTCAGCAACAACCCTACCCCTGTAGGAGCGAGCT
>JAFHKH010000241.1 GCA_016937595.1 Pseudomonas cedrina subsp. fulgida | reverse complement strand
CCGCCAGCAGGGTTTCGACCTGCGCCAGGCGCTCCAACGTACCGACATCGATCCAGCGTCCCGCCATGTGTTCCCCCGTTACCAGACCTTTGGCCATGGCCGCCCGCAACAGCGGCGCCAGCTTGAAGGCACCGGCACTGCAACCCTCGAACAACTTGGGGTCGAGCACTGAAATGCCACTGAAGGTCAGGTTATCGGCACCGGCCGCCGCATCATGAAGCAAACCGTGATCAAGGTAGAAATCGCCGCCCGAGGGGTGATGCGCCGGGTTATCGACCATCACCAGATGAGCCAGGCCCTTGAGTGGCTGCTTGAGCCGGGCGAAATCGTAGTCGGTCCAGATATCACCGTTGACCACCAGAAAGGGCTCATCGCCCAGCAACGGCAGGGCCTGGAAAATCCCCCCGCCGGTTTCCAGCGGCTCACCCTCGGGGGAGTAGCGGATGCGCAAGCCAAACTGCGCGCCATCGCCCAGGTAGCCTTCGATCTGCTGGCCGAGCCAGGCATGGTTGATCACGATATCGGTGAACCCGGCCTTGGCCAGGGCCTCCAGGTGATACTCGATCAGGCGCTTGCCGCCGGCCTGCACCAGCGGTTTGGGCGTATGCAGGGTGAGCGGGCGCATGCGCTCGCCTTTGCCGGCCGCCAGGATCATCGCCCTCATACACTGGCCTCGACGGGTTGACGCAGGCTGGCCAACAGTTCGCCCAGCTCGCTCAACTCCGGACGGTCGGCCAGCACCGCTTCTATATAAGCAAAGAAGCGCGGCACGTCAGCCAGGTAGCGTGGCTTGCCGTCGCGATGGCAAATGCGCGCGAAGATACCGATCACCTTGAGGTGACGCTGCACGCCCATCAGGTCGCCGGCGCGCAGGAAATCGTCGAAATCCGCCTGCACCGGAATGCCGGCTTGCCTTGCGCGTTCCCAGTAACCACGCTGCCATTGGTGCACGCGCGCTTTGGGCCAACTGAGGAAGGCGTCCTTGAACAGGCAGGTGATGTCGTAGGTGACCGGTCCGTAGACCGCATCCTGGAAATCCAGCACGCCTGGGTTCGGCTCGCTGATCATCAGGTTGCGCGGCATGTAGTCGCGGTGCACCAGCACGCTGGGCTGCGCCAGGGCGCTGTCGATCAAAAGATCGCTGGCACGCTGCCAAAGCGCTTGTTGTTGCGCATCCAACTCGACACCCAAGTGCCGGCGAACGTACCACTGCGGAAACAATTCGAGCTCGCGGCGCAGCAAGGCGACGTCATAGCTGGGCAGTGGCGCCTCCATCGGGAGCTGCTGGAAAGCCAGCAAGGCGTCGATGGCATCGGCAAACAATTGATCGGCGTTTTGGTCGTCAATGACGTCCAGGTAGGTTTTTTTGCCCAGGTCATTGAGCAAAAGAAAGCCTCGCGGCAAATCTTCTGCATAAATTTTTGGCACATTTATGCCTGACTTCGCCAGCAGATGAGCGATATCGACGAAAGGTTTGCAGTTTTCGTGGGGGGGGGGGAGCGTCCATCACGACGAGTGTCCGGCCACCGCCTTCCCAACGGAAATAGCGCCTGAAACTCGCGTCGCTGCTGGCCGCGGTCAATGTGGCCGGGGGTACGGGGCCCCAGTCCTGAGCGTTGAAAAGGATCGGCAACTGCTCATCCAGCCAGACTTCCAGCTGTTGTAAACGTAGATCTTGCTCGGGCATTACAAGGGTCTCCGACGGCGCTAGCCGTCAAGCGGGGCATGCTTTATTATCACGCATCTTTTTCAGACCATCGAGAGGCGTGCGGCCCAAACCGCGGGCAGATGGCACGCAGGAAGCCCGGACTAATAAGATGGCATTGAAATCCCCCGCGTTTCGTAGAAAATTTCCGTTGCTGGTAACCGGCAGTCTGCTGGCCATGCAACCCTTCGCCACCTCATTCGTGGTCGCCGCGGAACAGTATGACTGCTCAGTCTCTGCTTCGGGTGCCTGGGATTGCGCGCCGAAAACCGCCGCAGCCCCGTTGCCACCACGCCCGGTGCATGATGGCGCAGCCATCAGCTCCGCCAACAGCACGGCGCAAGCCGATGCGGGCGGCAAGGCCGAGGCCGTGCCGCAGACCGCGTTGGTCACCGATTCCAAAGGCCGTGGCCTGCGCTCGCGCAGCGCCGACTACAGCCACCTGGACTGGGTACCGCGCGACAAGCTGACCGCCGCGCAGTTGGCCGAAACCGGCCCGTACTGCGGTGGTGCGTACATCGAACCGATTCGTCCTGGCATGAACGACAAGACGAACAAGAGCGATGCGCCCACCTTTATCGGCGCCAAGGCTTCGCGTTACGAGCAGGAGTCGCAAGTCGCGACCCTGGCCGGTGACGTCGTCATGCGCCAGGGCAGCATGCAGCTCGAATCCGAAGAGGCCAGCCTGTACCAGGCCGAGAACCGTGGCGAGCTGAACGGTAAAGTCCGTCTGCGCGACAACGGCGCACTGATCGTCGGCGACCATGCCGAAGTGCAACTCGACACTGGCGCGGCCCAGATCGACAACGCCGAATACGTGCTGCACAAGTCGCGTATCCGCGGTAACGCGCTATACGCCAAGCGTGCCGAAAACGCGATCATCCGTCTCAAGGACGGTACGTACACCACCTGCGAGCCAGACAGCAACGCCTGGCAGCTCAAGGGCAACAACATCACGTTGAACCCGGCCACCGGTTTCGGTACGGCCACCAACGCGACGTTGCGGATCAAGAACATCCCGATCCTGTATACCCCTTACATCTATTTCCCGATCGACGACCGTCGTCAATCCGGCTTCCTGCCGCCAAGCTTCAGCAGCGGCAGCGAAACCGGCTTTACCCTGGTTACGCCGTACTACTTCAACCTGGCGCCGAACTATGACGCCACGTTGTACCCGCAATACATGACCAAACGCGGCATGATGATGGAAGGCGAATTCCGCTACCTCACCAAGTCCAGCGAAGGCCAGGTAGGCGGCGCGTACCTGAACGACGACAACGACGAACGCAAGCGTCAGACCGATTACGAAAAAACCCGCTACATGCTCAACTGGCAGCACAAGGGCGGGCTCGATTCGCGTGTACTGACCCAGGTCGACTACACCACGATCAGCGATCCTTACTTCTTCCAGGACCTCAAGTCCAACCAGGAAGGCGTCGAGAGCCGCGACTTCGTCAACCAGCAGGGTTCCGTGACGTATCGCGGCGACAGCTTCCAGGCGCGCTTGAACCTGCAGGCCTACCAGCTGGCGACGATCTCCCAGATCACCCCGTATGACCGCCTGCCGCAGATCACCTTCAATGGACAGCTGCCGTACCACCCAGGTGGCCTGAACTTCAGTTACGAGACAGAAGCCGTGCGCTTCAACCGTGATCTGGAGAACGGAACCTTCAGGGACCAGAACGGCGTCGAATCCGCGCGCCTGGACACCTTCGTGCGTGGCCTGACCCGTGCAAACGGTACACGCCTGAACGTAGCGCCCGCCGTCGAATACCCGATGAACTGGACCTACGGCTTCGTGACGCCGAAGCTCAAGTACGTGTACACCAAGTACGACCTGGACCTGGACAGCATCGGCAAGAACCAGATCGTTGCCGATCAAGCCGCATCGGTGGCAGCCGGCACTCCGTATGCGGGCGGCACCTTCAAGAGCTCCCAGGACCGTGCGGTCCCGGTGGCCAGCGTCGACAGCGGCCTGTACTTCGACCGCAATACCAACTGGTTCGGCAAAGACTATCGCCAGACCCTTGAGCCACGTGCGTTCTACCTGTACGTGCCGAACAAGGACCAGGCGGATATCCCGGTCTTCGACACCAGCGAGTACTCGTTCAGCTACGCGTCGCTGTTCCGCGACAACCGCTTCAGCGGTGCTGACCGTATCGGTGACGAAAACAAGCTGTCCCTGGGCCTGACCAGCCGCTGGATCGAAGAAAACGGCTTCGAGCGTCAGCGCGTAGCCATCGGCCAGGCGCTGTACTTCAAGGATCGTGAAGTTCAACTGCCGGGCGTCCTGGCATCCGACCGCGCCGACGCACGGTCCGACGTTTCGCCCGTCGCCCTGGACTACGAGTTCCGCTTCAACCGTGACTGGCGCGCCACTGCCGACTACAACTGGGACACCGAAGAACACAGTCCCCGTTCCGGCAGCGCGATGCTTCACTACCAGCCGGAAGACAACCCGAACAAGATCATCAACGTCGGTTATCGCTATCGTAACGACCAGGTCGTCTACAACCAGCTGACCGGCAAATGGCAGTTCGGCGGTGACTACGGCCAGCCAGGCGACGCGAACTTCGTGAAGGATTACTACAAAATCCAACAACACGACTTCTCGATGATGTGGCCGATCATTCCCCAGTGGAACCTGATCACCCGCTGGCAGTATGACTACGCTCGCAACCGTACCCTGGAAGCCTTCGGTGGTTTCGAGTACGACAACTGCTGCTGGAAACTGCGCGTCATCAACCGTTACTGGGTTTCCAACGACGAATACAGCCAGATCGCCCCGCTTAACGAAAAGGGTGACCACGGGCTCTTCCTGCAGATCGTCCTCAAAGGACTCGGCGGCCTGACTGGCGCCAAGGTAGAGAGCTTCCTAGACAAAGGCATTGAAGGTTATCGTGAACGTGAAAACCAAGCTTTCTGATTGTCTGCGCCCGCTCGTACTGGGCGCGCTGTTCCTGGGCACCGCATCGGCACACGCTGCGGTTCAACAGCTGGATAAGGTCGTGGCCATCGTCGATAACGACGTGATCATGCAGAGCCAACTGGACCAACGCGTCAAGGAAGTCCAGCAAACCATCGCCAAGCGTGGCGGTGGCGTGCCACCGACCAGCGTCCTGGACCAACAGGTACTGGAACGCCTGATCGTCGAAAACCTGCAACTGCAGATCGGTGATCGCTCAGGCATCCGCATTTCGGACGAAGAACTGAACCAGGCTGTCGGCACCATTGCCCAGCGCAACAACATGAGCATTGACCAGTTCCGCGCCGCCCTGGCCCACGATGGTCTGTCCTATGAGGACGCCCGTGACCAGATCCGCCGCGAGATGATCATCAGCCGTGTGCGTCAGCGTCGGGTGGCCGAGCGGGTGCAGGTCTCCGAGCAGGAAGTGAAGAACTTCCTGGCGTCGGACCTGGGCAAGATGCAGCTGTCCGAAGAGCTGCACCTGGCCAACATCCTGATTCCGACACCGGACAGCGCCAACTCCGAGCAGCTCAATGCCGCCGCGGCCAAGACCCAGGCTATCTATGAACGCCTCAAGGCCGGTGCCGACTTCGCCCAGATGGCCATTGCCCAGTCCGGCAGCGACAACGCCCTTGAAGGCGGTGACATGGGCTGGCGTAAAGCCGCTCAATTGCCGCCTCCGTTCGACCGCGAACTGAGTGCCATGGAGGTGGGTGGTATCACCCAGCCCGCACGTACGCCGGGTGGCTTCATCATTCTGAAGTTGCTGGAACGTCGTGGTGGCGAGACCTCGCTGAAAGACGAAGTGCATGTTCGTCACATCCTGGTCAAACCCAGCGAAATCCGTACCGAAGCGCAAACCAAGGAACTGGCCCAGAAGATCTATGAGCGCATCGAAAACGGTGAAGACTTCGCCACCCTGGCCAAGAGCTTCTCGGAAGACCCGGGTTCGGCCCTTAACGGCGGCGACCTGAACTGGATCGATCCGAAAGCGCTGGTACCGGAATTCCAGCAGGTAATGGCCGAGACCCCGCAAGGTGTGTTGTCCAAGCCGTTCAAGACCCAATATGGCTGGCATGTGCTGGAAGTCCTTGGCCGTCGCGCCACCGACAACACCAACCAGGCCCGCGAGCAACAAGCGCTGAACGTACTGCGTAACCGCAAATACGATGAAGAGCTGCAAACCTGGCTGCGTCAGATCCGCGACGAAGCCTACGTTGAGAACAAGCTGCCAGGCGCCGAGCAAACAGGCACCGACCAGGCAGTTCAGTGAAACCCCAGCGTTTCGCGGTAACACCCGGCGAGCCGGCCGGCATTGGTCCAGACCTGTGCCTGCTGCTCGCCTCGCAAGCCCAGCCACACCCCCTGATCGCCATTACCAGCCGCGACCTGCTCCTTGAGCGGGCCGCGCAGTTGGGTGTGGCTGTCAACCTGCTGGACGTGTCGCCAGGCAATTGGCCCGACCTGCCGCCCCCGCTGGCAGCCTGTATGTGTGGAACACCCCGCTGCAGGCCAATGTGGTGGCCGGGCAATTGGACAAGGCTAACGCGGCATTCGTGCTTGAAACCCTGACGCGCGCGGGACAAGGCTGCATCAACGGCGACTTTGCCGGCATGATTACCGCCCCCGTGCACAAAGGTGTGATCAACGAATCCGGCATTGCCTTTTCCGGCCATACCGAATTCCTTGCCGAACTGACCCACACCGCTCAAGTCGTCATGATGCTGGCCACGCGTGGCCTGCGGGTTGCGCTGGTAACCACGCACCTGCCACTGCGCGAGGTTGCCGATGCCATTACCGCCGAGCGCCTGGAACGCGTGACGCGCATCCTGCACGCCGACCTGCAACACAAATTCGGCATTGCCCAGCCGCGCATCCTGGTTTGTGGGCTCAACCCCCATGCCGGCGAAGGCGGCCATCTGGGCCATGAAGAAATCGACATCATCGAACCCACCCTGGAGCGTCTGCGCCAGGAAGGCATGGACCTGCGCGGCCCATTGCCTGCGGACACTCTGTTTACCCCCAAATATCTGGAGCACTGCGATGCAGTGCTGGCGATGTACCACGACCAGGGGCTGCCGGTGCTTAAATACAAAGGCTTCGGCGCCGCAGTCAACGTGACACTGGGCCTGCCGATCATTCGTACCTCCGTCGACCATGGCACCGCCCTGGACCTGGCGGGCAGCGGCAAGATCGACACCGGCAGCCTGCACGTGGCCCTGGAAACCGCCTATCAGATGGCCGAGACCCGTATATGACCGAGCATTACCAACACCGGGCGCGCAAGCGCTTCGGGCAAAACTTCCTGCACGACGCTGGCGTGATCGACCGCATTTTGCGCTCCATCCATGCCAAACCCGAAGACCGTCTGCTGGAAATCGGCCCGGGCCAGGGCGCCCTGACCCAAGGCCTGCTGGCCAGTGGCGGCCAGCTGGACGTGGTGGAGCTGGACAAGGACCTGATCCCGATCCTCAACCAGCAATTCGCCGACAAGCCCAACTTCAACCTGCATCAGGGCGATGCACTGAAGTTCGACTTCAACAGCCTCAACGCAGCGCCCAATAGCCTGCGGGTGGTGGGTAACCTGCCGTACAACATCTCCACCCCGCTGATCTTCCACCTGCTGAACAACGCCGGGATCATCCGCGACATGCACTTCATGCTGCAAAAGGAAGTGGTGGAACGCCTGGCTGCCGGCCCAGGTGGCGGTGATTGGGGCCGTCTGTCGATCATGGTCCAGTATCACTGCCGCGTCGAACACCTGTTCAACGTCGGGCCTGGCGCGTTCAACCCGCCGCCGAAGGTCGACTCGGCCATCGTGCGCCTGGTGCCCCATGCCGTGCTGCCTCACCCGGCCAAAGACCACAAATTGCTCGAGCGCGTGGTGCGTGAAGCGTTCAACCAGCGCCGCAAAACCTTGCGCAACACGCTCAAGGCGCTGCTGAGCAACGCCGAGATCGAAGCCGCCGGCGTCGACGGCAGCCTGCGCCCCGAGCAACTGGACCTGGCCGCGTTCGTGCGCCTGGCCGACCAGCTCGCCATTCAGCCGGTCCCGACAGCGGAATAAGGACCTAGCGCGATCCAAATGTGGGAGCGGGCTTGCTCGCGAATGCAGTGTGTCAGGCAATGTATCGCTAACTGACTTATCGCTTTCGCGAGCAAGCCCGCTCCCACATTTGAGCCGCGTGTGCCAGTAGCGCATCTTTATCTACCAAGGTGCCATTGTTCAAAAGGCCAGCCAGCATGTCTGGCCTAGTGCCCTGCTCTTGACCTAGACTGATCCGCATCTGCTGTCTTCCGCTTTTGCTTTTAAGGCCTCTTGCATGTCCGATCCTCGCTACCAGATCGACGTCAGCGTCGTCACCCGCTTTCTGGCGGACCAATCGCAACCTGAACTGAACCGCTTTGCCTTTGCCTACACCATCACGGTAAAAAATAACGGGCTGGTGCCAGCCAGGCTGCTGTCGCGCCACTGGGTCATCACGGACGGCGACGGCCAGATCGAAGAAGTGCGCGGCGCGGGCGTAATAGGCCAGCAACCGTTGATCGATGTCGGCGCCAGCCACACCTACAGCAGCGGCACGGTCATGACCTCCAAGGTCGGCACCATGCAGGGCTCGTATCAGATGAAAGCCACCGATGGCCATTTGTTCGACGCAACGATCAAGCCCTTCCGCCTCGCGGTGCCCGGGGCCTTGCACTGATGGCGACGTACGCGGTCGGTGATCTGCAGGGTTGCCTGGAGCCTCTCAAGTGCCTGCTTGAACGGGTCGCCTTCGACCCGGCGAACGATCGCTTGTGGCTGGTCGGAGACCTGGTCAACCGCGGCCCCGAATCCCTGGAGACCCTGCGCTATCTATATGGCTTGCGTGACGCCCTGGTCTGCGTCCTGGGCAACCACGACCTGCATTTGCTGGCGACCGGCAATAACATCGAACGCCTGAAAAAGGGCGATACCCTGCGCGAAATCCTTGAGGCACCGGATCGCGCCGAGCTGCTCGACTGGCTGCGCCGGCAAAAAATCATGCATTACGACGAAGGCCGCAATATGGCCCTGGTCCATGCTGGCATCCCGCCCCAGTGGACACTGAAGAAAGCCCTCAAGTGCGCCACCGAGGTCGAAAACGCACTGGCCGATGACAACCTCTACACCGCCTACCTCGACGGCATGTACGGCAACGAGCCGGTGAAGTGGGACAACGACCTCACTGGCGTCACGCGCCTGCGGGTAATCACCAATTATTTCACGCGCATGCGCTTCTGCACCGCCGACGGCAAGTTGGACCTCAAGAGCAAGGAAGGCGCCGATGCCGCCCTGCCCGGTTACAAGCCGTGGTTTGCCCATAAGGAACGCAAGACCCGTGACACGAAAATCGTCTTCGGCCACTGGGCAGCCCTGGAAGGCAAATGCGATGAGCCCGGTGTGTTCGCCCTCGACACCGGCTGCGTGTGGGGCGGCGCCATGACCCTGATGAATATCGACACTGGCGAGCGCCTGAGCTGCCGGTGCGAACCACCCCCTTCTTTGACACTGCCGGCCGCCAAGCCCTAGGAGCCCACCATGAGCGAATTCAAACGTATCCCCCCTGAACAAGCCCAGGCACTGCGCGAACAAGGCGCCGTGGTGGTCGACATCCGCGACCAGCCGACGTACGCAACGGCTCACATCACCGGTGCCCGGCACCTGGACAACGCCAACATTGCCGACTTCATCCGCGCCGCCGACCTCGACGCGCCAGTGATCGTGGCCTGCTATCACGGTAATTCCAGCCAAAGCGCTGCGGCCTATCTGATCAGCCACGGCTTCTCTGACGTCTATAGCCTGGACGGCGGCTTTGAGCTGTGGCGTGCAACCTATCCTGCGGAGATTTCCTCCGGCAATTCGCAATAATTTTTTTCACACCCCGCTACCCCGCGTGACGCTTGGGCTCGCGCCGATTCTGACGAACGGCGCAGCCAAACTAATTGCGCATCGCGCCTTGACCTCTCCGATTCCGAACTATCCTTAAGCGCAGGCCATCCGAATCAGGGGAGAGCCGGTACACCGGCGCGCGGGTCATCGGTAGCGTTTCAGGGTGTTTGGGGGGAAAACAGCCATTGGCGTCCGTCAATGGCTGCCAGCATCGACTGATTGACCCGGCGACGGCTCCACGTATCGAGCGAGGTGACGACGTCATGAGTATTTTTAGCCACTTCCAACAACGCTTCGCGTCCACACAGCAGGAGGAACTCACGCTTCAGGAGTACCTCGAGCTGTGCAAGCAGGACCGCAGCACCTACGCGTCTGCCGCCGAACGCCTGCTATTGGCGATTGGCGAGCCGGAGCTGGTGGACACCTCGAACAATTCGCGCCTGTCGCGGATATTTTCCAACAAAGTGATCCGTCGCTATCCGGCCTTTGAAGACTTCCATGGGATGGAAGAATGCATTGACCAGATCGTCTCCTACTTCCGCCATGCCGCCCAAGGCTTGGAAGAGAAGAAACAGATCCTCTACCTGCTCGGCCCCGTCGGCGGCGGCAAGTCGTCCCTGGCCGAAAAACTCAAGCAATTGATCGAGAAGGTGCCCTTCTACGCGATCAAGGGCTCGCCGGTGTTCGAGTCGCCCCTGGGCCTGTTCAACGCCACGGAAGATGGCGCGATCCTCGAAGAAGACTTCGGCATTCCGCGGCGCTACCTCAACACCATCATGTCGCCTTGGGCCACCAAGCGCCTGGCCGAGTTCGGCGGTGACATCAGCCAGTTCCGCGTGGTCAAACTCTACCCATCCATCCTCAACCAGATTGGCGTGGCCAAGACCGAACCAGGCGATGAGAACAACCAGGACATCTCGGCGCTGGTGGGCAAGGTCGATATCCGCAAACTCGAGGAATTCCCGCAGAACGACGCCGATGCCTACAGCTACTCGGGCGCGCTGTGCCGGGCCAACCAGGGCCTGATGGAATTCGTGGAGATGTTCAAGGCCCCGATCAAGGTGCTGCACCCATTGCTCACCGCGACCCAGGAAGGCAACTACAACAGTACCGAAGGCCTGGGCGCGATTCCGTTCACCGGGATCCTGCTGGCACACTCCAACGAATCGGAGTGGCACACCTTCCGCAACAACAAGAACAACGAAGCCTTCATCGACCGCATCTACATCGTCAAGGTGCCGTACTGCCTGCGGGTCAGCGATGAGATCAAGATCTACGACAAGCTGCTGTTCAACAGCTCCCTGGCCAAGGCCCATTGCGCGCCCGACACCTTGAAGATGCTTGCCCAGTTCACCGTCCTGTCGCGCCTCAAGGAACCGGAGAACTCGAATATCTATTCGAAGATGCGCGTGTACGACGGCGAAAACCTCAAGGACACCGACCCCAAGGCCAAGTCGATCCAGGAATACCGCGACACCGCCGGCGTGGATGAGGGCATGAACGGCCTGTCGACGCGCTTTGCGTTCAAGATCCTGTCCAAGGTCTTCAACTTCGATCCCCATGAGGTTGCCGCCAACCCCGTGCACTTGCTCTACGTACTGGAACAGCAGATCGAACAGGAGCAGTTCCAGGCGGAAACCCGCGAACGCTACCTGCGCTTCCTCAAGGAATACCTGGCGCCGCGCTATATCGAGTTCATCGGCAAGGAAATCCAGACTGCGTACCTGGAGTCCTACAGCGAGTACGGCCAGAACATCTTCGATCGCTACGTGTTGTACGCCGACTTCTGGATCCAGGACCAGGAATACCGCGACCCGGAAACCGGCGAAATCCTCAACCGCGTGGCCCTCAACGAGGAGCTGGAAAAAATCGAGAAACCGGCTGGCATCAGCAATCCGAAGGATTTCCGTAACGAAATCGTCAACTTCGTGCTGCGCGCCCGCGCCAACAACAACGGCAAGAACCCGACCTGGCTCAGCTACGAGAAGCTGCGGGTGGTCATCGAGAAAAAAATGTTCTCCAACACCGAGGATCTGCTGCCAGTCATCAGCTTCAATGCCAAGGCCAGCAAGGAGGATCAGCAAAAACACAACGACTTCGTCACTCGAATGGTCGAGCGCGGCTACACCGACAAACAGGTACGGCTGCTCTCCGAGTGGTATCTGCGGGTTCGCAAATCGCAGTAAGGCAGCGACAGGCGCGCGCTGCCTGGCCATTGGCCGGGCAGCCGACCGCTTGTCCCTAGGCTTCCAGCTCGCGGCTTGAAGCTTGTAATGTGAAGCTGCCCGGAGGGCTCCCCATGAGCTATGTGATCGACCGACGCCTCAATGGCAAGAACAAAAGCACGGTAAACCGCCAGCGTTTCCTGCGGCGTTACCGTGGCCACATCAAAAAGGCCGTCGAAGAGGCGGTCAGCCGCCGCTCCATCACCGACATGGAGCATGGCGAACAAATCAGCATTCCAGGACGGGACATCGATGAACCGGTGCTGCACCACGGCCGGGGCGGCAAACAGACCGTCGTGCATCCCGGCAACAAGGAATTCACCACCGGTGAACACATCCAGCGCCCCCAGGGCGGTGGCGGCGGCAAGGGGCCGGGCAAGGCGGGCAATTCCGGCGAAGGCATGGACGAGTTTGTGTTCCAGATCACCCAGGAGGAATTCCTCGAGTTCATGTTCGAGGACCTTGAGCTGCCCAACCTGGTCAAGCGCCACCTGGCCGGCACCGACACCTTCAAGACCGTGCGCGCCGGCATCAGCAACGAGGGCAATCCGTCCCGCATCAATATCATCCGCACCTTGCGTTCAGCCCACGCCCGACGCATTGCCTTGTCGGGCAGCAGCCGCGCCAAATTGAAGGAGGCCAAGGAAGAGCTGGCGCGTTTGAAGCGCGAAGAGCCGGACAACTTCGGCGATATCCAGCAAATCGAGGCGGAAATCGAAAAACTCAGCGCGCGCATCCATCGCGTGCCGTTCCTCGACACGTTCGACCTGAAGTACAACCTGCTGGTCAAGCACCCCAACCCCAGCTCCAAGGCGGTCATGTTCTGCCTGATGGACGTATCCGGCTCCATGACCCAGGCCACCAAGGATATCGCCAAGCGCTTCTTTATCCTGCTGTACCTGTTTCTGAAGCGGAACTACGACAAGATCGACGTAGTATTCATACGCCATCACACCAGCGCCCGAGAGGTGGACGAGGAAGAGTTCTTCTACTCACGGGAGACGGGTGGCACCATCGTTTCCAGCGCCCTTAAGCTGATGCAAGAGATCATGGCCGAGCGCTACCCCGCCAACGAATGGAACATCTACGCCGCCCAGGCCTCGGACGGTGACAACTGGAACGACGACTCACCCATCTGCCGCGACATTCTGATCAACCAGATCATGCCGTTCGTGCAGTACTACACGTACGTTGAAATCACCCCCCGTGAGCACCAGGCCCTGTGGTTTGAATACGAGCGCATCGGCGAAGCCTTTGCCGATACGTTCGCCCAACAGCAACTGGTCTCGGCCGGCGATATCTACCCGGTCTTCCGTGAACTCTTCCAGCGCAGGTTAGTGACATGACCGCCAAAAAAGAGCATAAGCGCCAACCGATTTCCACGGGGTCCGAATGGACCTTTGAATTGATCCAGGCCTATGACCGGGAAATAAGCCGCATTGCGGCGGGTTATGCCCTGGACACCTATCCCAACCAGATCGAAGTGATCACTGCCGAGCAGATGATGGATGCGTACGCCTCCGTCGGCATGCCACTGGGGTATCACCATTGGTCCTATGGCAAACATTTCCTCAGCACGGAGAAATCCTACACCCGGGGCCAGATGGGCCTGGCGTACGAGATCGTAATCAACTCCGACCCCTGCATCGCCTACCTGATGGAAGAAAACACCATCTGCATGCAGGCCCTGGTGGTGGCTCACGCGTGCTATGGGCACAACAGTTTCTTCAAGGGCAATTACCTGTTCCGCACCTGGACCGATGCCAGTTCGATCATCGACTACCTGGTGTTCGCCAAGCAGTACATCATGCAGTGCGAGGAACGCCACGGCATCGATGCGGTGGAAGACCTGCTCGACTCCTGCCATGCCCTGATGAACTACGGCGTTGACCGGTATAAACGCCCGTACCCGATTTCCGCCGAAGAGGAGCGCCTGCGCCAGAAGGAGCGCGAGGAGCACCTGCAGAAGCAGATCAACGATCTGTGGCGCACCATTCCCAAGCGCGCCGACAAAAACAACGACAAGGACAATGCGCGTTTTCCCAGCGAACCTCAGGAAAACATCCTGTACTTCCTGGAAAAACACGCGCCACTGCTGGAGCCTTGGCAACGGGAGATCGTGCGTATCGTGCGCAAGATCGCCCAGTACTTTTACCCACAGCGCCAGACCCAGGTGATGAACGAAGGCTGGGCGACGTTCTGGCATTACACGTTGATGAACGACCTCTACGACGAAGGCCTGGTCACCGATGGTTTCATGATGGAGTTCCTCACGTCGCACACCAGCGTGGTCTTCCAGCCTGGCTTCGACAGTCCTTATTACAACGGCATCAACCCCTATGCGTTGGGCTTCGCCATGTACCGCGATATCCGGCGCATGTGCGAACACCCCACCGAGGAAGACCGTCGCTGGTTCCCCGAAATCGCCGGCAGCGACTGGCTGTCCACCATCAAGTTCGCCATGAGCAGCTTCAAGGATGAGAGCTTTATCCTGCAGTACCTGTCACCGCAGGTGATTCGGGACCTCAAGCTGTTCAGCATCCTCGACGACGACCTCAAGGATGACCTGGTGGTACCGGCCATCCACGATGAACCCGGCTACCGCACCATCCGCGAAACGCTGGCGGCGCAGTACAACCTGGGCAACCGCGAGCCCAACGTGCAGATCTACAGCATCGACGTGCGTGGCGATCGCTCGTTGACCCTGCGCCACCAGCAGCACGACCGAAAGCCCTTGGGTGAGTCCACCGAGGAAGTGCTCAAACACCTGCACCGGCTGTGGGGTTTCGACATTCACCTGGAGACCCTGCAGGGCGACCAAGTGATGAAAACCCACCACGTGCCACCGCGAAACGATCATAACGATGACTACGGCCGCCTGGACCTGGCCGTCGTTCATCTCTGAAACAGCAAAGCCTCCATTAGCCTGGCACAGACGGTATCCTGTGGCGCTAATGGAGGCTTTTTCATGAAAATCTATAAAGTCGGCGGTGCGGTACGGGATCGTCTCTTGGGTATCCCGGTTACGGATATCGACCGCGTTGTCGTTGGCGCCACGGCCGAAGAGATGCTCGCCCAGGGTTACAAGCCGGTCGGCGCTGACTTCCCGGTGTTCCTGGACCCGCAAAACGGCGATGAATACGCGCTTGCCCGTACGGAACGCAAGAGCGGCCGCGGGTATGGCGGTTTTGTATTTCACGCCAGCCCCGAGGTCACGCTGGAAGAAGACCTGATCCGTCGCGACTTGACCATCAATGCCATGGCGGAAGACGACGACGGCAATTTGACCGACCCTTATCACGGCAGACAAGATCTTGATGCGCGCATTTTGCGCCATGTATCGCCGGCATTCGCCGAAGATCCCCTACGCGTGTTGCGCGTTGCGCGCTTTGCCGCGCGGTACGCGCACTTGGGTTTTACAGTCGCGCCCGAAACACTCGAATTGATGCGTCAGCTCAGCGCGTCCGGCGAGCTGGAAGCCCTGACGCCGGAGCGCAGTTGGAAAGAAATCTCCCGAGCGCTGATGGAAGACCAGCCACATGTGTTTATCCAAGTGCTGCGCGACTGCACGGCGCTGAAAATCTTGATGCCGGAGGTCGATGCACTGTTCGGCGTGCCGCAGCCCGAAGCGCACCACCCTGAAATCGACACCGGCATTCACACCTTGAGCGTGCTGGAACAGGCGGCCTTGCACCAGCAACCACTGACCGTTCGCTGGGCCTGCCTGCTTCACGACCTGGGCAAAGGCACGACCGCTGTGGATAAGTTGCCGCAGCACATCGCCCATGAACATCGGGGCTTGAAGCTGATCAAGGCCGTCAACGAGCGTTTCAAGGTACCCAAGGACTGCCAGGAATTGGCGCTGCTGGTGGGCCAATATCACACCCACGGCCATCGGGCCCTGGAACTCAAAGCCTCGACGCTGCTGGAGCTGCTGCAGAGTTTCGATGTTTACCGCCGGCCGCAGCGTTTTGAAGAGTTTGTCGTCGCCTGCGAGATGGATGCCCGAGGCCGCAAGGGCCTGGAACAGAGACGTTATCCACAGGCGGATTATTTACGCGGGGCGGCGAAGGCAGCGCGCGAAGTCGCCGTTGCGCCGCTGCTGGAGAAAGGCTTCAAAGGCCCGGCATTGGGTGAGGCGCTTAAGCGCGAGAGGCTCAAGGCCCTGAAAGCCTATAAGGAACACAGCTCACTGTAGGAGCGGGCTTGCCCGCGAAAAACATCAACGATAACGCGTGCTTCCTGAATGCCCGCGGCGCCTATGGGTTCTTCGCGAGCAAGCTCGCGCCTACGGACGGCCGAGAAGCGCATCCGGCGTCAGTTGCTGGCCCCGCCACTCGAAACCGACAGGCGCCAGCACCTGGTCAATCTGCGCATCGCGCCACAACTCAGCCAGAGTCTTGCCCACTTCAGGATGCACACGCTCCGGCGCCATCAACGACAGTGGCCACAGCACAAAGGCGTTCTTGAGGATTTCTGCACGCGGCAGGATCAAACCATCGAAGTTGCCCACCAGGTCGCCAAACAGCAGCACATCGATGTCCAGCGGCAGGCCCTTGCGATCCGGCGCATAACGGCCGTTATCGGCCTCGATGAATTTCAAGCGGCGATCCAGCTCCATCAAGGGCAAATCGGTATAGGCCGACACCACCAGATTGAAGAATGGCCCGCTCTTGATACCCACCGGCTGGCTTTCGAACACCGCCGAGCAACGCACATCGGTCAAGAAACCCGCCAGCGCATCAAGGCCGGCGCATAAGTGGGACTCGCGCTCGATATTGCTGCCTAGACCAAGGTAAACCTGAGTTAGCGACATCCGCGCTCGATCTCCACGCCTACGCCCTTGGCAGCCGGCACGGCGCCCGGCTTGGTCAATTTGAGGTGCAGCCAGGGAATCTGGAATTCACTCATCAGCACTTCGGCCAGGCGCTCGGCGAACGTTTCGACCAACTGGTACTGGGCCTGTTCGGCAAACGCCTGGATACGCGCGGACACGCTGGCATAATCCAGCGCCAGGGTCAGGTCGTCACCCGGCGGCCGCCGGGCGGTTGTCCCAGGCGAAGCTCAGGTCCAGGCGCAGGCATTGGCGGATTCCGCGCTCCCAGTCGTAGGCCCCGATCACGGTGTCGACTTCCAGGCCTTCGATAAACACTCTGTCCAAGCACTCTTCTCCGCAGCACGACAAGGGCGCGATGCCCCGTTAGAATCAGGGCGTCCTCGCCCGGAATAGTTAGCATGTTTTGGTCACTGGCGACTTTCGCCTACCTGCTCGGCTCACTGTCCTTCGCCATTTTGCTCAGCCGCCTGACGGGAAACCCCGACCCGCGAATGAGTGGCTCAGGCAATGCCGGCGCCACCAATATGTTGCGCCTGGCCGGCAAGAAACTCGCCGTACTCACGTTGCTGGGCGACGTGTGCAAAGGCTTGTTGCCCGTCATGATCGCCAGCCTCGCCGGCCTTGCCCTGCAACAGCAGGCCTGGATCGGCGTATGCGCCGTCCTCGGCCACCTGTTCCCGCTGTACTTCCGCTTTCGCGGCGGCAAAGGCGTCGCCACGGCAGCCGGCATGCTACTGGGGATCTACCCCCCGGCGGCCTTGCTGGCCGTGCTCGCCTGGCTACTGACCTTCTACC
>JAFHKH010000240.1 GCA_016937595.1 Pseudomonas cedrina subsp. fulgida | reverse complement strand
CCAGGCTGTCGATGGCCGACAGGGTTTTTTCGCCATCCGGCACGGCGATCTTGATCACGGTGAAACCGTGTTCCTTGCCGGCTTTTTCGGCGAAGGCCCATTCGGTCTGGAACCAGGGTTCTTCGGCCTGTTTGACCAGGAAGCCGATCTTCACTTCTTCGGCAAGTGCCACACCGCTGAAGGCCATTGCCAGCGCCACTGCGCCTAGAGTCTTCTTGAACATGAGCTACCTCTTGTTGTTATTCAGAGCTGCAGGTTTTAGTCGTGGTACATCACAGACCGCCCGCCATCGATCATCAGGCAGGTGGCATTGATAAAGGGCGCCTCGTCGGTCGCCAGGAACAGCGCGGTCATCGCGACCTCAACCGGCTGGCCGATGCGCTTGGGCGGATGCAGGTCGAAGGCGCGCTGGCGCTCGGCGTGGGGGTCGGGGAAGCCGTTCCAGTAGTCGACGTTGAGCTGGGTTTCGATATAGCCCGGCGCAATGGCATTCACGCGGATGCCTTTGGGCGCGTACTCGATGCCCAGGGCACGGGTGAGGCCGAGCAAACCATGCTTGGCCACCGGATAAGGAAAACAGCCGGGAATGATGTGACTGGAATGGGTGGAGGCAATATTGATGATGTTGCCGATGCCCTGCTCGATCATGTGCGGCAGCACCGTGCGACAGCCGAACCAGGCACCGTCGAGGTCGATGGCGAAGCAGCGCCGCCAGTCTTCGTCGCTCATTTGCAGCGGATCGCGGAACACGTTGACGCCGGCGCAGTTGACCAGCACATCCACACGGCCAAAGCGCTCGATAGCCAGGTTGACCAGGGCCTGCCATTGCTCTGTGGACGTGATATCGACGGGCTGCGCGTAGATCTCGGCGCCGCGTTCGCGCCAATGGGCGGCGACGCGCTCGACCTTCTCGGCCTGGATATCGGCAATGATCAATCGCGCCTGCTGGGCCTGGAAACACGCGACGATCGCCTCGCCAATGCCCTGGGCGGCGCCGGTGATCATCACGACCTTGCCTTTGAGCCGCTCACCGTAAGTGGGCTCGGGCACGGCGGGAAGTGACAACGGTTGTGCCTGCATCGCTTCACCTGTTTTATTTTTGGCAGTGAGTGCTGATGCAGCCGACTATAAACCCATCATTTGAAATATCTCAATATATAAATTTACATCCCATATTGTGAGCACAAATTCTTCAAGGCAACGCATATCCCTTGTGGAGCGGGCTTGCTCGCTCCCACAAGGGGATTTTCGGTGATTTCAGGAATATGCTTCAGCCGAGGGCAAAGTCGCGCAGCGCATCGCCTTCCATGCGGTAACGCACCCACTCTTCCTGCGGCTGGGCGCCGATGGATTTGTAGAAGGCAATCGCCGGTTCGTTCCAGTCGAGCACGCTCCACTCAAAACGCCCGCACCCGTTATCGAAGGCGATCTTCGCCAAATGGCGCAGCAGCTTCTTGCCGGCCCCGCCGCCACGCTGCTCGGGGTTGATGTAGAGGTCTTCCAGGTACAGGCAGTTGCTGCCCAACCACGTGGAATAGCTGAAAAAGAACACCGCGAAACCAATCGGCACGCCGTCCCGCGAACAGATCAGGCCATGGGCGGTAGCGCCTTCGCCGAACAGGCTGCGCTCGATATCCACCACGCTGGCGATCACTTCATGCCGCGCCTTCTCGTACTCGGCCAATTCAGTGATAAACGTCAGGATCTGCGCAGCATCGCTGGGCACGGCAGGGCGAATCTCGATGGTCATGGGCGAACCTTGGCAGTTTTCAAAGCACACATACTAAGGCGCTTTCGTGACGAATTGCAGTGCAATTCACGCAGGCACGGCCAATGCGCCGACCAGCATGGCCGGTAATGCCAACACGTGGATGCGCGTTGCGCGCGGCGTCTGTGCCGACCATTCGCTCAGCCCCAGCCCTTCACACTTGAGCCGTGCCTCGTGCTCACACCACGCACGGGTAAACAATTGCGTGCGCTGCGCCGGGGTGGCCGCACACAACCGCGCCATCACCTGCGGGCCCATATAGTCGCTGGCGACGCCTCGCCAATCGGCAATCTCCTGCACGGCCATCACATCGACCCCGACCGGCCCATGCACATGCACCGCAGCCACTGAAAAATCCCCATCGTGGCTGATGGAAAGGCCGGCGCCGCGATACCCCGGCACATGAATCCGCGGGGTTTGGCCGGCCGGCGAGTGAACGTCGATGTGAGCACCTGGCACTTCAAGCAACTGCTGCAAGGCCTCGCTCACCGCCTGCCGCACGCGGACACGGGCCATGTCGCGGGCGGTGCCCGGCGCATGCCGCAGGCCGATCAACAAAACTCCGTCCTGCCAGCGTGCCGCAGCATCGGGCCACATGAACACCCGCACAACCTCAGCCCCGCGCCGGTGCCGCCGGGCAGCCGACCCAACTGGTGGACGCTGGAATGCACTCGCCCTTCATCACCAGGGTCAGCGGCCCAAGCCGGGCGCCGTCGCCGACCTTGGCGCTGTAGAGCACCGAACTGCGCGGGCCCATGTAGACCTGCGCACCGATCAGCACCTGATCGATTTTCATCACGCGGTCTTCGAATAGGTGCGTCTGCGGGCAGGCGCCAGCGTTCAATTCGCTGTGATCACCGATGCTCACGCAATCGAATTCAGTGATGTCGGTGGTGTCCATGTACACCCCGCGACCGATCTTGCAGCCCAGGCCCCGGAAGGCCAGCGGCAACCACGGCGTGCCGCGCAAGTAACTCATGAAATTGGGCGCGGCCATGCCTTCGTAAAGACTGGTGATGCCTTCGGACAGCCAGACAAAGGGCGTCCACATCGCCTCGGAGCGCTGGCGATAGCGCCCCACCGCCAGCCATTTCAAGGCCGCCACCAACAGGTAGTTGCCAAGGCTGTAAGCCAGGCCAATCAAGGCCAGATAACCAAATACCGCGCCCCAGCGCTGCGCTTGAGCCACGGGCATCAAATCCATCATCACCGTATAACCGACGGCAATCACCGTGGCATGCGGCAACACGATGCGCAGCCCTTCGATCATGCCACGGGCCAGGCGGCGCCACGGCGAGGGACGAAACGTGAGGTGTTCCGGATAGCCGCTGACCTGTTCGCGCGCCGGCAGGTTGATCGGTGGCGAACCGAGCCAAGTGTCGCCGCTGACGATCTCGGCGTTGGCCGGCGCACGCGAATGCACGCCGATCAGCACGTTTTCGGGCAAGGTCGTACCGTCGGGAATGTAGCTGCCGTTGCCGACAAAGCTGCGGTGGGACACTACCGTCGGCTGAATGCGCATCCAGCCGCCATCAACCTGTTCATCACCGAGCATCACCGCGTCGGCGATAAAGGTTTCATCGCCAAGGGTGAGCATGTCGGGAATCACGCCCTGGGCCGTGGAGATCTCCGCATCGCGGCCAACCTTGGCGCCGAGCAGGCGATACCACAGCGGCGCATAGACCGTCGCATACAAGCCTGACAGCACATTGAGGCTGGCTTCCTGGATATGGCTGACCAACCATTTGCTGCAATACACCCGGCTGTGTACCGCATAGGTGCCGGGTTGCAGGCGCGGCAGCACACTGCGGCGCAGCCCCGCCGATATCAGCACCATCACCACGATCAGCAGGGCCGCGGCGGCAGCGCCAGCACAAAGTAGCGCAGCAGTTGCACGCCCACGGTTTGCTCTTGCAGCCACGGCAGGATGTGCTGCTCATCGAACCAGTCGATCAGGAAAAACATCGGGAACACCGGGATGAAAAACAGCGTGGCGATCAGCAGGATACCAAACACATAGAACAGGTTTTCCAGCGCCAGTTGTGCACGCCCGACCACGGGCCGGGGCGGCAGGCTGGCCGGGTCGAACGCACCGACATCGACCGCCGGCGAACCGCTCCAGATACGCGCGGCGGGCACGCGGCCGCCGTCGGCCAGCGCCGATTGGCCTTGCAGGTGGCCATGGCGGTCAACCCCGGTATTGCCTTCCAGAATCGTGTAGGAACCCAGGCAGGCGTGGTCCTCGATCGTCACCCGCCCCAGGTGCAGTTGGCCGCGCTCGACCCTGGCGTTTTCCAGGCTCACGCCGTTGCCGATGCTGACCTCATTGCCAATGTGCAACAGGTCGGGAGCACGCACCCCGAGCGAACCGATATTGACCTCACGCCCGACCTTGGCACCGAGTGCGCGCAGCCATAAGCCATACAGCGAAGAGCCACTGAGCAGGTAGACCGGCGCCGACTCGACCATCCGCGAAGCGGCCCACCAGCGAAAATAGGTGAGGCCCCACAACGGGTAGACGCCGGGTTTCAAGCGCCCGGCGATCAACCATTTAGCCGCGATTGCCAGCACGAACTGCAACAGCGTCGCCAGCAGG
>JAFHKH010000024.1 GCA_016937595.1 Pseudomonas cedrina subsp. fulgida | reverse complement strand
TTTGCCGCACCGTACTACGCGTTCAAGGACGCCGGCGCCGACGTGGTGCTGGCTTCCCCCGGCCGGCGGCCAGCCGCCGCTGGACCCGGTGAGCGACCAGCCGGATGCCCAGACCGAACAAACCCGGCGCTTTGCCGCCGACCCGTTGGCGCAGCAGGCCCTGGCCACTACGCTGAAACTGGACGCGGTCAACGCCTCTGACTTCGACACGGTGTTCTACCCAGGCGGCCACGGCCCGCTGTGGGACCTGGCGGAATCGCCGGTGTCGATCGCCCTGATCGAGTCCTTCGAGCGTGCCGGCAAACCGATCGGTTTTGTCTGCCACGCACCGGGCGCGCTGCGTCACGTCAAGGCCGTCAATGGCGAGCCGCTGGTCAAGGGCCGTCGCGTTACCGGGTTCTCCAACACGGAAGAAGCGGCGGTGGAATTGACCGATGTAGTGCCGTTCCTGGTGGAAAATGAGTTCAAGAAGCTCGGCGGCCATTATGAGAAGGGCGCTGACTGGCAATCCTTTGTGATCACCGATGGTTTGCTGGTCACCGGACAAAACCCCGCCAGTTCCAGCGATGTGGCTAAAGCCCTGCTGACACTCACCGCTTAAGTTAATCAAACCGCGTGAAGCATTGGCGACTGGCATCAGTCGCCAATGCTTCAGCGCGTCCGAAATTTGGAAAACCTTAAATGACAAACACTGTTTTAAGCACCCCGGTTAAGCTGGGTCATCACACGCTGGAAAACCGTATCGTGCTGCCGCCGTTGACACGCCAGCGCAGCGCCCAACCCGGTGATATCGCCACCGACCTGATGGCCGAGTATTACCGCCAGCGTGCCGGTGCCGGTTTCATGGTCAGTGAGGGCACGCAGATTGAACCGCGTGGCCAGGGGTATGCGTGGACGCCGGGTATTTACAGCCCGGCACAGATCGACGGCTGGCGCACAGTCACCGACGCGGTGCATGCCGAGGGCGGGGTGATCTTTGCCCAGCTGTGGCACGTCGGCCGGGTGTCGCATAACGCGTTGCAGCCTGAAGGCGCCGCGCCGGTGGCACCGTCCGCGATCCAGGCACTGCAGGCCAAGGCCTTTATCCAGACCGGGCCTGGCGTGGGCGAGCTGAAGCAGCCGCCGGTGCCGCGTGCCTTGTCCGTGCTTGAGATCGAAGAGTTGGTCGGGCACTACGCCCAGGCGGCACGTAATGCACTGGATGCGGGATTTGACGGGGTAGAGATCCATTCGGCGAATGGTTACCTGGTCAATCAGTTCATCTCGGCCCACGCCAACCAGCGCGAGGATGAATATGGCGGTTCCCTGGAAAACCGCCTGCGCTTCCTGCGCGAGATCGTCGAGGCCGTGAGTGCCGTCGTCGGGCCGGAGCGCGTCGGTGTACGGTTTTCACCGCTGTTCAGCGGCACCGATCAGGACCGCGTCTACATCGGCCTGGTGGAGGACGACCCGCATCACACCTACATTGAAGCGATCAAGGTGTTGCAGGAATCGGGCATTGCCTACGTGTCCCTCGCCGAAGCCGACTGGGACAACGCCCCTGACCTGCCGGAATCGTTCCGCCGCGCGGTGCGCGAGACTTTCAGCGGGCGGATCATCTACGCGGGCCGCTACACCGCCGAGCGCGCGCCGAGCTGATCGAAGCAGGGCTGGCGGACTTGATCGCGTTCGGGCGACCGTTCATTGCCAACCCGGATCTGCCGCAACGGATATTCAAGGGATGGCCGTTGAATCCGCTGCGCACGGAAGGGGATGTATGGGGGCGGTGCAGAGGGCTATACCGATTACCCGAGATACGCCGAGCAGTAGAAACAGATCCTGAAAGCAAAGCCGGTCAATGTGGAGCGGCTTGCTCGCGAAAGCGGCGTGTCAGTTGGCCATCTGTAGCTGGAGACCGCAATCGCAGGCAAGCCCGCTCCCACAGGTGAGCTGCGTTT
>JAFHKH010000239.1 GCA_016937595.1 Pseudomonas cedrina subsp. fulgida | reverse complement strand
CTGATACACCGCCTTCGCGAGCAAGCCCGCTCCCACATTGGATCTTCATGGATTTCAAGACAGTGTTACCCATGACCAGAACCTGGACCACAGTCACAAATTTTGCGCAATCCTCGCTAATCGTGCCGCCTACTGCATAGAACTGGACAGTCACAAAGGCTTTGCGGCATAGTCGCCGGGTTCTGCCGTACCCACATCAATAACAAGGAACAGCCGATGGCGACCTTACTGGTTCTTCACGGACCCAACCTGAACCTGCTTGGCACCCGTGAACCGGGCGTCTACGGGGCAGTCACCCTGGAGCAGATCAACCTCGATCTCGAACGCAGGGCGCGTGAAGCCGGGCACCATCTGCTCTACCTGCAAAGCAATGCCGAGTACGAATTGATTGATCGCATCCATGCCGCGCGTGGCGAAGGCGTGGACTTTATCCTGATCAATCCCGCCGCTTTTACGCACACAAGCGTTGCATTACGTGACGCGTTGCTGGCGGTGAGCATCCCATTCATCGAAGTGCATTTGTCGAACGTGCACAAACGCGAACCTTTCCGCCATCACTCCTACTTCTCCGACGTAGCGGTAGGAGTGATCTGCGGCCTTGGCGCCAGCGGTTACCGACTGGCCCTGGAGGCCGCCCTGGAACAGCTTGAACAACCGGCCAAGCGCCCCTGACCGACCCTTGGGAGTTGATGATTCATGGATATCCGTAAAGTTAAGAAACTGATCGAACTGCTGGAAGAATCCGGTATCGACGAGCTGGAAATCAAGGAAGGCGAAGAGTCCGTACGGATCAGCCGCCACAGCAAGACGCCAGCCCAACAGTTCTATGCGCCACAGATGCAAGCACCGGCACCCGCCGCTGCCGCACCGGCGGCAGCACCTGTAGCCGCCGCTCCTGCTGCGCCAACTGCACCTGCGCTGAACGGCTTCGTGGTCAAGTCGCCAATGGTCGGTACCTTCTACCGTACCCCGGCTCCGACCTCGCCAGCCTTCGTTGAAGTCGGCAAGACGGTGAAAGTGGGCGACACCATCTGCATCGTTGAAGCGATGAAGATGATGAACCACATCACGGCTGAAAAAGCCGGTGTCATTGAATCCATCCTGGTAGAAAACGGTCAGCCGGTTGAGTACGACCAGCCGCTGTTCACCATCGTTTGAACCGCGGAGCGCCTTCGATGTTGAAACCTGCGAAGAAACTGCAAAAAGTCCTGATCGCCAACCGCGGCGAGATCGCGCTGCGTATCCTGCGCGCCTGTAAGGAAGAGGGCATCAAGACCGTCGCTGTTTACTCGACGGCCGATACCGAATTGATGCACGTGAAACTGGCGGACGAGAGCATCTGCATCGGCCCGCCACTGGCCGCGAATTCGTACCTGAAAGTCTCGAACATCATCGCCGCCGCTGAAGTGACCGGCGCCGATGGCATCCACCCAGGCTACGGCTTCCTCGCGGAAAACGCCGATTTCGCCGAACAGGTGGAAAAATCCGGGTTTGCCTTCATCGGCCCGAAAGCCGAAACCATTCGCCTGATGGGCGACAAGGTATCGGCCAAGGACGCGATGATCGCCGCCGGCGTGCCGACTGTTCCCGGCTCCGACGGCCCGTTGCCTGAAGACGAGGAAACCGCGCTGCGCATTGGTCGCGAAGTCGGCTACCCGGTGATCATCAAGGCCGCCGGTGGCGGTGGTGGTCGCGGCATGCGTGTGGTGCACAAGGAAGAAGACCTGATCGAAGCCGCCAAGCAGACCCGCTCCGAAGCGGGCGCCTGGTTCGGCAACCCGATGGTCTACCTGGAGAAGTACCTGACCAACCCGCGTCACGTGGAAGTGCAGGTATTGTCCGACGGCCAGGGCCACGCCATCCACCTGGGCGACCGCGACTGCTCGCTGCAGCGCCGTCACCAGAAGGTCTTGGAAGAAGCCCCGGCTCCAGGCCTGGACGAGAAGGCCCGCGAAGAAGTCCTCGCGCGCTGCGTCAAGGCGTGCATCGACATCAACTACCGTGGCGCCGGCACCTTTGAGTTCCTCTACGAGAACGGTCGTTTCTACTTCATCGAGATGAACACTCGCGTGCAGGTAGAGCACCCGGTGTCGGAGATGGTCACCGGTATCGACATCGTCAAGGAGATGCTCAGCATCGCCGCCGGCAACGTGCTGTCCTTCACCCAGGATGACGTGAAGATGCACGGTCACTCCCTGGAGTGCCGGATCAACGCCGAAGACCCGAAGACGTTTATTCCGAGCCCAGGCCTGGTCAAGCATTTCCACGCGCCCGGCGGCAACGGCGTACGTGTGGATTCGCACCTGTACAGCGGCTACAAGGTTCCGTCCAACTACGACTCGCTGATCGGCAAGCTGATCACCTGGGGCGCCACCCGCGACGAGGCCATGGCCCGCATGCGCAACGCCCTGGACGAAATCGTGGTCGACGGCATCAAGACCAACATCCCGCTGCACCGGGACCTGGTCCGTGATGAAGGCTTCTGCGAAGGTGGTGTGAACATTCACTACCTGGAACACAAGCTGGCCAACCAGTAAGCGCTCCACTCGACAAAGCCGCCTTCGGGCGGTTTTGTTGTTTATGGATGTACACCGTACAACTGTGGGAGCGGGCTTGCTCGCGAACGCAAGGTGTCAGCCAACACGCCCAACACTGATACACCGCATTCGCGAGCAAGCCCGCTCCCACATTTTGATCTGTGTTCAGCAGCCGGACAGTCGTCTTCTGCCCGCCGCTGGCGTAAACTTGCGCCCTTTCGCGGCCCACCCGTCGCACATTCATTTTTTCAAAGGTGCCCGCCATGCCTTGGCTGCAAGTCCGTCTCGCCATCAGCCCAGAACAAGCCGAAACCTATGAAGACGCGTTCCTCGAAGTAGGCGCTGTTTCGGTGACCTTCATGGACGCCGAAGACCAACCGATCTTCGAACCCGAACTCAACACCACGCCGCTGTGGTCCCACACCCATTTGCTGGCCCTGTTCGAAGACGGCACCGATGCGACCGCCGTGCTGGCCCATATGGAATTGCTCACCGGCAGCCCCTTGCCGGAGCATCACAGCGAAGTGATCGAAGACCAGGACTGGGAACGCAGCTGGATGGATAACTTCCAGCCCATGCGTTTTGGCCAGCGCCTGTGGATCGTACCGAGCTGGCACGCGGCGCCGGAACCTGACGCCGTCAACCTGCTGCTCGACCCAGGCCTGGCGTTCGGCACCGGCACCCACCCCACCACCGCGCTGTGCCTGGAATGGCTGGACGGCCAGGACCTGACCGACAGCCACGTGCTGGACTTCGGCTGCGGCTCGGGGATCCTGGCGATTGCCGCCCTGCTGCTGGGCGCCAAGGAGGCCGTCGGCACCGATATCGATGTGCAGGCGCTGGAAGCCTCCCGCGACAACGCCGGACGCAACCACATCCCTGAAGGCAAATTCCCACTCTACCTGCCGCAGGATTTGCCCCAGGTACCGGCCGACGTCCTGGTCGCCAACATCCTCGCCGCCCGCTCGTGTCCCTGGCGCCGCAACTGTCGGGCCTGGTCAAGCCGGGTGGCCCGCCTGGCGCTGTCGGGCATCCTCGCCGAGGCAGGGCGAAGACGTGCGCCGCGGCGTCTGCAAGGATTTTGAGTTGGACCCGATCGCCAACCGTGATGGCTGGGTACGCATCAGCGGTCGTCGGCGCTAGAATGAGCGCTTGCCTGAATCGGATGGCCGCATGACCGACAGTTTCGTCACCCAGTGCCCGCATTGCCAAGCACGCTTTCGCGTCAACCACGCTCAATTGAGCGTGGCGCGCGGCGTGGTCCGCTGCGGCTCGTGCCTGCAAGTGTTCAATGCGGCGCGCCAGTTGCTGCAGCAACGCGGCCAAGCGCCCGCGCCGGAACCCGACCTGCCGGTTGAGGCGGCGCCTGAGCCGGTGCGCGCAATCAGCCAGAAGCAGTGGACCGCCGAAGAGCTGGACCTGGACAACCTGGACCTGGACGAAGAACTCGCCAAGCTGGAACGCCGCGAGATCCAGCACACGCTGCCCGCCGGCGCCGAACGTCGCCAACCCGGTACCGACCGTCGCCACCAGGACGAATCCTTCAGCGCCAGCCGCGACACGGTTAAGGCCGAAGAAGAAAAATGGGCCGCGAGCCTGTTCAGCGAACCGCCGGAAGAACGCGTCCCGGCCCCTGAAGACGCGCCCGAACCGACGAACGTCGCTACGTCCCGGCAACGCACCGAGCCGTCCATGTCGCTGCACACCGACGACATCGACGATGAGCCGCTCCTGCATTCGATACCCGATGACGACCACATCGATCCGCCGTTCACGCCATTGACCCAATCGGCCGATGACGTTGAACCCGAAGAACGCCCAAAACCCAGGCGCAAGCGCCCGCGCGCCGAAGCGAGTGTGCACGACGACCAGTTGCTGGACCTCGAAGACGACCCACTGCACCTTTACTCGCAAAAGCGCCCGCCGGCCTGGGCCGTCGCCTGCTCTGGCTGTTGCTGGTCCTGATCGCCGCCGCCGGCCTGGCCGGCCAGTACATTGCTTACCAATTCGACGACCTGGCCCGCCAGGACGCCTATCGCCCGTGGTTCCAGCAAGTGTGCCCCACACTGGGCTGTACCGTGCCGTCGCGGTCGATATCGCCCATATCAAGAGCAGCAACCTGGTGGTGCGCAGCCACCCGGAATTCGCCGGGGCACTGGTGGTGGACGCGATCATCTATAACCGCGCGACCTTCTCCCAACCCTTCCCGCTGCTGGAACTGCGCTTTGCCGACCTGAACGGCGGCCTGATCGCCAGTCGCCGCTTCAAACCCGCCGAATACCTCAGCGGTGAATTGGCCGGCGTCAGCGAAATGCCATCACAGGTACCGATCCATATTTCCCTGGATATCCTCGACCCCGGCAACAAAGCCGTGAATTACAGCCTGAGCTTCCACTCGCCCGAGTGAACCGGTCGACGCACTGGGGTTTGACGGCGGGTGATTGACTTCCTCCTGCGCAACCAAACCGCTGGCGATAAAGAAATAACTGTTCAGATTTTATCCAATTCAGCCTTTATCCAGTCATCGAGAGCGGGTATCATGCCAACCCTTTTTCGAACTCTAATGATCCGGCCCCACAACAGGGAAGTCCTATGTCGGCGGTACGCATCGGCCCATACACATTGCACAACGGCTTGATTCTCGCCCCGATGGCGGGGGTTACCGACCAGCCCTTTCGTCAGCTGTGCAAACGTTTGGGCGCGGGTCTAGTAGTCTCGGAAATGGTCACCAGCGACATGAGCCTGTGGAACACCCGCAAATCGCGGATGCGCATGATCCACGAAGGTGATCCCGAGCCACGCTCGGTACAGATCGCCGGTGGAGATGCACAAATGCTGGCGGATGCGGCCCGGGCCAACGTGGCGTTGGGGGCGCAGATCATCGACATCAACATGGGCTGCCCGGCCAAGAAGGTCTGCAACAAGGCCGCCGGTTCCGCGCTGTTGAAAGATGAGCAGTTGGTGGCCGAGATCCTGCAGGCCGTTGTCGCCGCAGTGGATGTGCCGGTCACCCTGAAGATTCGTACCGGATGGGACCGGGACAACAAGAACGGCCTGACGGTGGCGAAGATCGCCGAACAGGCAGGCATTACAGCGCTTGCGGTGCACGGCCGCACCCGAGCCGACCTTTACACAGGCGAGGCCGAATACGACACCATTGCCGCCATCAAGCAAGCGGTGTCGATGCCGGTTTTTGCCAATGGCGACATCGATTCAGCCGAGAAAGCCCGGCGCGTGCTGCACGCAACCGGTGCCGACGGCTTGTTGATTGGCCGGGCCGCTCAAGGGCGGCCATGGATTTTTCGTGAGATCGAGCATTTCCTGCGTACGGGCCAGGTGTTGCCTGCGCCGGAGCTGGTCGAGGTGGAACGTATTCTGCTAGAGCATCTGGCGGCCCTCCACACCTTCTATGGAGAGGTGATGGGCGTGCGCATTGCTCGCAAGCATGTGGGTTGGTATCTGGCAACGCTGCCGGGCGCCAGGGAGTTTCGCGCCGGGTTCAATCGTTTGGATGAAACGCAAGCACAGGTCACCGCCGTTCGTGAGTTCTTTACCGAACGAGACAAGAGCCTGGGACCAGGGGACGGAAAAGGGGTGGCCGCATGACGATGATGACCGAGACTTTAGTGAGTGGAACAACGCCCGTGAGCGACAACATCAATTTGAAACAGCACCTCAACACGCCGAGCGAAGAAGGCCAGACCCTTCGCGGGAGTGTCGAGAAGGCGCTGCACAATTATTTCGCCCACCTTGAGGGCGCTTCCGTCACGGACGTGTACAACCTGGTGCTCTCCGAAGTCGAGGCGCCCTTGCTCGAAAGCGTGATGAACTACGTCAAGGGCAACCAGACCAAAGCCAGTGAGCTGCTGGGCCTCAACCGTGGCACCTTGCGCAAAAAGCTCAAGCAATACGATTTGCTGTAAGCATTCAATCAAACCAGAAAGGCGCCCGCGTAAAAACGGTCGCCTTTTTTGCTGACTCCTTTGCTTTTGATGGAAATTGAAATGACCGACCAGACTACCCGCCTGCCGATCCGCCGCGCCTTGATCAGTGTTTCCGACAAGACCGGGATCCTCGAATTCGCCCGGGAGCTGGAGGCTCTGGGCGTGGAAATCCTCTCCACGGGCGGGACCTTCAAACTGCTGCAGGACAACGGCGTGGCCGCAGTGGAAGTGGCGGACTACACCGGTTTCGCAGAAATGATGGACGGTCGGGTCAAGACCCTGCACCCGAAAATCCACGGCGGCATCCTCGGCCGTCGCGGCACTGACGACGCGATCATGGCCGAGCACGGCATCAAGCCGATCGACCTGGTGGCCGTTAACCTCTACCCCTTCGAAGCCACCATCAACAAGCCAGGCTGCGACCTGCCGACCGCGATCGAAAACATCGATATCGGCGGCCCGACCATGGTGCGCTCGGCGGCCAAGAACCACAAAGACGTGGCCATTGTGGTCAACGCCAGCGACTACGCCCAGGTGCTTGAAAGCCTGAAAGCCGGCGGCCTGACCTACGCCCAGCGCTTCGACCTGATGCTCAAGGCGTTCGAACACACCGCCGCCTACGACGGCATGATCGCCAACTACATGGGTACCGTGAACCAGGCCGCTGAAACACTCTCGACCGAGGGCCGCAGCCAGTTCCCGCGCACCTTCAACAGCCAGTTCATCAAGGCCCAGGAAATGCGCTACGGCGAGAACCCGCACCAGAGCGCGGCGTTCTACGTAGAAGCCAAGCCTGCCGAAGTCGGCATCGCCACCGCGACCCAACTGCAAGGCAAGGAGCTGTCCTACAACAACGTGGCCGACACCGACGCCGCGCTGGAATGTGTGAAGAGCTTCGTCAAGCCCGCGTGCGTCATCGTCAAGCACGCCAACCCGTGCGGCGTCGCCGTGAGCCCGGACGCCGAGGGCGGTATCCGCCAGGCATACGAATTGGCCTACGCGACTGATACCGAATCGGCCTTTGGCGGCATCATCGCCTTCAACCGTGAACTGGATGCCGAGACCGCCAAGGCGATCGTCGAGCGTCAGTTCGTCGAAGTGATCATCGCGCCAAGCGTCAGCGAAGAGGCCCGCGCCATCGTCGCCGCCAAGGCCAATGTGCGCCTGCTGGCCTGCGGCGAGTGGTCGGCCG
>JAFHKH010000238.1 GCA_016937595.1 Pseudomonas cedrina subsp. fulgida | reverse complement strand
GCCCGCACGCTTGGCTTCGTACATGGCGATGTCGGCCGCGCGCAGCAGGCCATTCAGATCCGCGCCGCAATCCGGAAAAGTAGCGATGCCGATGCTGACGCCGAGCATCACATCCAGGCCATCCACCTGTTGGCAGACCGACACGCGTTCGATCAGTTTTTCCGCAATCTTCGCCGCTTGCTCGGGGAACTCCAGCTCCAGCAACGCGGTAAATTCATCGCCGCCCATGCGCCCGAGAATGTCGTAGGAACGCAGGCAACCCTGCAATTGCTCCGACACCCAACGCAGTACCCGGTCGCCGGCGTCATGGCCCAGGGAATCGTTGACCCGCTTGAAGCCGTCCAGGTCCAGATACAGCAACACCAGAGACTGCTCGGCCCGTTCGCTGCGCAGCAAGGTGTTCTCCACCGCCTGGTGAAAACCGCGCCGGTTCAGCAGCCCGGTCAGTGGGTCCGTGACCGCCTGGAACTCCAGTTGCTGATGCAGGTGGCGCACCTCGGACATGTCCAGCACCGTCACCACCATCGCCTTTTGCTCGGCGGGCAGCGGCGCGCACGACAACGCCACCGGCACCTGCTGGCCACGGCGGGTGCGCAGGATCGCATCATGCAGGCGCCAGGTTTCACCCTTGCGGTAAGCGGCGTACATCTGCGAATCCCGCCAGCTCGGCACATGGGGTTTCTGCAGGAAACTCAAAAACTCCTGGTGTTGCAACTCGTCCACGGTGGCATTGAGCAACCGTGAAATCGCCGGGTTGGCGTACTCGATCACGCCTGCTTCGCTCACTACCAGGATGCCCTCGGAAGCGTTGTCGAGCACCGAGGCATTGAATGCCCGGGCCGACTCCAGGTCGTGGCTCAAGCGTTGCAACGCCCGACGATTACGCTGATGCTCCAGCAGCGCTTCGATCTTGGGCTTGAGAATATGCGGGTCGAAAGGCTTTAACAGGTAGTCGATGGCGCCACTGGCATAACCTTCCAGCACGGCGGCCGGCGACTGGGCGTCGGCGCTGAGAAAGATGATCGGCGTCATCCGCGTGCGCTGGTTGCCACGCATGAAACGCGCGACTTCAAAACCGTCCATGCCGGGCATCATCACGTCCAGCAGCACCAGGTCGACTTCGTGCACCAGCAATAATTCGAGCGCTTCAAGGCCGGAGCCCGCGGTAATGACCTGCCAATCTTCGCGCTGCAAAAGCGCGCGCATGCTGAGAAGGTTTTCCGGGTAGTCATCGACCACCAAAAGAACCGAATCGCCATCGCCGTTGTGTGGAGCGCATTCCATGCTACGTCTCTTCCTTAGGGAGCTGCTCCGGTCACTTCTAGGGTAAAACCCGGACAAACACTGAGGCCTCACTCTAGCCCCGGCACCGAAAAATCAGAAGTAACCTCAGTGCCATCATTGCGCCAATTTTCAGGAAGCCGACTAACGGTCAACACCTGAAGCCCACGGATCCTGGGAAACATGGCTTTTTGACACTTCGCTGACGCCAATAAATTGCCAGGCAACATTTAACAATTTGGTTAACACCCCCTATAAAGAACCTGTCTGGCCCAAGGGCCATCGCCTACACCCCTCTGTAAAAAGGCCTACGCCATGATCGACCTCTCTACCTGGAACCTCAGCATCCCTGTCGGCTCCCCGCCCGCGACCATCGAAACCTCCAAATTGATGAGCGGCTTCAAGGATCAATATTTCCAGGCCGAAGGCAGCAGCGTGCAATTCTGGACCCCGGTCACCGGCACCCGCACCGAAAATGCCGTTTACCCGCGCAGCGAATTGCGCGAAACCTACGCCGATGGGCGCCTGCGCAACTGGACCTACCCGGATGCGGACAACTTTCTGCGGGCCACCCTGACGGTCAATCAAGTGCCCTCCACCGGCAAGGTCGTGATTGGGCAGATTCATGCATACGACAGCCAGAAACCATTGATCAAGCTGGAGTACCAATTCAAGGAAAAAACCCAGACCGGCAACATCGTCGCCAAAGTGCGCATGCGCCCGGACGAAGACGAAAGCCGCGTGATCACGGTCGCGTCCAATGTGCCGCTGCAAAAAAGCTTCACCTACGTGATCAACCTGAACAAAGCCGGACTGCTCAGCGTGTACGCCGCCGACAAGGAATGGAACGAGCGCATCGGTGCCGCATGGGCGTCAAAGCCGCTTTACTTCAAGGCTGGCGTGTATGTGCAGGACAACAGTGGCAACACCAAGGAGGGGGCGAAGGTGACGTTTGAGAAGTTGGATATTGATCACGATTGAGCGTTGCTGCATTTCGTGTAGGCCATGTCCTAATGTCCCATAGACCATTCGAAAACGCCGACGATCCCTGTGGGAGCCGGGCTTGGCCGCGATGGCGGTGTACCAGTCAATAATTACAGTGACTGGCCCACCGCCGCGGGCTAGCCCGGCTCCCACAGTAAATCTCCTTTGCCTGAGAGGGATGGTGTTCGTCCTACAGGGCCGTTGCGGTGAATCTGGACGGCGCTTATAGTTCGCCCCGTCGCCGGCAGTGATCGGCGATAGGGTTTCGCAGCCCTACAGAGTTAATTCCGCACCCGTCAAAAACAGCCCAGGCTCCCAGCCGATGGTCGTCTTTGTTATGGCGGCTGTGCGTGGGAGACCTTCGGGTCTGCCGGGTCTTAACTCCTCGGTCTGCGAACCCGCGTACAGCTGCCACCCCATTTGTTTCGCAGCAAACGGTGGCCATTCTTCTTTCGAGTTAAGGATTTGCCATGAACAACCAACTTCCGCCCCGCCGCTTTTATCCCTGCACTGAGTCCGCGACCGATTCGCCCGTGCTTTTGATCGACAGCAACGCCCCACTGCTGGACCTCCACGCCTGCCTGCGCGAACGCCTCAACGCCGCCCTCGAACACCTCAACCTGATGGCCTGCTCCAGCCTGCCGGACTTTGCCGAGCGTGATCTGAACAACGTCGCCAATACCGCGCGCATTCTGGTGCAGGATGTAAGCGATGTATTCCGGGTGATTGAACATAGAGGTTTTGATACGCCCACCGCCGCCTGATCAAATAGGTGACCGAAAAGAAGCCAGCATACTGCGGCTTCTTTTTAAATGCGACCGCTCGCTTTCAGTGTATCGGTTTTGCAAAAGGCTTTTGCAGCACTCCCGACTTCACTCATTGATAGAGCGTCATCACTTACTTCCCCATAGTCCATTTGCAAAATATCAATCTACCAGACCAACGAACCTAAGCCTTCATCAGTTTTCAATCAGAGAATCGTATAATTTTGCATAAGACTGTTGGCGACCACTGTGGTGGGTGTTTGCGGGCCGGGAACTGCCGGAGGGAATGGACGGGGTGTCGGAGGAGCATTAAATAAAACCAAAAGCGCCCATAAACCGGGGATCAGACCATTATTGATGAGGTCTACTTCCGGCACCTCACTTATTGTAAAGACACCTTCACCATAATAAAGGGCGTGAAAAAGGGAATAATGATCGATGACCACGCTAGCCGCTAGGATTGAAATTGAATTAACAAAATCGAGAAAAAACACCTCGACTTTATCTCCTACTCTAGTACTGCGTGGCAGGTGAAATCTAAACACCAAGTACCCAGCAGTTGTGCCTAAATTCTCTACCTGAGGCGAAACAGTAACCACTGTGGTCCCCGGAGGAAATGCAACAAAGAGTGTAGGAGCAAATACACTGTTTGCACCATAGGCCAGTGCGGCCGCTGGGGGGAACGGCAAGTGCGGTGGACTGGGCGTGTAGTTCATTCTATTCACCGCTAAATTAAAATGGCACGAGCATGATAATAATGAAATGCTCACAGACCAAAACCATCGATTTTATCCTAGTCGGCGCCTGAAAACGTAAGACAGCAAAACGCATACCGACACTGTTATCTATAGCGGAGTTTGAAATCCAAAACACCTGTCAAAGCTGACAGTTGACAGAACCACGAACCCTTGCTTATGGCTAACACTCCCCCTTGTCGAGTGTATATAGAGGACTTTCGCCTCCCAGTCACCAGTGTGTACACCCCAACCAAGCTGGTTGCGCTTGCGCACGTCGTACTGGTTGATGATCACCAAATAAAATCGAGCCAAAAACTAAACAACCCTTCGAAGTATAGGGATCAGCTTGCATTGGAATAACAAACTAAACAAAAAAAACTAAAGCCCTGTCATTTCTCACAGGTACGGATTTTAACACCCAAATTATAATCACAGCACGGACTACAATTTAAACAGAGGGAGGTTGCAGGCTTTTATTACCAAACGCATAAAACAAGTTCATAAAAACCGCAGTAAATCACCACCACCTATGAATCAATCGCAGGAGATTTAAAATGAAAAACCATCTTAAAAAATTTGTAATATTAATGACCTTGCCACTTATGGGTTTAACCGCTCAGACATTTGCATGTAACGCATCGGCTCCAAATCTAAGTTTTTTTCTCAATCAACCACTCCCTACCACAGCCTTACCAGTTGGCTCGCCTGGATTTTACAGTTTTATGGATGTTTTAGGGCAGTTAGCGGGCGCCACCGCTGTTCGTCCACTCACCCCTACACCGCTACCCTCCAACAAAATGCATTATAATGGAAAAGCGCTATCAGTAACTATCGATAACAACAATAAGATCACTACTTTTTCCTGCACCAATTAAGCCTCATGAACTCTAATAAATACATATAAACTCTGAAAAGCCTTGTTCTCAAAAACCTCTCAGGCTAACGCAGCATGCGTTCTAATGTGTTTTTTTTGGAGGCGAGGCTTTTTAGATTACCCCTCTAGCCCTGAATAACCACATCCAGGCAAGCACTAAAAACCTGTCAACTTTGACAGTTATGCAGACACACCAAGAGTGATAGTTTATCTCAGGCAACTAGAAAATCACTTATCTAAAACTGTTGAGGGAATAAAAAATGGCTATTTACGAGATTACCAGCGTCGTAGTAGACCCAAATGGCCCTAAGACTATTACAGGAAAAGCACCACCGCACACACGTGTGACTCTTTGGGAAGAAAGATTTGAAGGCGTCGTCGCCAAATGGGTAATTATTGGAACCGTTGTCGCTGATGCAAATGGAGACTTCAGCCGCTGGACGCCAGATACAGATAAAAATGCTAAAAGTTTTTATGCAACTGATGGCGACGAACCGAAAGTGTGACTTCTTTGATGAGCACTGTCGGATTGATAGATGGCTAACCACCCTCTATAACCACTTATCCAACCTGAGGAGGCGCAATAAAAAAGAACCCGCATTCTGCGGGTTCTTTTTATTGCAGGGCTTAATTCACCTTGGCATTCAACTCACCTTTCAGGTAACGCTGGTACATCGCTTCCAACGAGATCGGTTTGATCTTCGAAGCATTACCAGCAGTACCAAACGCTTCGTAGCGAGCGATACACACATCACGCATGGCGGTCACGGTGGCGCCGAAGAATTTGCGCGGGTCGAATTCACTCGGGTTGGTCGCCATCAACCGACGCATCGCACCGGTCGAAGCCAACCGCAGGTCAGTATCAATGTTGACCTTGCGCACGCCGTGCTTGATGCCTTCAACAATCTCTTCCACCGGCACACCGTAGGTTTCTTTAATGTCGCCGCCGTACTGGTTGATGATCGCCAGCCATTCCTGCGGGACCGAGGAGGAGCCGTGCATCACCAGGTGGGTGTTGGGGATACGTTTGTGGATTTCCTTGATGCGGTCGATGGCCAACACGTCGCCGGTCGGTGGTTTAGTGAACTTGTAGGCGCCGTGGCTGGTGCCGATGGCGATGGCCAGGGCGTCGACTTGGGTTTTCTTGACGAAGTCGGCGGCTTCTTCGGGGTCGGTGAGCATTTGGCTGTGATCCAGCACCCCTTCGGCGCCGATGCCGTCTTCTTCGCCGGCCATGCCGGTTTCAAGCGAACCCAGGCAACCCAGTTCGCCTTCCACCGAGACGCCGCAGGCGTGGGCCATGGCCACGGTTTGTTGGGTGACGCGCACGTTGTAGTCGTAGTCGGTCGGGGTCTTGCCGTCTTCGCCGAGGGAGCCGTCCATCATCACCGAGCTGAAGCCCAGTTGGATGGAGCGCTGGCACACGTCGGGGCTGGTGCCGTGGTCCTGGTGCATGCACACCGGGATGTGCGGAAATTCTTCAATGGCGGCGAGGATCAGGTGACGCAGGAACGGGGCGCCGGCGTATTTGCGCGCGCCGGCCGAAGCCTGGACGATCACGGGGGAGTCGGTCTTGTCAGCGGCTTCCATGATGGCGCGCATCTGCTCAAGGTTGTTGACGTTAAAGGCTGGGACGCCGTAGCCGAACTCGGCTGCGTGGTCCAGCATTTGACGCATGCTGATAAGTGCCATTGTGTTGTCTCTCCCGGTCGAGGGTCGTTAATTCGTGCAAGCCTGCCGTAGCGGCGGCTGCTATTCAAGTTATTGCCGGTCAGGTTGTGTGCATCTGACCGGCTGAATCGTTATTGCAGTGTCCGGTTCGCAATTCATGTCACTGTGGAACCGGATTTACTGTGGGAGCGGGCTTGCTCGCGAAGGCGCTGTGTCAGTTAACACATGCATTGCAGACCCACCGTCTTCGCGAG
>JAFHKH010000237.1 GCA_016937595.1 Pseudomonas cedrina subsp. fulgida | reverse complement strand
AACTTCTTCGGTGACTGACACACCGCCTTCGCGAGCAAGCCCGCTCCCACATTTGGATCTCCATCATTCAGGGATTATTTTTTCTGCTTCGGTATCCGCACAAGCTGCGTATCCGAGTAGATGTCATGCCAGCTGCGTTTGCGCTTATCAAACAGCGACCAGATAAACCCCAGCCCCACACACAACCACGATGCAATTGACACCACAAAGCGCAACAGCGCCTGCCACAGGCTGATCCGCGAGCCATCGGCGTTCTGTACGCGCACGCCCCATACTTGCATGCCCAGGGTCTGCCCGGAATGGGTCCAGAACTTGGCGAAGAAGCCAAACAGCACAAACAGCAGGATCGTGGACAGCAACGGATCGCCATCCAGTGCGCCGGATTCGGTGAGCGTGCGCATCCTGGCTTCACCCACGAACGCAATCCAGATCAGTTTGTAGATGAACGCGGTGACGATCAGTAGCGCAGTGCACAACAGGAAGTCATAGAACATCGCTGCCAGGCGACGGCCCAGGCCAACGGCGGGGAATTCGCCTTGGGGGCTCAGCAGGGGTTTGGGCATGGCAGGGCTCTCTGGTGAAAACGTCATTTTACGGACAATCGCCCATAAAAAAGCCCCTGATGTCACCATCAGGGGCTTTTTGTCGCAGTTGGATCAGCCTTCTGCTTGAACTTCGTCAGCCTGCATGCCTTTTTGGCCCTGCACTGCTTTGAAAGTGACCTTCTGGCCTTCTTTCAGGCTCTTGAAGCCGTTGCCTTGGATAGCGCGGAAATGCACGAACAGATCCGGACCGCTTTCTGGCGTGATAAAACCAAACCCTTTTTCGTCGTTAAACCACTTGACGGTACCGCTCTGACGATCAGACATTTTCTTCTTTCCTTTGACGCTAGAAATTAATGACAGCCCCTTTCACATGAAAGAGTACTGGGCTGGGTTGCAGGAAAGTAAGAGACGTCGAACGGGTTGTAGCACTACTACTTCAGCTACTGCCCAGGTCCAGGTTCCAAGCGACCCATGCAAACACAGTGGGCAAACTCTACGCCAACTAATGCAGAAAAAACAAGCCCCGCAAAATACGCCGGTTTTGCTGGGCGAGAGTGCCGTGTAGCGAGCGAATAGAGGGCCCCCTTATTCGATAGAGTCGGTCACTTGTTATAACGCGACTCTTAAATAAAGACTATCGTTAGTGCACTGTTTTATGGCGGTTGCGTTACAGAGTAGTGCACGTTAACGCAACCACGTTACTTATAGAAACAGACAATCAACCACGATAGTAACGTTGCGGTACAAATGGCATTTTACTTACACGTAATGGCACCTTTTTCCCACGCACCAGCGCAGAAACTTCGGTGTCCAGTGCAATAAATGCACTGTCGAGGTAACCCATGGCCAGCGGGCCGCCCAGGGACGGACCGAAACCACCGCTGCAAACGCTGCCGATCACGGTGCCTTGTGCGTCGACAATTTCCGCACCCTCACGCACGGGGGTGCGCTCCTGGGGCAACAAGCCCACGCGTTTGCGGCTTACACCTGTTTGCTGCTGGGTGAAGATTGTGTCGGCACCGGGGAAGCCACCGGCACGCGCACCGTCGGCACGGCGGGCCTTGGAGATCGCCCACAACAGGCTGGCTTCGATGGGCGTGGTGTCGCTGTTCATGTCATGGCCGTACAGGCACAGCCCGGCTTCCAGGCGCAACGAGTCGCGGGCACCCAGGCCGATGGCCTGCACTTCGGTCTCGGCCAGTAAGCTGCGGACCAGGCTCTCGGCGTTGGCGGCGGGCACGGAAATTTCAAACCCGTCTTCACCGGTGTAGCCGGAACGGCTGACGTAGCAGTCCACGCCCAGCAGGCGCAGAGTGGTGAACTGCATGAACGTCATCGCGGTGACTTCCGGGGCCAGGCGTGCCAGCACCTTTACCGCCGCGGGGCCTTGCAAGGCCAGCAGCGCACGTTCCTCGAACAGCGGCTCGATGCTGCACTGGTCGCCGATATGCTGGCGCAGGTGCGCCAGATCCTGGTCCTTGCAGGCAGCGTTGACCACCAGGAACAGCTCGTCGTTGCCCAGGTTGGCCACCATCAGGTCATCGAGGATGCCGCCCTGGTCATTGGTGAACATTGCGTAGCGTTGCATGCCCACCGGCAGGTCGATGATGTCGACCGGCACCAGGGTTTCCAGGGCCTTGGCGGCATGGGCGCCGGTGAGGCGGATCTGGCCCATGTGCGATACGTCGAACAACCCGGCCTGATCACGGGTGTGTTGGTGTTCCTTCATCACGCCCAGTGGGTATTGCACCGGCATGTCGTAGCCGGCGAAGGGCACCATGCGCGCGCCGAGCTCCAGGTGCAGGGCGTGCAATGGGGTTTTCAACAGGGTTTCGGTGGACATATTCAGCTCCTGAAAAACGTGCGGGCGCGCCGTTGGGCGTCAGCACTCGATAATGTTGACCGCCAAACCGCCACGGGCGGTTTCCTTGTATTTGCTTTTCATGTCGGCGCCGGTCTGGGCATGGTGCGGATCACCTTGTCGAGGGAGACAAAGTGCTGCCCGTCGCCACGCAAGGCCATGCGCACCGCATTGATCGCCTTGACCGAGCCCATCGCATTACGCTCGATGCAGGGCACCTGCACCAGCCCGCCAATCGGGTCGCAGGTCAGGCCGAGGTTGTGCTCCATGCCGATCTCGGCGGCGTTTTCCACTTGGGAAACGCTGCCGCCCAAGACTTCGCACAGTGCGCCGGCGGCCATGGAACAGGCCACGCCGACTTCACCCTGGCAACCGACTTCGGCACCGGAGATCGACGCATTTTCCTTGTACAGAATGCCGATGGCGGCGGCGGTGAGCAGGAAGCGCACCACGCCGTCCTCGTTCGCGCCGGGGATAAAGCGCATGTAGTAATGCAGCACCGCCGGGATGATCCCGGCCGCACCGTTGGTGGGCGCCGTGACCACGCGCCCGCCGTTGGCGTTTTCTTCGTTGACCGCCAGGGCGTAGAGGTTGACCCAGTCGAGCACCGACAACGGGTCGCGCAAGGCCGACTCCGGGTGCTTGCACAACTGGCGATGCAGGGCAGCGGCACGCCGCTTGACCTTCAGGCCGCCCGGCAAAATCCCTTCATTGCGGCAACCGGCGTCGACGCAGTCCTGCATCACCTGCCAGATTTTCAGCAGGCCGGCACGGGTTTCCGCTTCCGGTCGCCAGGCGCTTTCATTGGTCAGCATTACCTGGCTGATCGATAAGCCATAAGTGGTGCAATGACCGAGCAGGTCCTTGGCGTGTTTGAAGGGGAAGGTCAGCGGCGTGGCGTCTTCGACGATCCGGTCGGCGCCGGCGGCGTCTTCATCCACCACAAACCCGCCGCCGACCGAATAGTACTCGCGGCTGCGGATCTGGATGTTGGCGGCGTCGAAGGCACGGAAGATCATGCCGTTGGGATGGTAGGCGAGGGGTTTGCGAATCATCGCCAGGTGTTCTTTTTCGTTGAACGCAATGCTGTGCTCGCTGAGCAGGTTCAAGCGGCCGTCCTTGCGCATCTGCGCCAGGCGCGTGGCCACGGTTTCGGTGTTGACGGTGTCCGGGTGTTCGCCTTCCAGGCCCAGCAGCACGGCTTTGTCGCTACCGTGGCCTTTGCCGGTGGCGCCGAGCGAGCCGTAAAGCTCTACCTTGATGCTGGCAGTGGCGCTCAGCAGGTTGTCACGCTTGAGGCCCTCGACGAATCGAGCGGCCGCGCGCATCGGGCCGACGGTGTGGGAACTGGAGGGGCCGATGCCAATCTTGAACAGGTCGAACACGCTTAACGACATGAGTGGTTCTCCGGTTTCTTGTTATTAATCGGGTGTACTCGGTCCAATTGTGGCAGCGGGCTTGCTCGCGAAGCGGCGTATCAGATACA
>JAFHKH010000236.1 GCA_016937595.1 Pseudomonas cedrina subsp. fulgida | reverse complement strand
AAGCCCGCTCCCACACAAGTATTTAGGTGAATAGGGAAAGGGGGTCAGCCGCCGATGATTTTCATGATCGTCGCGCCACCCGAGAACGCCACTTCCTGCTTGTCGCCCAAGGCTTTCATCAACAGGCCTTGCAGCGCCGGCAGTGCCTGGTGACGCGGTTTGTCCAGCAGGTCGCCCACATAGTGACGGTTGCTCGACGACAGGCAGCCATGCAACCAGCCGGTGGACGACAAGCGCAACCGTGAGCAGGTACGGCAGAACGGCACGCTCTCGTTGGCGATCACGCCGAAGAAGCCCTTGCCCGGCACTTCGTAGCGTACCGCGGTGGCGTCCAACGGGGGCGTTGGCTTGCAGGTATTCATGCTGTTCGCCGATCAGGCCCAGCAGTTGCTGCAAGCTGACGAATTGCTGCAGGAACGCGTTGGAATCCTTGGCCAGGTGGCCCATGCGCATCAGCTCGATAAACCGCAACTCGTAGCCACGCGCCAGGCAGTAGTCGAGCAGCGGCATCACTTGGTCGAGGTTCTGGCCACGCAACGGCACCATGTTGACCTTGATCTTGATTCCGGCGGCGCGGGCCTGGTCCATGCCATCGAGCACGCTCGCCAGGTCGCCGCCGCGGGCGATGCTGCGAAAGGCGTCGGCATCCAGCGTGTCGAGGGAGACATTGATGCGCTTGATCCCGGCATCCACCAGCAGCGGCAGTTTGCGCGCCAGCAATTGGCCGTTGGTGGTCAGGCTGATGTCACTGAGGCCCATCTGCCCCACGGCGCCCATGAAGGCTTCCAGCTTGGGGCTGACCAGCGGCTCACCGCCGGTGATGCGCAGGCGGTCTATGCCGGCGGCCTCGATCAGGTAGGCCACGCCACGGGCCATGGCCTCGGCCGAGAGTTCGTCCTGGGCAGCCACCAGCCGCTTGCCGTTAGGCACGCAATAGGTACACGCGTAATTGCAGGCTGAGGTCAGGCTGATCCGCAAATTGCGAAACCGCCTGCCTTGACGATCAACGATCATGGATCACTCCGGCAGAGGATAAATCGGGGCGGGCTAAAAGCTGACTGAATCCGATACTGTAGGAGCGAGTTTACTCGCGAAAAACGTCAACGGTAACGCATGCATCTTGGATAAATGCGGTGCCTGTGAGTTCTTCGCGAGCAAGCTCGCTCCTACACGTGGCAGCACATCATTACGTGGAGGGCGATTCGACGGCCGGCGGCTCGGAACTGTGCTTGCGCTTGTTGCCCATGCGCACGCCAATGTCCATCAGGAACTGGAAGAAACCTTCCTGATCTTCCAGCACATTGCTCCAGAACGGCGAGTGGTACAGCGCCACGGCGCCGTGCACCAGGGCCCAGGCGGCGCAATAGTGGAAATACGGCGGCACGTCTTCCAGTTTGCCTTCGCTGATGCGGCCCTTGATCAGCAAGGTCAGGCGTTCGAAGTTCGAGGCGCGGATCTTGTGCAACTCCTCGACCATTTCCGGCACTTGATGGCCCTTGACCACTTTCTCTTCCAAGCGGTCGAACAGTCGGTAACGCTGCGGGTCACGCATGCGGAACTCGAAGTAGGCGCGGGACAGGGCTTCCTTGTCCTTGTCCACATCGGCCGAATGCAGCAGTTCGTTCAAGTCGCGCTCGTAGTCGAGCATCAGGCGCAGGTAGATCTCGGCCTTGGACTTGAAGTGCTTGTAGATGGTGCCTTTGCCGATACCCACGGCATCCGCGATCATCTCGACGGTGACGCTGTCTTCACCTTGTTCGAGGAACAGCTTGAGCGCGGTATCGAGGATTTCCTGCTCACGGCGGCGAAACTCACGGACCTTACGGGGTTCTTTGTGCATGAGGAAGAGGTCTGCAGAGGTCGAAATAAGGGAGGGTCGCGCAGGCCACGGACACGCGGCGATACGATTTACCCGGTGCGAGGGATTATCCCGACTGAACGGTCGTTGGGCAATGTCTATGTGAACCCGCAACGCACTTTACTTTCAACACGCCAACGTTTTTGTTGATATCAGTCAGAAACAATACGCAACAACCGCAGCTGTATACCTGCCTGATGAGAACTCAAGGGAAGTACCCGTATTCCAAATCTGTTTAAAAAACGATCAATCGCGACTGGACTGAACCGGATACTGATCAATACTTCAAAGGTCGGCGTGACATCTCCCCCAAGTGAAGCGCCGGCTTGGGTACCAACGGACCGCGTACCCTTGTTTTACTCCTAATGGTCTTAACCCGGATTCACCCCCCAGAACCCGGGTTTTTTTTGCCTGCGATTTGGTCGCGTCAACCCGCCACATGGGCCAGCGGGAACAGGCGCTTGAAGTTCTGCGTGGTCTGTTCGGCAAAGCGCTCGCAGGACTCACCGCGCAGCATCGCCAGGTAATCCGCCACATCGCGCACGTACTCCGGCAGGTTCGGCTTGCCGCGATGAGGAATGGGCGCCAGGTAGGGCGAATCGGTTTCCACCAGCAGACGGTCGGCCGGCACCTGGCGCGCGACATCGCGCAAGGCGTCGGCGTTGCGGAAGGTGACGATGCCCGACAGGGAAATATAGAACCCCAGGTCCAGGGCCGCCTTGGCCATGTCCCAATCCTCGGTAAAGCAGTGCAACACGCCGGCCTGAGGCAATGCGGCGTCGCGCAGCAGGCTCAAGGTGTCGGCGCGGGCGCACGGGTGTGGACGATCACCGGCTTGCCGGTCTGCCGGGCGGCTTGCAGGTGCAGGCGGAAGGAGGCCTGCTGCAGCTCGGCGGCTTCGGGTTCGTAGTGATAGTCCAGGCCGGTTTCGCCGATGGCCACCACGCGCGGGTGGTTGAGTTCGTCCAACAGCCAGTCCAGAGCTGGTGCTTCGCCGGGCTTGAGGTCCAGCGGGTGGATGCCCACCGAACAATCCACATCGGCATAGCGTTCGGCCAAGGCTTTAACGTCGGCCGCGTTTTCAGCGCTGACGCCGATGCACAGGAAGTGCCCTACCCCGCGTTGACGCGCGGCGTCGAGGGCAGCGTCAAGGGAGCCGCCGTGCTGGGCAAGGTCGAGGCGATCAAGGTGGCAATGGGAATCTACAAGCATAGGGGGTCTACAACTTCAGTCACAAAAGTGTCTGGCCAACGATACACCCGTCGGCCACGGAGTTTAACGCCGGCCGAGCAAGCCGACCCACTGCACCAGCAGCGCTTCGAGTAACAGCACGCGGTTGAGGTTGGCCTTGCCGAGCACTTTCTGGCGTTGGGCGAGGATCCAGTCCTGGATAGTCAGCACTTTGTCCTGGGCGCTTTTTTGCGCGAGGTACTGCACCACTTTGCGCATGTCCGGCAGGCCCAGGCCGTTTTCGTCCTGGGTCAGCTGGTAGCGCAGGATCAAGCTCGACCAGTCACAGAACCAGTCGAACAGCAGCAGCAGGGGAATGTCCTTCCAGCCGCCTTCAGCCAACTGGGTGGCGGAGACTTCCTGTTTAATCAGTTTCTTGACGCCATCGACCACCAGGGCCCGCTGTTCGCGCACGCCCTGGGCGTGCAACTTGACCGCAGCCAATGGCGAGCCCGCTGCCAGTGTCAGCAACTCGACCCGCTCTTCCTGGCCGCATTCCGGCAACGCCTGCGCCAACCACTCAAGGCTCATGGCCTCACTCGGTAACGGGCATGCCTGCTGTACGCAGCGGCTGCGGATGGTCGGCAACAAACGGCTGGACTGGTGGCTGACCAGCAACAACACGGTATCGCCGGACGGCTCCTCCAGGCTCTTGAGCAAGGCGTTGGCGGCGTTGATGTTCATCGCTTCCACCGGCTCGATCAACACCACCTTGCGCCCGCCCATCTGCGCGGTCTGCACCACGAAGCTGACGAGGTCACGCACCTGGTCGACCTTGATCGCCTTGTCGGCTTCCTCGGGTTCGAGCAGGTAGTTATCCGGGTGGCTGCCGGCCTTGAGCAACAGGCAGGATTTGCAGTCGCCGCAGGCTTGCAGATTAACCGGGCGCTGGCATAACAGACTGGCCATCAAGCGTTCGGCAAGCGCGCGCTTGCCGATGCCGATCGGGCCATGCAGCAAATAGGCATGGGCGTGCTGGGCGCGGCCGGCCAGTTGTTGCCACAGGCTGTCTTGCCATGGGTAGGCTTCAGCCACGGGCGCGCTCCAGCAGGTCCGGCACCAGCGCATCAATGGTCTGCTGCACGCGGGCCAGTGGCTGGGCGGCGTCGAGCAGGTAATAACGCGCAGGCTCGGCTGCGGCACGCTGGAGGAACGCCGTGCGTACAGCATCGAAGAAGGCCTGGCCTTCGAGCTCGAAACGGTCGAGACGCCCTCTGGCGCTGGCGCGAGCCAGGCCCACCTCCACCGGCAGGTCGAAGACCAATGTCAGGTCCGGACGCAGGTCGCCCTGGACGAACGTTTCCAAGGCAGCGATGCGCGCCAGGGACAAGCCGCGCCCCCCCGCCCTGATAGGCATAGGTGGAGTCGGTAAACCGGTCGCAGATCACCACGGCACCGCGCGCCAAGGCCGGGCGAATCACTTCGGCCAAGTGCTGGGCACGGGCGCGAACACCAACAGCAACTCGGTGTCCGCGTTCATCTGCTCTTCCCCCGGCGCCAGCAGCACTTCGCGGATACGCTCGGCCAGCGGCGTGCCACCGGGCTCGCGGGTCAACACCACTTCGATGCCTTGGCTGCGCAAGCGCTCGGCCAGGTAATCGCGGTTGGTGCTTTTGCCGGCGCCTTCGGGGCCTTCCAGGGTTATAAACAAGCCAGTCACAGGCAGTCCTTAGTCAATTATTGCGAGCTTTGCGGCGCAGCGGTGTCCGGCACCGGTTCAGCCTGGGTATCAGCAGGCGCATCGGCCGGTGACGCGGGTTCTTCCAAGGGTTTCACCGCCGGTGCCGGGCTGGAGCGGTAGTCGACGCGGCGCTTGAGCTGGAACTCGCGCACGGCGGCATTATGCGCATCCAGGTCATCGGAGAAAATATGGCTGCCGTCGCCCCGGGCGACAAAATACAGGCTGCTGCCCGCAACCGGGTTCAACGCGGCGTGGATAGCCTCGCGGCCGACCATGGCGATGGGTGTCGGCGGCAGCCCGGCAATCATGTAGGTGTTGTAGGGGTTGGCTTCCTTGAGGTGGGCACGGGTCAACTTGCCGGTGTAGCGCTCGCCCAGGCCGTAGATGACGGTCGGGTCGGTCTGCAACAGCATGCCGACCTTCAAGCGCCGCACGAATACCCCGGCGATCTGCCCGCGTTCTTCGGGCACGCCGGTCTCTTTCTCCACCAGGGAGGCCATGATCAGCGCTTGATAAGGGTCGGTGTACGGCACATCGGCGGCGCGCCTGCTCCACTCCTGGGCGAGTACATCGTCCAGGCGGTTGTAGGCTTTTTTCAGGAATTCGACATCGGTCATGCCACGCACGAAGCGGTAGGTATCGGGAAAGAACCGGCCCTCGGGAAACACGCCGGGGTGACCGAGCTTGTCCATCACTTCGCTGTCGCTCAGGCCCGAGAGGGTTTGCACGATTTTTTCATGCTTGGCCAGCGCCGAGCGCACCTGGCGAAAATTCCAGCCTTCGACCAGGGTCAGGCTGTATTGCACCACTTCGCCACGCTGCCACAGGCCGATCAGGCCCTGCGCGGTCATGCCGGGGGTCATGCGGTATTCGCCGCTGTGCAAGGGCTGGCCGTCGAGGTTGAAGCGCCAGTACAGGCGCAACCAGAAGGCACCTTCGAGCACGCCGTCCGCCTCCAGGCGATTGAAGGTGCCGGTCGGAGTCGCCCCCGCCGGCACATCGAGCAATTGCTCCTGGGTCAGGTTCAAGGGCTGCTTCAAGGCAGAATCGACCTTCCAGGCACCAAAGCCCAACAGCAAAGCCGCCGAGAACAGACCGATCAGCAGCAGTACAACCAGTTTTCGTATCAACTCAAATATCCAATAGCGCGCGAACAATGCCCTGCAGTTTACGGGTGAGCGGCCCAACCGACCAGCTCATCGCAGCGTACCCGCGCACCGGCCAAATGCCATATACGCTGTTGCACACGAAGACTTCGTCGGCCTGCTGCAGTTGCTCAAGACCGATGTCGGCCACGGCCACCGGGACGCCCAGCGTTTGGGCCTGGGCCAGAATCTCGGCGCGCATCACCCCGGCAACGCCGCAACGCGTCAGATCAGCGGTTAGTAACAAGCCGTTGCGCACCAGGAACAGGTTGCTGAATACACCCTCGATGACGCGTCCGGACAGATCCAGCATCAAGCCTTCAGCATGCTCGGCGTCCTGCCATTCGGCACGGGCGATCACTTGTTCCAGGCGGTTGAGGTGCTTGAGCCCGGCCAGCAGCGGCTGCTCGGCCAAGCGCGTGGCGCACGCAAACAGGCGCACGCCATCGGCGCCATGGGCCTGGGGGTAAGTCGCGGGCGGACTGCCCTGCAAGAGACGGCGCACCGGGGCGCCGGGGTTGACGCCATAACCGCGCAGGCTGTCGCCGCGGGTGAGGATCAACTTGAGGACACCGTCGCCAAGGGCGGCGGCATAGGCCAGCACTTCGCTGCGGACCAGCCCTTGATCCACAACCAGGGCGAGCCGCCTGCAACCTTCTTCGAGGCGCTGCAGGTGACGGTCGAGCAGCAGTGGCTGCCGGCCCTGACGGCGATGGTCTCAAACAGCCCATCGCCGTAAGCCAGGCCACGATCCTTCAGGGGCACGCTGTCCGCTGGCTGACCGTTGACCCAGCTCTCCATCACTCGGCGAACCGGCGGAACACCAGGGAACCGTTGGTACCGCCAAAACCGAACGAATTGGAAATTGTCACGTCGATCGGCATCGGCTGCGCTTCGTGAGGCACGAAGTTCAGGTCGCAGCCTTCGTCCGGCTCATCGAGGTTGATGGTCGGCGGAGCGACCTGATCCCTGATGGCCATGACGCTGAAGATGGCCTCGACCGCGCCCGCCGCACCCAGCAAGTGGCCGGTCATGGACTTGGTGGAGCTGACCGCCAGCTTGTAGGCATGCTCGCCGAACACCGACTTGATGGCTTCGGCTTCCGCCAGATCGCCGGTCGGCGTCGATGTGCCATGGGCGTTGATGTACTGCACCTGGTCCGCATTGATCTTCGCATCACGCAAGGCGTTGGTGATGCAGCGCGCAGCACCGGCACCGTCTGACGGTGGCGAGGTCATGTGGTAGGCGTCGCCGCTCATGCCAAAGCCAATCAGTTCGGCGTAGATGGTAGCGCCACGCGCCTTGGCGTGTTCCAACTCTTCCAGCACCAGGGCACCGGCACCGTCGGACAGTACGAAACCGTCACGGCCCTTGTCCCAGGGGCGGCTGGCACGGGTCGGCTCGTCGTTGCGGGTCGACAGTGCACGGGACGCGCCGAAGCCGCCCATGCCAAGCCCGCAGGCCGCCATTTCGGCGCCGCCGGCGATCATCACGTCGGCTTCGTCATAGGCGATGTTGCGCGCCGCCATGCCGATGCAATGCGTGCCGGTGGTGCAGGCCGTGGCAATCGCGTAGTTGGGCCCCTGTGCGCCCAAGTGGATGGACAGGAAGCCGGAAATCATGTTGATGATCGAACCCGGCACGAAGAACGGTGAAATTCGACGGGGGCCGGAATCGTGCAACGTGCGGCTGGTTTCTTCGATATTGGTCAACCCGCCAATACCCGACCCCATGGCCACGCCGATGCGCTCACGGTTGGCGTCGGTGACTTCCAGGCCGGCGTTACGCACCGCCTGAAAACCGGCGGCCAGGCCGTATTGAATGAACAGGTCGAGTTTGCGGGACTCTTTGACCGAGAGATATTCCTCGACATTGAAGCCCTTTACCGAGCCGCCAAAACGGGTGGAATAGGCAGAAAGGTCCGTGTGTTCGATCAGACCAATACCACTGCGGCCAGCCAGAATGCCCTGCCAACTGCTCGGCACATCCGTGCCCAGTGGCGACAACATACCCATACCGGTGACTACGACGCGTCTACGCGACACAGCACTCTCCTTTTTCTTGATGACGACACTGTGCATCAGAACCGACTTTTCATCAGTGCTTAAAGAAAAAACCGCACGCCGTTACAGCAGTGCGGTTTTTCCCTGAAAGCAAGCGACGACTACAAACTATTACGCCTGGTGGTTGGTAACGTAGTCGATGGCAGCTTGAACAGTAGTGATTTTTTCAGCTTCTTCGTCCGGGATTTCGGTCTCGAATTCCTCTTCCAGAGCCATCACCAGCTCAACGGTGTCAAGGGAATCGGCACCCAGGTCTTCTACGAAGGAAGCCGTGTTGATCACTTCTTCTTCCTTAACGCCCAGTTGCTCGGCGACGATTTTCTTGACGCGTTCTTCGATGGTGCTCATACCTTGTTTAACTCCTAATGGACAAATTCAGGCAGCTGGCCAGTGGGTAAGTGTATAGAAAGCCATTTCAGCTTTTCAACTGAAAGCTTCACCCCGTACCCGCCCGGCCACCTGCCTATAAATTAAGTTGCAGCTTTATAACGGATTTTAGACAGCTCGTATGACATTTTTTTGAAGCGATCCGTCACAATTTAACTCATGTACATCCCGCCGTTCACCGGGATTGTAGCCCCAGTTACGTATGCCGCGCCCTCGGAGGCCAGGAAAGTGACCACATTCGCGATCTCTTGAGCCTGGCCCAGACGGCCCAGCGGAATCTGCGTCAGCAGGGCTTCACGCTGCGCTTGCGGCAGTTCGCGGGTCATATCGGTGTCGATGAACCCTGGGGCCACCGAATTGACCGTAATCGACCGCGAACCGACTTCACGCGCCAATGCACGGCTGAAACCTTCCAGACCGGCCTTGGCCGAAGCGTAGTTTACTTGGCCTGCGTTGCCCATGGCACCCACTACGGAGCCAATATTGATAATTCGTCCCCAACGCGCCTTGGTCATGCCACGCAAAACACCCTTGGACAGGCGAAACAGACTGTTCAAGTTGGTATCGACCACGTCGTGCCACTCGTCGTCTTTCATGCGCATCATCAGGTTGTCGCGGGTGATACCGGCGTTATTCACCAGAATCGACGGCGCGCCGAACTGCGCAGTGATTTCGGCCAGTACCGCAGCCACGGACTCATCGCTGGTCACGTTCAGCTCCAGGCCCGTGCCTTGCACGCCGTTTTCCTTCAGGGTCGCGGCGATGCGCTCGGCGCCCGAGGCTGAGGTGGCGGTACCGATCACCACGGCGCCCTGGCGGCCCAGCTCCAGGGCGATTGCCTGGCCAATGCCACGGCTCGCGCCGGTAACCAGTGCAACTTTACCTTGCAGACTCATGCAGGATTCTCCTAAGCAGGGATTCAGGCCAGTGCCGCGCGCGCGGCAGCGAAGGCTTCAGGGGTATTGAGGTTGGCGGTCGACACGCCGTCGGCGCAGCGCTTGTTCAAGCCGGCCAGGACCTTGCCCGGGCCGCACTCAACCAATTCGGTGGCGCCGTTGGCCGCCAGGGTCTGGACCGATTCAACCCAGCGTACCGGCTTGTAGAGCTGCTCCAGGCAGGTCGCGCTTGAGGGTGTCGAGGTCGGCGGCCACGGCGGCGCTGACGTTCTGCACCAACGGGATCTGCGGCGCATGCCAGTCGATGGCGGCGATGGACTCGGCGAAACGCTCGGCCGCCGGGCGCATCAGCGCACAGTGGGACGGCACGCTCACCGGCAACGGCAACGCACGCTTGGCGCCACGCGCCTTGCAGCCTTCGATGGCGCGCTCGACCGCGGCTTTGGCACCCGCGATGACCACCTGGCCAGGGGAGTTGAAGTTCACCGCGCTGACCACTTCACCCTGGGCCGCTTCGGCACAGCTTCGATGACCACGGCGTCGTCCAGGCCCAGGATAGCGGCCATGCCGCCCTGCCC
>JAFHKH010000235.1 GCA_016937595.1 Pseudomonas cedrina subsp. fulgida | reverse complement strand
GTGCCGCCCTGAATCACGGTGGTCATGTCGTCGAAGTAGCCGGTGCCCACTTCCTGCTGGTGAGCCACGAAGGTGTAACCCTTGGCGGCATCGGCGAATTCCTGCTCCTGCAGCTTCACGTAGGCGGTCATGTCGTTGCGGGCGTAGTCGTGCGCCAGGTTGAACATGCTGTGCCACATGTTGTGAATGCCGGCCAGGGTGATGAATTGGTGCTTGTAGCCCATGGCGGACAGTTCACGCTGGAACTTGGCGATGGTCGCGTCGTCCAGGTTCTTCTTCCAGTTGAAAGAAGGCGAGCAGTTGTAGGACAGCAGTTGGTCCGGGTATTCCTTCTTGATCGCTTCGGCGAAACGACGCGCTTCGTCCAGGTCCGGCTTGGCGGTTTCGCACCAGATCAAGTCGGCATACGGCGCGTAGGCCAGGCCACGGGCGATGGCCTGGTCGAGGCCGGCGCGCACCTTGTAGAACCCTTCCTGGGTGCGCTCGCCGGTCACGAACGGCTGGTCGTACGGGTCGCAGTCCGAGGTCAACAGGTCTGCGGCGTTGGCGTCGGTACGCGCCAGGATGATGGTCGGCGTGCCGGCCACGTCAGCGGCCAGGCGGGCAGCGGTCAGCTTCTGTACGGCTTCCTGGGTGGGCACCAGTACCTTGCCGCCCATGTGGCCGCATTTTTTCACTGAAGCAAGCTGGTCTTCGAAGTGCACGCCGGCG
>JAFHKH010000234.1 GCA_016937595.1 Pseudomonas cedrina subsp. fulgida | reverse complement strand
CGCGGGTGAGGCGGTTCAGCGGGTCGTAGTGGTAGTGGTGTTCGCCTTTGCGGATGTCGTTGAGACGGGTGAGGTTGCCGGATTTGTCGTAGTCGTAGTGGCGCTCGTAAAGGTAATGCTCCTGTTGAGTGACTGCGTGGGTGTGCAGGCGCTTTTGCTCGTCGTAGTGGTAGCGACTGATCAGTTGGCCTTGTTGGCGTTGATGTTCCTGGCCGGATTTGAACAGGTGTGAGGTGAGGGTTTCCCCGTTCAGGTCGACGGTGGCGAGGTGGCCGCCCTTGTCGTGGTTGAATGTGAGGCGGTTGTTGTCCGGCAGGCGTAGTTTTTGGAGCTGACCACAGGCGTCGTAGCCGTAACGCAAGGTGCCCCAGCCCTGGTGTTCGGCGGTGAGGCGGTTTTGTGGGTCGTATTCGTAGGCTAAAAACCAATGGCCGTCGTCAACGCTGAGGAGATTGCCTTGGCGGTCGTAGGCGTAATCGATGATGTTGCCGTCGGGCAGGGTTTTTCTGACGAGGCGCCCGGCATGGTCGCGTTCGTAACGAGTGATTAGCTGACTGCCGTCGTCGCCGTGTTCGGTTTTTTCCTGGAGGTTTCCGTTGAGGTCGTAGACGTAGGCGGTGCGTTTTCCGTCAAACCCGACTTCCTGTTGGATCAGGCCATTGCTGTGGTAGTCAAGCTTGTAGGTTTCGCCTGATTCGTTTTCGATTTCGGTCAGCAGCAACCGGGCGTTGTCGTAGCGGTAATTGACCTGGCTGCCGTCAGCATTGATGCGGCGGCTGATCAGGTGCAGGCCGTCGGCGTATTCGTAGCGGGTGACGTGGCCCAGTTCATCGCGTTCGGCGGTGATTTTTCCATAGGCGTTGTAGCTGTATTCCCGCGTGGCGCCGCCGGGTTGAGTCAGTTTCAGTAAGCGGCCTGCGGCATCCCACTGATACTGCGTCAGCGCGCCGTGTTCATCTTCGCGCGCAATCTGCCGGCCTAGATCGTCGTAGCGATAGCGCTTTACTCCGCCATTGGGCAACTGCTCTTCCAGCAACTGGCCGCGCGCATTCCACACCAAGCGATGACAGCTATGATCCGGGTACCAGACCCGCGTCAGTTGTCCGTATTTGTTGTAGCTGTAGTCCGTAGCATTACCGTCGGGATCGGTCCTGCGCGTAACGTCGCCTTGATCGTTACGCTCGTATTTCCAGACCGCCTCACCACGCCGCGCCACCCGCACGAAACCGTTGTCATGCTCGTAGGAAGTCGGCTCATCGTCCCCCGGAAATAACGCCACCAAGCGCCCGGCTTCGTCGTACTGATACGCCGTGATTGCCCCGAGCGGGTCCTGCTCAACCGTCAGCCGGCCTTTGTCGTCATAAGACTTGAAATGCTGGGCACCATCCGGATCGACGCGCTGTACCAGGCGCGCCCGATCATCGTGCACATAGACTTCCTGACTGCCATCGGCGTTGTGAACGACAACGCTGCCGTCATCGCTCCAGACATACCGCGTGTCCATCTGCGAAAAACTCGCCCAATGCCGGACACACCGCGCCGCCTTGCCAGTCCGTTCCCACTCCCAATAGAAACTCGCCCCGCCGGCCAACCCACGCTCAAGAATGACGTGCTGCTCGTCGTACCGATAAACCTCACTTTCGCCTACGGCATTGGTCGCCGAAACCAGCCGTCCAAGGTCGTCATAGGCGTAGGAAGCAACGTTCTGCTCCGTCACCCAGACAAACGGACCCTCGTCCTCGGCCCGCTGAATCTGGTAATCCACCGCCACAATGCGGCCCGACGCATAGCGCAAAAACAACGACCGCCCCACGCCGTTATCAACCCGCTCAATGCGCCCCAAAAAATCCCGGGAAATGCGCAGCCGGTTGTCATACGCATCACTGATCGCTGTCAGCACACCGTCGCGAAAGTGGTAGAAATGTGACGCTTGCGCCAGTACCAACTCATCGGGCAACGACCCCAAATAGATCGCCGCTTCGGCCAGGCTATTGGTAATCGCCGGCCGAGCAATAGTCGGCAAGGGCAGTGTGGTCGACCGGTTCTCATGATCGACCCACACCACCGAATCGCCAGAAACACTCAGCCGATGCGATAAAGCGTGACTCCAACCAAATCCCAACCCGCCATCCAGCTCCACCGCACTGGTGCGATACAACCGTGTCCACTCAAACGGTAAAACCCCGTTCAGCACCCCATCGGTCAGCGTCAGCAGCTCCTCACCCGTGACCATCGACACCGGGCAACCATTGGTCGCGGTCTTGTCCGAAGTCGCCGCCGCATCCCCCGCCGGGTTCTTAGCAATCACAGGAACATCGTCGACAGGCTCCTGCCGCACCAGCACCGTCCGCTGTGACTTGCTGCGAACCACCGGCACCGGGTTGGAAACCAGCTGATCCCCAGCCTTCAACGGCACATCCGGAATCGCCCTGATCGGCGTCGCAGGCCCACCCAGCAGAATCGGCTTGGCGAGCTCGGCGTGCCCGTCCACGCGAGCTTTGCCAAACTGCCCGGCCATGTGCTCCAGCCATTGGCGCGCACGTTGAGACTTGATGTCGCCCAGCACCTTCGTACTCATCCGCACCACCACGCCCATCCCGGCAGTGGCGAGGCCCAGCAACAGGTTGATCACTACTTCGGCGGTGATTTCCCCGAGCAATTCGTTCATGTAAGGCGGCGGCAACATCCGCATCCAACTGACCATTGCCGCCAGGTAGATAAACAACAGCGGTTCGTCGCTGAGCACCAAAAGGCCCTTGGCAAGGGCGTCAGCGCCGAGGCTCAGCAGCTTGTTCAATTCGTCTGGGGAGAGGTAATGCAGCAGTTGCTCGGCATAACCCAACGGATCGGCAAGCCATTGGGCCAACTGCTTGAGGTTGTCCCATAGCGCGTACAGCGCTTCGTCGAACCCACGCGCATAGGCCTGATGCAGCGAGAGATAGCGCGTGAGGAAATTGGCTTCGGAATAATCCTTCCATAGCGGTGCGAAGGTGCTCGTCCATTCACTGCGCAGCCAACCTTCGAGCGGCGCAATGACCGACTGATAGGAGGCGTACAACGCTTGGAAATGCGCTTTGGAAACATTGGGGTAGAAGCTGACGCGGTAGCGCTGGTTGCGGTCGCATTCTGTGATGTCGAGAATGCCGCTGGGGCCGATGGTCTTGTGGATTGGCTCGCCCAGAGGGCCGCCATCGGGGTCGATGCGTTGCACCCTCACGGGCGTGTTGCCAATGGGCACGAACCGCGAACTCTGGAACATGTGCACCAGGGTCAGCGTGCCGCTTGCCGGGCACGCCGCGACGGTGCTGCTGGGGATAATCGAGCCGTTGATCGGCGCCACCAGCGCCACTTCGTCCCCAACCTGGAAGACCTGTTCGATAGCCAATGCCGAAAAGCTGAAAAAGCGCTCGGCCCAGGCGTCGTAGTGGTTGAGGCAGCGTTTGAAGTCGCTGAGAACGGATTCGACGTCCCGCGTCTTCGAATCCATCGCGGCCAGCACCAGGTAGCCAATGGCTTGGCTGGTTAGCTCGATCATGAAGCGCCCCGTCAATCGGGGCACTGATACGTACAACCATCTGCAATCCCTCGCACTGTGTATTCAGGCGAGGGACTTTGCAGCGCTTGGCGCAGGAGGGGAGTAGAGCTTATCCGGCGGTTATGTGGGACGTTTCGACAATTTTGGTCTTCTCCCGGCCCAGCACCATACTGCACAGCGCCGGCAAAAACAGCAGCGTCAGCACCGTGCCCACCAGTACGCCGCCAATCAGCACAAAGGCCAGGGACGACCAGAACACCGACAACGTCAGCGGGATAAACGCCAGCGCCGCCGCCAGCGCGGTCAGGATGACTGGCCTCGCGCGGCGCACCGTGGCTTCGATGATCGCTTCACGAGTCGCATGCCGTGGTCCTGGTTCTGGCGAATCTGGTCGGTGAAGATCAGCGTATTGCGCATCAGGATCCCGCCAATCCCGATCAAGCCCAGAATGGCGTTGAAGCCGAACGGCTGATTGAACAGCAGCAAGGTCGGCACCGCGCCAATCAACCCCAGCGGCGCGGTGGCGAAGACCATGAACATGACGCCGAACGAGCGCACCTGGAACATGATCACCGTGAGTGTCAGCAGGATCATGATCGGGAACAGCGCGGCCAGGGCGACGTTGGCCTTGGCGCTTTCTTCCACCGGGCCGCCGATGTCGATCCGGTAACCGGCGGGCAGCTTGGCGATCAGCGGCTGCAGGTCCTTGTACACGGCCATTTCCACGTCGGGCGGTTGCACGCCGTCGATGATGTCGGCGCGCACTTCCACGGTGGTTGCACGGTTGCGGCGTTTGAGGACCGGCTCTTCCATCACCGCCTGGAAATGCCCGACCTGGGCCAGCGGTACCGAGGTGCCGGCGCTGTTGGTCAGGGTCATGTTATTCAGGTTGCCGAGGTTTTCGCGCTGGCTGCCCTGGGCCCGGGCGACCACCGACACGGTGCGGTTGCCTTCGCGCACTTCGGTGATCGGGTTGCCACTGAGCAGGGCATTGAGCTGGGACTTGACCTCGTTGGGCGTAAAGCCCAGCAGGCGCAGGCGATCCTGGTCCAACACCAGGCGATAACCGCTGGCGCGCTCGCCCCACTCGAGGAAGGCGTCGCGGGTCAATGGGTTGGCGGCAACGACTTTACGCACCGCTTCGGACACGCCCCGCAGAACGTTCAAGTCGGGCCCGGAGACGCGAAACACTACCGGGAACGGCACGGGCGGACCGAACAGCAGCTGCGTCACGCGCACGCGTGCCGCCGCAAATTCACCGGCGGCAATGCGCTCGCGCATCCGCCGTTTCAAGGCATCGCGGGCATGGGAGTCCGGCGTCTGCACGATCAACTTGGCAAACGCCGGGTCGGGCATCTCCGGGTTCAACGACAGGAAAAAGCGCGGCGCGCCGCCGCCCACATAGGTGTCCACCATGCGGGTCTGCGGCTCTTGCAGCAGGGCTTTCTCCAACTGCCCGCCACGGCTTCAGTGCTCTTGAACGCGCTGCCCGGCGGCATGTACACCTCAAGAATCAACTCGGAACGGTCGGAGTTGGGGAAGAACTGCTTCTTCACCACGCCCATGCCCAGCACGCACAGCACAAACGCGCCCACGACCAGCCCCGTCACCCACCCGCGCCGACGCACGCAGGCTTCGACCAACCCGCGCAGTTTCTGGTAATAACGCCCGGCGTAGATCGCCTCATGCCCGCCGGGCACCGGCTTGATCTGCGGCAGCAGCTTCACGCCCAGGTAGGGGGTGAACACCACCGCCACCAGCCAGGATGAGATCAACGCAAAGCCGACGATCCAGAAGATATTGCCGGCATATTCGCCGCGCCCGAGCGCGCAAACCCCACCGGCAGGAAGCCGATGATCGTCACCAGGGTACCGGTCAGCATCGGCGCCGCCGTGGAGCTCCAGGCAAAGGTCGCGGCGTGGATCCGGTCGAAACCTTCTTCGAGTTTTACCACCATCATCTCGATGGCAATGATCGCATCGTCCACCAGCAAACCCAGGGAAATGATCAGCGCGCCCAGGGTAATGCGGTCGAACTCGCGGCCGGTCAGCAGCATGATCACAAACACCACCGATAAGGTCAGCGGTACCGCCGCCGCCACCACCAGGCCGACGCGAAAGCCCAGGGCCAACAGGCTGATGATCATCACCACCGCCAGGGCGACGAAGAATTTCAGCATGAACTCGTTCACCGCCAGGCTGATATTTTTTGCCTGGTCGGAGACCTTGGCGAAATTCACCCCCAGGGGCAGGTCGGCCTGGATCCTGGCTTCCTCGGCCTGGAGGCTCTTGTCCAGTTCCAAGCCGTTCCAGTGCTTCTCCATGATCACGCCAAGCATCAGCGCCGGGTCGCCCTGGTGGCGGATGCGGTAGCTGGGCGGGTCCTCGTAGCCACGGCTGACGCTGGCGACATCGGCGATGCGCAACAGGCGGCCGTTGACGTTCAGGGGCACGTTTTCAATCAGCGCCAGGCTGTCGAATGCGCCATCGATACGGATGTAGGCGCGGGCGCCGGCGGTTTCCACGAAGCCCGATGGCGCCACTGCATTCTGCGCGGCGAGGGCGGCGAAGATCTGGTCCGGCTTGATGCCCAGGGTTGCCAGGCGTTCATAGGAAAACTCGACGAAAATGCGCTGCGCCTGCTCGCCGAGGATATTGACCTTCTTCACCCCCGGCAGGTTGAGCAAACCCTGGCGCAGGTCTTCGGCCATCTGCACCTGCTGGCGGTGCGGCAGGTGTTCGGCTTCCAGGGCGTACAACGCAAAGTACACATCGGAATATTCATCGTTGAAGAACGGCCCGATCACGCCGTTGGGCAACCGCGCGGCTTCATCGCTGAGTTTTTTGCGGGTCTGGTAGAACAGGTCCTGGACCTCGCTGGGCCGCGCGGACTCCTTGTAGGTCATGCGCATCGACACGAAGCCCGGCTGGGCGATGGTCTCCACGCGGTCGTAGTAGTCGAGTTCCTGCAGGCGTTTTTCCAGGCGGTCGGCCACCTGTTCCTGCATCTCCTCGGCCGTGGCGCCGGGCCAGGCGGCGGTGATGGTCATCACCTTGACGGTGAAGGAGGGGTCTTCGGCGCGCCCCAGTTTGCCGAACGAGAAGACCCGGCGGCCAGGATCGCGATGATCAGAAACAGCGTGACTGCGCGGTGTTTCACCGCCAGTTCGGAGAGGTTGATGCCGCGCATGCTCAGTGATCCTGTTGGCGATTGAGGGCCAGCACTTGGGCGGGCAGCAGGCGTACCGCATCACCGTTGTGCAGCAGGTGTGCGCCGAGGGCCACGATGACCTGGCCGGGCTCCACGCCGCTGTCGAGCAAGGCGTCTTCCTGGCCGAGACTGGGCGACTTTGACCGGGGCGAAGCTGACCTTGTCGTCGGCGCCGATCA
>JAFHKH010000233.1 GCA_016937595.1 Pseudomonas cedrina subsp. fulgida | reverse complement strand
GGCGTGCCGAGGTGGTCGAGTTGGTAGTGGTAGGGCTTTGTTTCTTTGGGACCAAAACCTTCCAATAAGGCCAAAGGACGGAAGCTGTCCGGTTCATAGAGGTAACTGCGGTGACGCTCTTTTTGGTGTTCGGCGATGAGTTTGTCGCCTTGCCAGAAGAACTCGGTGATGATGCCGTCGACGGTTTTGCTGATGCGGCGGCCAAACGGGTCGTAGCGGTAGCTGGCGGTTTTTCCGTTGGGTTGGGTGATGCCGATCAGCCGGTGTTGGCAGTCGTAGCGGTATTCGGTGACGAGTTGTTGGCCTTTGCCGCGTCGTTCGCGGATGAGGTTGCCAAAGGCGTCGTAGTCGTAGTGGCGGTCGCCCTGGATCAGCAGGCGGTTGCCGGCGACGATGTCGGGGCCGGGGCGGTCTTGCATGAGCAGGTTGCCGGCCGGGTCGTGGGCGAAGCGTTCCTGTTCACCGTAGGAATGGTCGGCGCGGGTGAGGCGCTTCAGCGGGTCGTAGTGGTAGTGGTGTTCGCCTTTGCGGGTGTCGTTGAGGCGAGTGAGGTTGCCGGATTTGTCGTAGTCGTAGTGGCGTTGGTAGAAGTAGTTGTTCTGTTGGGTGACGGCGTGGGTATGCAGCCGTTGCTGATCGTCGTAGTGGTAGCGACTGATCAGTTGACCTTGTTGGCGTTTGTGTTCCTGGCCAGCTTTGAACAGATGAGA
>JAFHKH010000232.1 GCA_016937595.1 Pseudomonas cedrina subsp. fulgida | reverse complement strand
CGCTCCCACATAAGCCAGCTCTCACAGGGTTAAGAGGTGGTGGGGAAGGCACAAAAAAGGCGACCCGAGGGTCGCCTTGTTCAACACCGCTCGGATCAGAACTCGTGATCGGCGCTGTCCGGGTTCAGGTCGCTGATGCCCAGCTTGCCCGCTGCCGCTTCGATCGAGCCGGTCTGCTTGACCAGCGCGGCGATGGCGTCACGCACGATCTGGTTGCCGGCATCGTTACCGGCAGCGATCAACTGGTCGTAGTGCTCGCCCTTGTTGGCATGGTCAACCATGACCTGGATCTTCGCTTCGGTCGCTGCCAGGTCCGCTTTCAACGCGGTATCAGCCGCCGGATCGGCCTTGGCCACCAGGGACGACAGGCTGGCGCCGGTCATTTTGCTACCGTCGGCGCGGGTGTACTCGCCCAGGTAGACGTTGCGGATGCCCTTGGCGTCGTAGAAGTGCGAATTGTGCGTGTTGTCACTGAAGCAGTCCTGTTCGTCTTCCGGCGAGTTGGCCTCCAGGGAAACCTTCATGCGCTCACCGGCCAGTTCGCCCAGGGACAGGCTGCCCATGCCGAACAGCATTTTGCGCAGGCCGTCGGTGGCAGGTTCTGCCTCTAGGGTGGCGCGGTAGTTGTCTTCGACGTTGGGTTTCCAGTTGCCGACCATTTCTTCCAGGTCGCTGACCAGCAGTTGGGTCACGGCGCGCAGGTAGGTGCGGCGGCGTTCGTTGTGGCCGCCAGTGGCGCCGTCGCCGGTCAGGTAGTCCGACGCCGGGCGGTTGCCGGCGCCTGGGCCGGTGCCGTTGAGGTCTTGGCCCCACAGCAGGAATTCGATGGCGTGGTAACCGGTGGCGACGTTCGCCTCGGAACCGCCCAGCTCATTGAGGCTGGCGAGTTTTTCCGGGGAAATGACCTTCACGTCGACCTTGTCTTCGCCGACCTGGATCTGGGTATTGGCGATGATATTGGCGGTGGCGCCTGGGTTGCCCAGGGCGTGCTCGTAGGATTTGTCGGTGTAGTCGATCAGGCCTTCGTCCAGCGGCCAGGCGTTCACTTGGCCTTCCCAGTCGTCAATGATGGTGTTGCCGAAGCGGAACACTTCACTTTGCAGGTACGGGACGCGGGCGGCGATCCAGGCGGTACGCGCGGCGTTGAGCGTCTGGTCGTTCGGGTTCGCGAGGAACGTGTCGATGGCGGTCTGCAGGGTTTTGGCGGTGGACTCGGCGTCGCTGTAGACCGCGAACACCATGTCTGCGTAATGCGCGACCACGGCCTTGGCGGCCGTTTCGTCGACCTGGCCGGCAGGGGCGGCAGCCGCTGGAGCGGTAGTGCTGGCAGCCGGGGTCGGCGCCTGGGGCGCTGCGGCCTTGTCTTTACCTTCGCCGCAACCGGCGAGAGAAATGGCAATGGCCAGCAGACTGGCGGTGGCCAGGGGCATACGAATCATGGCGAACATCCTGCTTCGGTTGTTGAGGGGGCGCGCGGGGAGCGCAAAAAACTGCGACATAATGCGAAAGATTTGCATTTTGTGTAAAGGGTTATACGCGGGAAATATTCAGTATTGTTGTGCCGCGTCAGAGAATCGCCGCGTTATTGCGCTCCGACTGCTTCAAAAAAGCCGCCAACTCCCGGGCCTGCAAGGGTTTGCTGTAGTGGTAGCCCTGACCTTCGTGGCAGCCTTCAGAGATGATGTAGGCCTCCTGCTCCGCGGTTTCCACGCCTTCGGCGATCACTTGCATGCCCAGGCTTTTGCCCAGTTGGATGATCGCGCGCACGATGGTTGCATCGTCATCATCATCCTGCAGGTCCTGGACGAAGCTCTTGTCGATCTTGATCTTGTCCAGGGGCAGGCTTTTGAGGTAGCTGAGGGACGAATAGCCGGTGCCGAAGTCGTCAATCGCAATCAGCGCCCCGGAGCGGCGCAGGCTCAGCAGGTGCTGGGCGGCGGTGCTGATGTCTTCCATCAGCCCGGTCTCGGTGACTTCCAGTTCCAGGCTGCGCGCCGGCAAGCGGTAGACCTGCATCAGGTTATCGACCACCCGTGGCAACTCGCTGTGGTGCAACTGCACGGTGGACAGGTTGACGCCATGCGCAGGCCGCTGAAGCCTTGGTCATGCCACTCGCGCAGTTGGCGACAGGCCTGGTCGAGCACCCATTGGCCAATCGCGATGATAGTGCCGTTCTGCTCGGCCAGCGGGATAAACAGGTCCGGTGGTACCAGACCATGCTCCGGGTGCTGCCAGCGGATCAACGCTTCGACACCGACCACGCGGTGGTCGCGATAGCTGATCTGCGGTTGGTACACCAAATGGAATTGGTCGCGGCTGAGCGCCTCGCGCAGGTCTTTTTCCAGCTCGCGGCGGCGGCGCATTTCGCTGTCGACGCTGGCGATGTAGAACTGATAGCGGTTGCGCGAGCGGGTCTTGGCCAGGGTCATGGTCTGTTCGGCTTTTTGCAGCAGCTTTTCGGTGCTGTCGCCGTCTTCCGGGAACAAGGTGATGCCGATGGTGGCGCGCAGGCGAATGCCTGCTTGGTCGAGGGCAAATTCCGCTTCCAGGTCGTCAAGGATGCTTTGTGCCAGCTCGGCCGCTTCGTAGGGCTGGTCGATATCGGCCTGCACCAGGGCGAACTGGTCGCCGCCCAATCGGGCCAGGGCGCCGAGGCGGCCGCTGTGGGCACGCAGGCGATCGGCCAGGGCCAGCAGCAGTTTGTCGCCAGCCTGGTAGGTGAACTGTTCGTTGACGCTCTTGAAGTCATCCAGCCCCACGCACAATACCGCCACGCGGCGTTGCCGGCGGCCGGCGTCGATGAGGATCTTGTCCAGTTGCTCCTGCAGTTTCTGGCGGTTTGGCAGGCCGGTCAGGAAATCGTACTGGGCCATGCGCAGCAGGCTGCTTTCGGCTTCGTGGCGCAGGTGGGTATTGCGCTCGATGGATTCAAGCAACTGGTTGGCGGTAGTGATCCACAGGCCCAGTTCGTTGCGCTCGTGGCCCTTGAGTTGCGGGATCTTGTGTTCGCTGGGCCGGTCCGGGTTGATCGACGTCAGGTGCTCGATGATTCGTGACAGCGGCTTGGTCAGCAGCCAGTGATAGACCAGGTACAGCACCAGCCCCAGGACCAGCGCGCGTAGCACGCCGGATACAAAGATGATCACCGAATTGACGATAAAGCCCTGGCCATAGGTGGCCGTGTCGAGGGTGATACTCAGGTCGCCGTAATATTCGCTGTAGGGGCCTTTGCCGACCAGAGGAATGGTAAAGGTGCGTTCCCGGCCGAGAATCAGGTCGGTCAGCCAGCGGCTGGGGGCGTGCTGCAAGGCGCGGCTCTTTTCGGCCAGCATGGTTTCGGCGGGATGGCCGATGGACGCCATGCGCACGGCTTCATCCTGGAGCAGGCCTTCGATGACTTGCATGCCCATCTCGCGGTCCAGGCTGTAGACGGCCTGGGTCGAAGGATCGCGAAACATGTCGAGGATGCGCTGGGCATCACCGGCCACCGCCTGACGCGTCTTGTAGGCATCGAAAACAATCTGCGCCATGCTCAGCGCTACGCCCACGATCAATGCCGAAAGCAGCACAACCCGTAGCAACTTCACCGACAAGCTGTGTTTGAGTTCCAGCTTCAAAGGGGCATTCCTTGTCTCATGCGGGTGGCCTTCAATATGCCATGAGTATTGGCAATCTGAAGGTGGCAGTCAAAGGAACATTGGGGGAGGGCGGTGGTTGAGCCATTTGGCGGGGGCGTATATCGGGGCGATGCGAGGCGAATCTGCATCCGCCTGCGCAGGGCAGCCTGAGGATTGCCGTCAGATTACCACTTGACGTTGTTCGGATTGATGTTCGTTGCTCTCGAAAAATCTATGTGTCTGCTGTTTCCAGCTGTGCCCTCGTTAAAGATTTTGTTCACGGTTTTATCGACAATGTTGCCCAATGAACGTGCTCCCACGTTAGCGAAGGGTTGCAGAAGCGGGCCGGCAATTCTCAATACATCGCCAACAACGGGCAGTGCCGCGAGTGCGCCTGGGATCATAGTGATTTCTCCGACAGATAGTAGAGGTGAATTCCTCTGCTTATCTGCGTGGCAGGCACTGGTCTTTCGGTTCCACCACCTGCAAAAAGCCCGGCAATCGCCGGGCTCTTTTTACTGCAGGCGTTGCTTAGGCAGTGAAGGTCTTGCCTTCGAACTGCTCAGCCACGAACTTCCAGTTGACCAGGTTCCAGAACGCTTCCACATACTTTGGACGCACGTTGCGGTAGTCGATGTAGTAGGCATGTTCCCACACGTCGCAGGTCAGCAGCGGGGTGTCGCCGCTGGTCAGCGGGTTGCCGGCGCCGATGGTGCTGGCCAGCGCCAGGGAACCGTCAGCCTTTTTCACCAGCCAGCCCCAACCGGAACCGAAGGTGCCGACGGACGTCTTGGTGAACTCTTCCTTGAACTTGTCGAACGAACCGAACGCGGCATTGATGGCCTCGGCCAGTGCGCCGGTCGGTTGACCGCCGGCGTTTGGCGCCAGGCAGTTCCAGTAGAAGGTGTGGTTCCAGACCTGAGCGGCGTTGTTGAAGATGCCGCCCGAAGAGGATTTGACGATCTCTTCCAGGGTCTTGCCTTCGAACTCGGTGCCAGGCACCAGGTTGTTCAGGTTCACGACATAGGTGTTGTGGTGCTTGTCGTGGTGGTATTCCAAGGTTTCCTTGGAGATGTGCGGCTGCAGGGCATCGTGTGCGTAGGGCAGCGGCGGCAATTCGAAAGCCATGATGATTCTCCTAATCAGGTCAGTTGCGGTGAGCGCAAGGCCGATCACGGGCGGCCAAACAAGCGCCGGGGAGTTTGTACTCTTTGCGGCGCAGGGTCCGGATCATAGCACCGGGGGTGCGGCAAAACCACGCAACAACTGTGTGGGATAGAGGTTCCAGAGCGTTTTGGAATATTGCTCAGGCGCTGATCAATTGGTAGGCCACGCTGAACATCATCAGCGCCACCAGCAGGTCCAGCAGGCGCCAGGTCGCCGGGCGTGCCAGCCACGGCGCCAGCCATGCCGCGCCCAGTGCCAGGGTCATGAACCACAGGAACGAAGCGCTGGCGGCGCCGGCCACATAGGCGCCGGGTGCGGTTTGCTGGGCGCCCAGCGAACCGATCAACAGCACCGTGTCCAGGTACACATGAGGGTTGAGCAAGGTGACCGCCAACGCGCTGAGCAGCACGGCGCGCAGTGAGCGCATCTTGATGTTGTCGCTCTGGTCCAGGCTCTGTTTCGAACAGGCTCGGCGCAAGGCCGACACGCCATACCACAGCAAAAAACGCCGCACCGCCCCAGCGTGCTATCCCCAGCAGGATCGGGCTGTGGGCCAGCACCGTGGCCAGCCCGAACACGCCAGCAGCCACCAGCAAGGCATCGCAGATCACGCACAGCGCCGCCACGGGCAAGTGATGTTCACGACGCAGGCTTTGCGCCAGCACAAAGGCGTTTTGCGTGCCGATGGCCATGATCAGGCCGAGGGCCACCAGCAAT
>JAFHKH010000231.1 GCA_016937595.1 Pseudomonas cedrina subsp. fulgida | reverse complement strand
CCAGGTTGGGAATCAGGTCGGCGCGGCGCTGGTACTGGTTCTGCACCTGGCCCCAGGCGCTTGGCCTGTTCATCCAGGGTCGGAATATTATTGATGCCGCAACCGCTCAGCACTGTGCTGATCAATAGCAAAGCCGCGGCTTTCAAGCCCCAGCGGTAACCTTGTGCTGCTTGCATGGTGTTTCTCCTGACCAATCTCGATGGAATTTGACGACTCACCCTATAAACCACGCGCTTGGGGCATAATCCGCCACCACTGGATTGCGTCGAGCCAATCAGCTACAAAGATGCCCAGCGCGAAAAAGAGTTCAGAGTGTGCTGCATTTATCTGAACAACACCCGAACAACAATAGACGCTCCCCACATTTTGGCCGATCAGCGTTTTCGCTGTGCAGTGAGCCGAAAAAGGATATTCATGAAGAAGCTGTGTTTGCTCGGCCTTGTTGCCACGCTGGCCACCCAGCCCGTATGGGCAGAAACAACGCCTGCCGCGCTTAAAGACAAGGACGCCTTTGTCAGCGACCTGCTCAAGCAGATGACCCTGGACGAAAAGATCGGCCAATTGCGCCTGATCAGCATCGGCCCCGAGATGCCCCGCGAGCTGATCCGCAAGGAAATCGCCGCCGGCCGCATCGGCGGCACGTTCAACTCCATCACCCGTCCGGAAAACCGTCCGATGCAGGACGCGGCCATGCGCAGCCGCTTGAAGATCCCGATGTTCTTCGCCTACGACGTGATCCACGGCCATCGCACGATTTTCCCGATCAGCCTGGCCCTGGCCTCCAGTTGGGACATGGACGCCATCGGCCGCTCCGGGCGCATCGCCGCCCAGGAAGCCGCCGCCGACAGCCTCGACATCACCTTCGCGCCGATGGTCGACATCTCCCGCGACCCGCGCTGGGGCCGCACCTCCGAAGGTTTCGGCGAGGACACCTACCTGGTCTCGCGCATCGCCGAAGTAATGGTCAAGGCGTTCCAGGGCGTCAGCCCCGCGAATGCCGACAGCATCATGGCCAGCGTCAAGCACTTCGCCCTGTATGGCGCGGTGGAGGGCGGGCGTGACTACAACGTGGTCGACATGAGCCCGGTCAAGATGTACCAGGACTACCTGCCGCCCTACCACGCGGCGATCAAGGCCGGCTCCGGCGGCGTGATGGTGGCGCTGAACTCGATCAACGGCGTGCCCGCCACCGCCAACACCTGGCTGATGAACGACCTGCTGCGCAAGGACTGGGGCTTCAAGGGCCTGGCCGTGAGCGACCATGGCGCGATCTTCGAGCTGATCAAGCACGGCGTGGCCAAGGACGGGCGTGAAGCCGCCAAGCTGGCGATCAAGGCCGGCATCGACATGAGCATGAACGACTCGCTGTATGGCAAGGAACTGCCCGGCCTGCTCAAATCCGGCGAGATCGAGCAGAGCGACATCGACAACGCCGTGCGCGAAGTGCTCGGCGCCAAGTACGACATGGGCTTGTTCAAGGACCCGTACCTGCGCATCGGCAAGGCCGAGGATGACCCGGCCGACACCTACGCCGAAAGCGCCTGCACCGCAGCGAGGCGCGCGACATCGCCCGCCGCAGCCTGGTGCTGCTGAAAAACCACAACAACACCCTGCCGCTGAAGAAATCCGCGACCATCGCCCTGGTCGGCCCGCTGGCCAAGGCGCCGATCGACATGATGGGCAGTTGGGCCGCCGCCGGCAAACCGGAACAATCGGTGACCCTGCTCGATGGCTTGAACGCGGTGATCGGCGAAAAAGGCAAGATCATCTATGCCCGTGGCGCCAACATCACCAACGACAAGGCCGTGGTCGATTACCTCAATTTCCTCAACTTCGATGCCCCGGAAGTGGTGGATGACACCCGCCCGGCCCAAGTGATGATCGACGAAGCGGTCAAGGCCGCCAAGGAGGCCGATGTGGTGGTGGCCGCCGTGGGTGAATCCCGTGGCATGTCCCACGAATCCTCCAGCCGCACCGACCTGAACATCCCGCAAAGCCAGCGCGACCTGATCAAGGCCCTGAAAGCCACTGGCAAACCGCTGGTATTGGTGTTGATGAATGGCCGCCCGCTGTCGATTCTTGAAGAGAACCAACAGGCGGATGCGATCCTGGAAACCTGGTTCTCCGGCACCGAAGGTGGCAACGCCATCGCCGACGTGCTGTTTGGTGACTACAACCCGTCGGGCAAGCTGCCGATCACCTTCCCACGCTCGGTGGGGCAGATTCCGACCTACTACAATCACCTGACCATCGGCCGGCCGTTCACCCCGGGCAAGCCGGGCAACTACACCTCGCAGTATTTCGATGACACCACAGGCCCCTTGTTTCCGTTCGGCTATGGCTTGAGCTACACCACGTTCAGCCTGTCGGACATGGCGCTGTCGTCCACCACCCTGAACAAGACCGGCAAGCTCGACGCCAGTGTGACGGTGACCAACACCGGCAAGGTGGATGGCGAAACGGTTGTGCAGTTGTATATCCAGGACGTGGCCGGCTCGATGATTCGCCCGATCAAGGAACTGAAGAACTTCCAGAAGATCATGCTCAAGGCCGGCGAGGAGCGCACCCTGCACTTCACCATCACCGAAGACGACTTGAAGTTCTACAACACCCAGCTCAAATACGCGGCGGAGCCGGGCGAGTTCAATGTGCAGATCGGGCTGGATTCCCAGGCGGTGCAGCAGCAGACCTTCGAACTGCTCTAACGCCTGACACGGTTAAAAAATGTGGGAGCGGGCTTGCCTGCGATAGCATCACCTCAGTGCAACTGAAAGACCGAGGTGTTTGCATCGCAGCAAGCCAGCTCCACATTTGATTTCAGGTGGCCCGACTAACCGCGCCTGTCGAGCAAATTCACCACCAACCGATCAATCCACCCCCACAGCCGTTGCTTCATCCGCCGCCACAACGGCCGCGACTTCCACGCCTCCAGGCTCACCGCCTGGCTCTGGGCAAAATCGCGCTCGAAACTGCCCGCCACCGCCAGCGCCAATTCCGGGTCCAGTGCTTCCAGGTTGGCTTCCAGGTTGAAGCGCAAATTCCAGTGGTCGAAGTTGCACGAGCCGATGCTCACCCAATCGTCCACCAGCACCATTTTCAGGTGCAAAAAGCACGGCTGATATTCAAAGATCCGCACCCCCGAACGCAGCAACCGTGGGTAATACCGGTGTCCCGCGTAACGCACCGACGGGTGATCGGTGCGCGGGCCGGTGAGCAGCAGGCGCACATCGACGCCGCGCCCGGCGGCACGGCGCAAGGCACGGCGCACGCTCCAGGTCGGCAGGAAGTACGGGGTGGCCAGCCAGATACGCTGCTGGCTGCTGTTCAAGGCGCGGATCAACGATTGCAGGATATCGCGATGCTGGCGGGCGTCGGCATAGGCAACCCGCCCCAGGCCCGGCCCGGTCGCGGGCACCTTGGGCAAACGCGGCAAGCCAAAATGGGTGGCCGGCTTCCACTCGCGACGGGCGGCGTTGGCGTGCCATTGACGGTCGAACAGCGCCTGCCAATCCAGCACCAAAGGGCCGCTGATTTGCACCATCACTTCATGCCAGTCGGCGGTGTCCTGGCCCGGCGTCCAGAATTCATCGGTCACACCGGTGCCGCCAACCACCGCGATGCCCTGGTCGATCAGCAACACCTTGCGGTGGTCGCGGTACAGGTTGCGCATCCAGCGCCGCCAGCTCAGGCGATTGTAGAAACGCAATTCCACGCCCACATCGGTCAAGCGTTTACGCAACCCCAGGGTAAACGCCAGGCTGCCGTAATCATCAAACAGGCAACGTACCCGCACGCCGCGCTCGGCGCAGCACCAGCGCCTGCACCATGGCTTCGGCGCAGGCGCCGGCCTCCACCAGGTACAACTCCAGATCGACCTGCCGCTCGGCCCGAGCAATACCCACCAGCATCTGCGGGAAGAACTGCGGGCCGTCGATCAGCAACTCGAAACGGTTGGCGCTGCGCCACGGGAACACCGCGCCGCCCACGTCAGCGCGCCGTAAAGATCAGCACCGCACCCACCGGCACCGACAAACTGATCGATTTCAGCCCTGCGGCCTTGCGCAGCGCGGCCACGCCTGGCGCGAGGTCAAAGTCCTCGGCATGCAGCACCACCGGTTCCAGGGTCACCACCTGGAAGCGGCGGTCGTCCAGGCGCGTGGCAAGTAGCTCGGCGCTGTAGGTCTGGGTTTTGCCGTGCAAGGTCACAGTCAACGGCAAGCGCAACTCCAACTGCGCGCCGG
>JAFHKH010000230.1 GCA_016937595.1 Pseudomonas cedrina subsp. fulgida | reverse complement strand
CGGCCGCCACCGTGGCCAAGGCCGGTGCCGCCGGCAGCAGTTGGTACGCCAGCCAGCCTACTGGCAACTTCGTGGTGCAGATCCTTGGCACCAGCTCCGAAGCCAATGCCCAGGCGTTCGTGAAAGAGCAGGGCGGCGAGTACCGATATTTCAAGAAAGTGCTCAACGGCAAGCCTCTGTACGTGATCACCTACGGCAACTTCGCAAGCCGTGCCGCAGCTGATTCTGCGATCAAAACCTTGCCAGCGAAGGTTCAGGCTGGTAAACCTTGGCCTCGCACTGTTGCCAGCGTTCAACAAGAACTGGCAACTGCTCGCTGAAGATCCGGCGGCCTTACCCAGGCCGCCACTCCCGGCACCTCAAAAAAACTCCAACAGCGTGCAGCCCTGAAGGCCGCGCGCTTTGTAGTGTCTGCGTCACGGTAGCTTTTGAGTCGTAGCAGTCAGAATTAAAAAAGTTTTGACTAGCACAGCATATCGCTTTAAACCTTTCATAAATGCGACATAGATTTGCGACATTTCGTCGCTAAATTTGTGAGCGTCTGTGTCGGTGTGTACAATGACCTCCCTTTTGCCCCCGCTAAGCCGGCGTACGTTCGGCGTGGAAGGTAACCGGTTGAATTGAAAAGAAATTTGCCTCGATATAAGAGGCAGCCTGGTGAGAAAGTGTCTATGAAAGCAGGTCTGTACCAACCCGATGAATTCAAGGATAACTGTGGTTTCGGCCTGATAGCCCACATGCAGGGCGAGCCCAGTCATACCCTTTTGCAAACGGCCATCGAGGCCCTGACCTGCATGACCCACCGCGGTGGGATCAACGCCGACGGCAAGACCGGCGACGGTTGCGGCTTGCTGATTCAAAAGCCCGACCAGTTCCTGCGCGCCGTCGCCAAACAGCACTTTGCGGTTGACCTGCCCAGGCAGTACGCCGTGGGCATGGTGTTTTTTAACCAGGACCCGGTCAAGGCCGAGGCCGCTCGCGAGCACATGAACTGCGAAATCCTCGCCGCCGGCCTGCAACTGGTCGGCTGGCGCAAAGTGCCGATCGACACCAGCGTGCTCGGCCGCCTGGCCCTGGAGCGTCTGCCGCAGATCGAACAAGTGTTCATCGCGGGCGACGGCCTGAGCGACCAGGACATGGCGATCAAGCTGTTCACCTCCCGGCGTCGTTCGTCGGTGTCCAATGCCGCCGACACCGAACACTACATCTGCAGCTTTTCGCACAAGACCATCATTTATAAAGGCCTGATGATGCCGGCGGACCTCACCGCCTTCTATCCGGACCTGAGCGACGAGCGCCTGCAAACCGCAATCTGCGTGTTCCACCAGCGCTTCTCCACCAATACCCTGCCGAAGTGGCCGCTGGCCCAGCCATTCCGCTTCCTCGCCCACAATGGCGAGATCAACACCATTACCGGCAACCGCAACTGGGCCCAGGCCCGTCGCACCAAGTTCGCCAACGACCTGATGGACCTCGAAGAGCTCGGCCCGCTGGTCAACCGCGTCGGCTCCGACTCCTCGAGCATGGACAACATGCTCGAACTGATGGTCACCGGCGGCATCGACCTGTTCCGTGGCGTGCGGATGATCATTCCGCCCGCGTGGCAGAACGTCGAAACCATGGACCCGGACCTGCGTGCGTTCTACGAGTACAACTCGATGCACATGGAACCGTGGGACGGCCCGGCCGGTGTGGTCATGACCGATGGTCGCTACGCCGTCTGCCTGCTCGACCGTAACGGCCTGCGCCCGGCGCGCTGGGTCACCACCACCAACGGTTTTATCACCCTCGCGTCGGAAATCGGCGTGTGGAACTACCAGCCGCAAGACGTCATCGCCAAAGGCCGCGTGGGCCCTGGGCAGATTTTGGCCGTGGACACCGAAACCGGGCAGATCCTCGACACCGACGCCATCGACAACCGCTTGAAGTCGCGTCACCCGTACAAGCAATGGCTGCGCAAGAACGCCCTGCGCATCCAGGCGACCATGGAAGACAACGACCACGGTTCGGCTTTCTACGACGTCGACCAGCTCAAGCAGTACATGAAGATGTATCAGGTTACGTTCGAAGAGCGCGACCAGGTGCTGCGTCCGCTCGGCGAGCAAGGCTACGAGGCGGTCGGCTCCATGGGCGATGACACGCCCATGGCCGTGCTGTCCCAGCGTGTGCGCACGCCGTATGACTATTTCCGCCAGCAGTTCGCCCAGGTGACCAACCCGCCAATCGACCCGTTGCGCGAAGCCATCGTGATGTCGTTGGAAGTGTGCCTCGGCGCCGAGCGCAACATTTTCCAGGAGTCGCCGGAGCATGCTTCTCGCGTGATCCTCAGCTCGCCGGTCATTTCCCCGGCGAAGTGGCGTTCGTTGATGACCCTGGAACGCCCAGGCTTCGACCGGCAGATCATCGACCTGAACTACGACGAGAGCCTCGGCCTGGAAGCCGCCGTGCGCAACGTCGCCGACCAGGCCGAAGAAGCCGTGCGCGCCGGGCGTACCCAGATCGTGCTGACCGACCGCCACATTGCCCCGGGCAAGCTGCCGATCCACGCTTCGCTGGCGACCGGCGCGGTGCACCACCGCCTGACCGAAAAAGGCCTGCGTTGCGACTCCAACATCCTCGTGGAAACCGCCACCGCCCGCGACCCGCATCACTTCGCGGTGCTGATCGGTTTCGGCGCCTCGGCGGTGTACCCGTTCCTGGCCTACGAAGTGCTGGGTGACCTGATCCGTACCGGTGAAGTGCTGGGCGACCTCTATGAGGTCTTCAAGAACTACCGCAAAGGCATCACCAAGGGCCTGCTCAAGATTTTGTCGAAGATGGGCATCTCCACCGTCACCTCGTACCGCGGCGCTCAATTGTTCGAAGCCATCGGCCTGTCCGAAGAAGTCTGCGATTTGAGCTTCCGTGGCGTGCCGAGCCGCATCAAGGGCGCGCGTTTCGTCGACATCGAAGCCGAGCAGAAAGCCCTGGCGGCCGAAGCTTGGAGCGCGCGCAAGCCGATCCAGCAAGGCGGCCTGCTCAAGTTCGTACACGGTGGCGAATACCACGCCTACAACCCGGACGTGGTCAGCACCCTGCAAGCCGCGGTGCAGCAGGGCGACTACGCCAAGTTCAAGGTCTACACCGCGCTGGTGGATAACCGCCCGGTGTCGATGATTCGCGACCTGTTCAAGGTGAAGACCCTGGACACGCCGCTGGCCATCAGCGAAATCGAGCCGCTGGAATCGATCCTCAAGCGCTTCGACTCCGCCGGTATCTCTTTGGGCGCCTTGTCGCCCGAAGCCCACGAAGCCCTGGCCGAAGCCATGAACCGCCTGGGTGCGCGTTCCAACTCCGGCGAAGGCGGCGAAGACCCGGCGCGCTACGGCACCCTCAAGAGTTCGAAGATCAAGCAGGTTGCGACAGGCCGTTTCGGTGTGACCCCGGAATACCTGGTCAACGCCGAAGTGCTGCAGATCAAGGTGGCCCAGGGCGCCAAGCCCGGCGAGGGCGGCCAGTTGCCAGGTGGCAAGGTCAACGGCCTGATCGCCAAGCTGCGTTATGCAGTGCCGGGCGTGACCCTGATTTCGCCACCGCCGCACCACGACATCTATTCGATCGAAGACTTGTCGCAGCTGATTTTCGACTTGAAACAAGTCAACCCGCAGGCCCTGGTCTCGGTGAAGCTGGTGGCGGAAGCCGGCGTGGGCACCATCGCCGCCGGTGTGGCCAAGGCCTACGCCGACCTGATCACCATCTCCGGCTACGACGGCGGTACCGGCGCTTCGCCGCTGACCTCGATCAAGTACGCCGGCGCGCCGTGGGAACTGGGCCTGGCCGAAACTCACCAGACCCTGCGCGGCAACGACCTGCGCGGCAAGGTCCGCGTGCAGACTGACGGCGGCCTGAAAACCGGCCTCGACGTGATCAAGGCCGCGATCCTCGGCGCCGAAAGCTTCGGCTTCGGCACCGCGCCGATGATTGCCTTGGGCTGCAAATACCTGCGCATCTGCCACCTGAACAACTGCGCCACCGGCGTCGCCACTCAGAATGAAAAGCTGCGCAAGGATCACTACATCGGCACCGTCGACATGGTGGTGAATTTCTTCACCTATGTCGCCGAAGAGACCCGTGAGTGGCTGGCCAAGCTGGGTGTGCGTTCGTTGGAAGAGCTGATCGGCCGCACCGATCTGCTGGAAATCCTCGAGGGCCAGACCGCCAAGCAGCATCACCTGGACCTGACGCCGCTGTTGGGCAGCGATCACATCCCGGCCGACAAGCCGCAGTTCTGCCAGGTGGACCGCAACCCGCCCTTCGACAAAGGCCTGCTGGCCGAGAAGATGGTGGACATCGCAGGTTCGTCGATCAACGACGCCAGCGGTGGCGAATTTGCCCTGGATATCTGCAACTGCGACCGTTCCATCGGCGCCCGCGTTTCCGGCGAAATCGCGCGCAAGCATGGCAACCAGGGCATGGCGAAAGCGCCGATCACCTTCCGCTTCAAGGGCACTGCGGGCCAGAGCTTTGGCGTGTGGAACGCTGGCGGCCTGCACATGTACCTCGAAGGCGACGCCAACGACTACGTGGGCAAGGGCATGACCGGCGGCAAGCTGGTGATCGTTCCGCCTCAAGGCAGCGTCTACAAGACCCAGGACAGTGCCATTATCGGCAACACCTGCTTGTACGGCGCCACCGGTGGCAAGCTGTTCGCGGCCGGCACGGCCGGTGAGCGTTTCGCCGTGCGTAACTCCGGTGCCCACACCGTGGTGGAAGGCACGGGCGACCACTGCTGCGAGTACATGACCGGGGGCTTTGTCGCGGTACTGGGCAAGACCGGTTACAACTTCGGTTCGGGCATGACCGGCGGTTTCGCCTACGTGCTCGACCAGGACAACACCTTCGTCGACAAGGTCAACCACGAGTTGGTCGAGATCCAGCGCATCAGCGGCGAAGCCATGGAATCCTACCGTAACCACTTGCAGCACGTGCTGGACGAGTACGTCGAGGAAACCGGCAGCGAATGGGGGCGTAACCTCGCCGAGAACCTGGACGATTACCTGCGTCGTTTCTGGCTGGTCAAGCCCAAGGCGGCCAACCTGAAATCGTTGCTTTCCAGCATCCGTGCCAACCCGCAGTGATATGCGCCTGAACAGTTTGATGAGGTTTTAACATGGCTGAACGTCTGAATAACGACTTCCAGTTCATCGATGTCGGGCGCAAGGATCCGAAGAAGAAACTGTTGCGTCAACGCAAGAAAGAGTTCGTGGAAATCTACGAACCCTTCAAACCCCAGCACTCGGCCGACCAGGCCCACCGCTGCCTGGGGTGCGGTAACCCGTATTGCGAATGGAAGTGCCCGGTGCACAACTTCATTCCCAACTGGCTCAAGCTGGTGGCCGAGGGCAACATCCTCGCCGCCGCCGAGCTGTCGCACCAGACCAACACCCTGCCGGAAGTCTGCGGCCGGGTGTGCCCGCAGGACCGTCTGTGCGAGGGTGCCTGCACCCTCAACGACGGCTTCGGCGCGGTGACCATCGGTTCGGTCGAGAAGTACATCACCGACACCGCGTTCGCCATGGGCTGGCGCCCGGACATGTCCAAGGTCAAGCCGACCGGCAAGCGCGTCGCCATCATCGGCGCCGGGCCGGCTGGCCTGGGTTGTGCCGATGTGCTGGTGCGCGGCGGCGTGACCCCGGTGGTGTTCGACAAGAACCCGGAAATCGGTGGCTTGCTGACCTTCGGCATCCCCGAGTTCAAGCTGGAAAAAACCGTACTGAGCAACCGCCGCGAAGTGTTCACCGGCATGGGCATCGAGTTCCGCCTGAACACCGAGATCGGCAAAGACGTGACCATGGAGCAGTTGCTCGAAGAATACGATGCAGTATTCATGGGCATGGGTACCTACACCTACATGAAGGGCGGCTTTGCCGGTGAGGACCTGCCGGGCGTGTATGACGCGCTGGACTTCCTGATCGCCAACGTCAACCGCAACCTGGGCTTTGAAAAGTCGCCGGAAGATTTCGTCGACATGAAAGGCAAGAAGGTCGTGGTGCTCGGTGGTGGCGACACCGCGATGGACTGCAACCGCACCTCGATCCGCCAGGGCGCCAAGTCGGTGACCTGTGCGTACCGTCGTGACGAAGCGAACATGCCGGGCTCGCGCAAAGAGGTGAAGAACGCCAAGGAAGAAGGCGTGAAATTCCTCTACAACCGCCAGCCGATCGCCATCGTCGGTGAAGACCGCGTCGAAGGCGTGAAGGTGGTCGAGACCCGTCTCGGCGAACCGGACGCCCGTGGCCGTCGCAGCCCCGAGCCGATCCCGGGTTCCGAAGAGATCATCCCGGCCGACGCCGTGGTCATCGCCTTCGGTTTCCGCCCAAGCCCGGCGCCGTGGTTCGAACAGTTCGCGATCCAGACCGACAGCCAGGGCCGCGTCGTCGCCCCGGAGCAAGGCCAGTACAAGCATCAGACCAGCAACCCGAAAATCTTTGCCGGTGGCGATATGGTGCGCGGCTCTGACCTGGTGGTAACGGCGATCTTCGAAGGGCGCAATGCCGCCGAAGGGATCCTGGATTACCTGCAAGTCTGACCCGATCCCGAGCTGGAATGGGATCAAAATGTGGGAGCGGGCTTGCTCGCGAAGGCGGTATATCAGTCACCAGATGTGTTGACTGACCCACCG
>JAFHKH010000023.1 GCA_016937595.1 Pseudomonas cedrina subsp. fulgida | reverse complement strand
GCGCTGCTGCCGATGAGCGTCCTGACACTGCTGATCGTGTGGCGCCACCGGGGGCAATTTACGCGACCTGTTTGCCGGGCGCGAACGGCATTTTTAAATACGTTCGGTGAACCCGGCTCACGTTGCGGACTTACAGCGGCGACAACTGCTCCATCGGCCAGCGCGCCTGCACACTGATCGCCAGGCTTTCGTGCTGACCCGCCTGCAAACGCTGGCAACCGGCATAGGCGATCATCGCGCCGTTGTCGGTGCAGAACTCGGGCCGGGCGTAGAACACATCACCGTTCATGTCGCCGAGCATTTTTTCCAGTGAAGTGCGCAGCGCCTTGTTGGCGCTGACGCCGCCAGCGATCACCAGGCGCTTCATGCCCGCCTGCTTCAAGGCGCGCTTGCACTTGATGGTCAAAGTCTCCACCACGGCCTGCTGGAACGCCAGTGCGATGTCGCAACGGGCTTGCTCACTGTCGTCCCCGGCGCTGACGCTGTGCTGCCAGGTATTGAGCGCAGAGGTCTTCAAGCCGCTGAAACTGAACATCAGGCCCGGGCGATCACACATCGGGCGCGGGAAGGTATAGCGGCCACCAACGCCTTTTTCGGCGAGACGGGCGATTTCCGGGCCACCAGGATAATTGAGGCCCATCATCTTCGCCGTCTTGTCGAAAGCCTCCCCGGCGGCATCATCCAGGGACTCACCCAACAGGGTGTATTGGCCGATGCCATCCACCTGAACCAACTGCGTATGGCCGCCCGAAACCAACAAAGCGACGAACGGGAACTGTGGTGGGTTTTTTTCCAGCATGGGTGCCAGTAAATGGCCTTCCATGTGATGCACGCCGAGGGCCGGGATGCCCCAGGCAAACGCCAGCGCCTGGGCGCAAGAGGCCCCAACCAGCAGGGCGCCGACCAATCCAGGGCCCGCGGTGTAGGCGATGGCGTCGATCTCGGCAGGCACACAGCCGGCCTCATCCAGCACCTGGCGGATCAGGGGCAGCATGCGTTTGACGTGATCACGGCTGGCGAGCTCCGGCACCACGCCGCCATAGGCACGGTGCAGGTCGATCTGGCTGAACAGCGCATCGGCCAAGAGCCCGCGTTCACTGTCGTAAAGTGCGACACCGGTTTCGTCGCAGGAGGTTTCAAGTCCCAGTACTAGCATGGGTTTGCGCCTTGTAGAGGCTAGATTCGAAGGCGCGCATAATAGTCGTCGCTCCCCCTCCCGACTAGCGGTTTTCGATCAGAGGCTTTGCATTCCGGGCAATGAGGGGTTAACATCCGCAACCCTTAAAAACCGACGACCTCAGCCGCGAATTTTTTGCGACGAGAACGTTGATCCCGGTAATGAAAGAAGGTAGCTCTGGATGCCAGCCGTCAAAGTTAAAGAGAACGAACCCTTCGACGTAGCTCTGCGTCGTTTCAAGCGCTCCTGCGAAAAAGCCGGTGTACTGGCTGAAGTTCGTAGCCGCGAATTTTACGAGAAGCCAACTTCTGAGCGTAAGCGTAAAGCAGCAGCCGCTGTTAAGCGTCACGCCAAGAAAGTTCAGCGCGAACAGCGCCGCGCCGTTCGTCTGTACTAATACACAGACGTTCGTAGCAAGCTTCTGCCAAGCCCGGCCCTCAGCCGGGCTAATGGCATTTGCGGATATCGCTTGATGCTTCACTGTTGACGCCGCACATGCGACCGAAACACCTGCTTCACACGTCAGGACTGGCGCTTCTGCCAGCGGTGCACGTCTCTTCTGACGAGCCTAACAAGGCTACTGACGAGCACACTCATTCTTCAAGCAGGCGATCAACTGTATCGGCTGTGCCCGACAATGCGCTTCCGAGGCCCGCCATTGGCCAAGACCGGATGCCGGGGCAACATTTCCATGCCGAAAAGCTGATTGAAATTAACGTCAGTGAATGCGCGGCAGATACACTTCCTGAAAGCCCAAGCAGACATTTGATGATCGAGCCGCACGACACGTGCGCTTGAACACTTGATGGGCCCTCATTGACACGCAGTGATGACGAGAACGCCATGGCCGGGCTGATTCCCCAGAGCTTTATTGACGACCTTCTGAACCGCACCGACATCGTCGATGTTGTCAGCTCGCGCGTGCAACTGAAAAAAGCCGGCAAGAATTACACCGCCTGCTGCCCGTTCCACAAGGAAAAGACCCCGTCGTTCAGCGTCAGCCCCGACAAACAGTTCTACTACTGCTTTGGTTGCGGCGCCGGCGGTAACGCCCTGGGTTTTCTCATGGACCACGACAACCTGGACTTCCCCCAGGCCATCGAGGACCTGGCGAAAGCGGCCGGCATGGAAGTCCCCCGCGAAGAAAGTGGCCGCCCGCACAAACCGCGGCAACCCACCGATTCGCCGCTCTACCCGCTGCTGACCGCCGCTGCCGACTTCTACCGTCAGGCGCTTAAAAGCCATCCGCAGCGCAAAGCCGCCGTCGACTACCTCAAGGGCCGCGGCCTCACCGGTGAAATCGCGCGTGACTTCGGCCTTGGTTTCGCCCCGCCGGGCTGGGATAACCTGTACAAGCATTTGAGCAGCGACACTCTCCAGCAAAAAGCCATGATCGACGCCGGCCTGCTGGTGGAAAACGCCGAAACCGGCAAACGCTACGACCGCTTCCGCGACCGCGTGATGTTCCCGATCCGCGACAGCCGTGGGCGCATCATCGCCTTTGGCGGCCGAGTGCTGGGTGACGACAAACCCAAGTACCTGAACTCCCCGGAAACCCCGGTATTCCACAAGGGCCAGGAACTCTACGGCCTGTTTGAAGCACGCAAGAACAATCGCAACCTCGACGAAATCATCGTGGTTGAAGGTTATATGGACGTAATAGCCCTCGCTCAACAGGGCCTGCGCAACGCCGTGGCCACGCTTGGCACCGCCACGAGCGAAGAACACATGAAACGCCTGTTTCGCGTGGTGCCCAGCGTGCTGTTCTGCTTCGACGGCGACCAGGCCGGCCGCAACGCCGCCTGGCGCGCGCTGGAAGCAACGCTGTCGAGCCTGCAGGACGGGCGGCGCGCACGCTTCCTGTCCTGCCCGAAGGTGAAGACCCGGACACCCTGGTGCGCTCCGAAGGCACCGACGCATTCCGTGCGCGCATCAATCAACATGCACAGCCGCTGGCGGACTATTTCTTCCAGCAACTGACCGAAGAAGCCGACCCGCGCTCGCTCGAAGGCAAGGCCCACATGGCCACCCTAGCGGCCCCCCTGATCGACAAAGTCCCCGGCGCCAACCTGAAATCACTGATGCGCATGCGCCTGCT
>JAFHKH010000229.1 GCA_016937595.1 Pseudomonas cedrina subsp. fulgida | reverse complement strand
CGCGCCTCGGCCGCTTGAATGCGGACCTGCCGGATCTGCGCCTGGCACCTGTCGGCGGGCGACGGGGGATCTGGACCCCAGGCGACCGGGTCTCGATGCCCTGTTGCTGTTCGCCGAGCCGCCCTGGCCGGCGGACATGCAAGTGTACGAGCTGGCCAGCGAGCGGATCGGCCCGGTAATGAGCCCGCGCTTTAACGGCTATGAGCGCTTGCGCCAGGCGCCCGCCGCCGCGTTGTGCGGTGAAGCGTTGCTGCATACCACTTCGCGCCCGCAGGCCTGGCCCAACTGGGCGCAGCAATACGGCATCGATGCGGGCGCACTGAAACACGGCCAGGGGTTTGAGCATTTGTATTATTTGCTGGAGGCGGCGGTGGCCGGCTTGGGCGTGGCGATTGCACCGCAGCCGCTGGTCGCCGAGGACGTGCGGGCGGGTCGTCTGGTGGCGCCGTGGGGTTTCAGCGAAACCTCGGCGCACCTGGCGTTGTGGCTACCCAAGCGCGCCGCGGATGGGCGCGCCGGGCAACTGGCACAGTGGCTCAAGGCTGAGCTGTTGCGCCAGCCTGTTTAGTCACCGCGTTTGCACAGCAGGTAGGCCGCCAGCAGCCCCAGTGCGCCTACAGCAACACCGGCTGTCGTCCAGGGGTGCTCTTGGGCGTAATCGCGGGTGGCAACACCGGTTTCGCGGATTTTGACTTTGCTTTCTTCGTAGGCGTCGCTGATCAGATGACGAGAGTGCTTGAGGGCATTCTCGGCATTGCTTTTCAGGGCCTTCAGCGTTTTGCGCGACTCGTCGGACGCATCGTCCTTGAGGCTCTCAAGGGACTTGAGCAGGCTCGAAATCTCGGCTTCCATGCTTTCCAGCGACGCTTTGCGTAAAGAAGTGTTGGCCATTTGGACTCTCCTGAGGTGATTGAGTGGCGTGTGTAGATACCGACTGCGCCCGTTTCAGAAAGTGCAGTAAATCTGAACTTTCCAGTGGGAATGCCCGCCTGAAGCAGTACGAATATTCGCTGCTACGCTCACTAAAGACCTCAGGAGAAACGCTATGTCTAACCACACGTACAAGAAAGTCGAGCTGGTGGGTTCGTCGACCACCAGCATCGAGGACGCGATCAACAACGCGATTGCCGAAGCCAACAAGAGCCTCAAGCTCCTTGAATGGTTTGAAGTGACCGAAACCCGAGGCCATATCGAGAATGGCAAGGTCGCGCACTATCAGGTCACCCTCAAGGTGGGGTTCCGAATTGCCACTAGTTGATCCTGCGAGTTGAACTTGCCGACTGGCCGATTGCCATAACCTGCGCTACAACGTTGAGGTGTCGATGCGACAGCATCGGCGTCTTTATATTCGATCAGCGTAAGGAAGTAACGGATGAAGAAGTTCCTGTTAGCAGTCGGTCTGTTGAGCATTGCAGGCACAGCCCTGGCGGCGGGCAAGCCATGCGACGAGCTGAAAAGCGAACTCGCGGCAAAGCTTGATGCCAAGGGCGTTCAGCATTATTCGCTGGATGTGGTGGATAAAGGCGCTGCCGCCGATAGCCAAGTGATTGGCAGTTGCGAAGGCGGCACCAAGGAAATCGTCTACAAGCGCGGTTAATTCCGTGTTTCAGACATAAAAAACCGACGCGCGTGCGTCGGTTTTTTTTTCGCCTCGGGTTCAACCCTTCATCACTTGCGCCAGTAGTTCGTAGGAGTGGATCCGGTCAGCATGTTCGTACAGGTCGCTGGTGAAAATCAGTTCGTCTGCGCCGGTCTGCTCGATCAGCACGTCCAGCTTGGCGCGGATCTTCGCCGGGCCGCCAACCATTGCCAGGCCGAGGAAACTGCCGACCGCGTCTTTTTCATGGGGCAGCCACAGGCCGTCCATGCTGTCCACCGGTGGGCGCTGCACCAGGCTCTGGCCGCGCATCAGCGCGAGGATGCGTTGGTACACCGACGTGGCCAGGTAGTCGGCCTGCTCGTCGGTGTCCGCCGCTACCAACGGAATGCCGAGCATTACGTAGGGCTTGTCCAGCACGGCAGAAGGCTTGAAGTGGTTGCGGTAGACGCGAATCGCCTCATGCATCAAGCGTGGTGCGAAATGCGAGGCGAAGGCGTAGGGCAAGCCGCGTTCGCCGGCCAGTTGCGCGCTGAACAGGCTGGAACCCAACAGCCAGACAGGTACGTTGGTGCCAGTGCCCGGTACGGCAATCACCCGTTGGTCAGGCGTACGCGGGCCCAGGTAGGCCATCAATTCGGCTACATCTTCCGGGAAGTCATCGGCACTGCCGGAGCGCTCACGGCGCAGGGCGCGGGCGGTCATCTGGTCGGAACCGGGCGCGCGGCCCAGGCCCAGGTCGATTCGGCCGGGGTAAAGGCTTTCCAGGGTGCCGAACTGCTCGGCGATCACCAGCGGAGCGTGGTTGGGCAGCATCACGCCGCCGGAGCCTACGCGAATTGTCGAGGTGCCACCGGCCAGGTAGCCCAGCAACACCGAGGTGGCCGAGCTGGCGATGCCGTCCATATTGTGGTGTTCAGCCACCCAGAAGCGGGTGTAGCCGAACCTTTCCACATGCTGGGCCAAGTCCAGGGAATTGCGCAGCGCCTGCGCCGGGCTGCCGTTGGCACGCACCGGTACCAGGTCGAGGGTCGAGAATTTTACGTCGGACAGCGATTTCATAAGCCTGCTTCTCCAATGGGGGCGCAGGCTTTCTTAGACGAACCAAAACCTGCCGCTTCATGTGCATGTTCTATGCAATGAGGGCATATACCCGAGATTCAATAGCAGGGTGGAAATTTCCTACTATGCCGCTGGGTTTTTCCGACAGTATGAACTTTGCCGGGTCTACTATCCTCAGAACCCTTACTGACGCAAAACCACCCTTCGAGGAGACCATTATGAGTATCGTCAAAAAAGCATCCGCACATTGGGAAGGCGACCTGAAGACAGGCCTGGGTTCCATCTCCACGGAAACCGGCGTGCTGCGCGAAGCGCCCTACGGCTTCAAGGCCCGTTTCGAAGGCGGTAAGGGCACCAACCCGGAAGAACTGATCGGTGCGGCCCACGCCGGCTGTTTCTCCATGGCCTTTTCCATGATTCTCGGCGATGCCGGGCTCAAGGCTGACAGTATCGACACCCAGGCTGATGTGACCCTGGATCAAGTGGACGGTGGTTTTGCGATTACCGCCGTGCACCTGACCCTCAAGGCCAAGATCCCAGGCGCCAGCCAGGCCCAGTTCGATGAGCTGAGCAAAAAGGCCAAGGAAGGTTGCCCGGTGTCCAAAGTGCTGAATGCGACCATCACCCTGGATGCCACGCTGGTTAACTGACCCAGGGTTTCAGGTGGGGCTGGCTTGTGTGGGAGCTGGCTTGCCTGCGATAGGATCACCAAGGTGTGACTGATACACCGAGGTGCCTGCATCGCAGGCAAGCCAGCTCTCACACAAGTGTATTCCCACATTAGTTCTGCGTTAAATCAGAACTCGTGTTTCATGGATGTGGTCCTATAGCCTATGCAGCCTTAGACGCACACCCGTGCGCAATGCATTCAGGGAACTACACACATGAAACGTTTTGCTTTGGCGGTCATCTGCGGTGTCTTGGCCACGTCGCCGTGGCTGCTCCTAAAGACTGCGAAGAGCTTCGCAAGGAAATTGAAGTCAACATCCAGGCCAAGGCGATTCCTTCCTACACCCTGGAAATCATCACGGCCGAAGAAGCCAAGAACCACGACAGCGCGATGATTGTGGGCTCGTGCGAAAACGGTACCAAGCGCATCATCTACCAGAAGAACAACGACTGATCAGGTGCAGTTGACGCTGCGTTCCTGCGCCAGCAACTGACGCGATGAATCGTATAGCCGGATATTGGGTGTGAAGGCCAGCGAGCGGCCTTCCAGCACATAACGCTGGCCGGCCTGGAAGTGGTCGTACGCCAGGGTCATGAAGCAGGTGCGGTACGTTGTCTGGCCGAACCCGCCCAGACCGCCGCCGGCAGGCACTTCGAAGTCGAAGCGCACCATCAGCTCATGAGGGCCGGGCGGCATTTGGAAAAAACGTCCGTCATCCAGGTTTTTTCCGTCCAGACGCTGCGCCATCACCATCTTCGCCCCCGGCGTCGGGTCGTGAAATCGACCCAGGCCTGTTGCGGATCCCTCGGTGGTACGGGGGTTGTGGTGCAGGCACTGAGGAACAGGGCAACGACGGGAAGCAATAGCTGGCGCATGGCAGGCACTCTACGTTGGGTAACAGAGACGAGCCCGACGCCAACCGCAGCAGACTCCCTATCAGTATAAACACCGCGTGCCATGGAAAGATTCTGGCCAGGCGCGATAGTCTGGCGGGCGAATTACCAGGAGCGGTCGGTATATGGTCAGGCGTTTTCTACCCGGGTTGATGGTTGTGCTGCTCAGCGGTTGTTCCAGCATCAGTTATTACAGCCAGTTGGCCAACGGCCAACTGCAATTGCTGCGGGCCCGCGAGCCAGTGGCGCAGGTCATTGCCGACCCTTCCCGACCGCCGCTGTTGCGCGAGCACCTGGTGCAATCGCAAAAAGCGCGCACGTTCGCCAGCGAGCATCTGCATCTTCCCGATAACCAGAGTTACAGGTTGTACGCCGATATTGGGCGGCCTTATGTGGTCTGGAATGTGTTTGCCACGCAGGAATTTTCGCTGTCACCGCAAACCCATTGCTTCCCCATCGCCGGTTGTGTGGCCTATCGCGGTTACTACGATCAAGGCGCGGCGCGCGGCGAGGCGGCGGTGTTGACGCTGCAGGGCATGGACGTGTCGATAGGCGGCGTCGAGGCGTATTCCACCTTGGGATGGTTCAACGACCCGATCATGAATTCGATGATGCACTGGGGTGATGAGCGCCTGGCCACGCTGATCTTTCATGAACTGGCGCACCAGCGTTTCTACGTGAAGGACGACACCGAGTTCAACGAGTCGTTTGCCAGCTTCGTCGAGCAGGAAGGCACTCGCCAATGGCGTGCCGCGCGAGGCTTGGCGCCGCAGAGTCTGGCGGCGTCAACGCAACGTGACCAGTTTATCCAGTTGGTCCTGGATACCCGTCAACGCTTGGAAAAGCTCTATGCCCAACCTCTGGCAACCGATGCGATGCGCCGGGCCAAGGCGGTGCAATTCGAGCGTTTGCGCAGCGAGTACCGGCACCTGCGTGACAGCCAGTGGGGTGGTGATAAACGCTATGACGCCTGGATCAACCAGCCAATGAACAACGCGCGGTTGTTGCCGTTTGGGCTGTATGACCGTTGGGTGCCGGCGTTTTCGGCGCTTTTTCGGCAGGAGGATGGGGATTGGGTGAGGTTCTATGCGGCGGTTGAGAAGATGGGGCGGTTGTCGGTAGAGGAGCGTAAGGCTGCGTTGAGGCAATTGGAAGGTGCTGGCCGTTAGGGCCTCTTCGCGAGCA
>JAFHKH010000228.1 GCA_016937595.1 Pseudomonas cedrina subsp. fulgida | reverse complement strand
CTCGCCACAACAAGCCTGCTCGCCACAAGAGATTCGCCAGCTACTGAAAGTGATGTCCACTCGAGGCAGGTTTATAGGTCAGGAGGTGGGGGAGAGGTGTGAAATGTCGTCGGCCCCAATGGCGATACTGATCGCGTGATCACCGGCGTTTTTTTATTGGCGCCAGAAAAGCCAATAAACCCGGGGCTTTGGTGTGCTGTAACCCATTGAAATGCAACGGGTGGCACGATGCTAGTAAAAAAAATCAAAAAAAACCTCAAGCAACCGGCTACCACGACGATAACTATTACGTAGGTTCTCAGGCCACACCCGGCGGTTGCCAGGGCCGGAAGCCGCAGTATCCATCCAACGAGGATTTCGTCATGGCTTTAACAGTAAACACCAACATTGCTTCGATCACTACTCAGGGCAACCTGAACAAAGCTGGCGGCGCCCTGGCCACTTCCATGCAGCGCCTGTCTTCCGGCCTGCGTATCAACAGCGCTAAAGACGACGCTGCCGGCCTGCAGATCGCTAACCGCCTGACCAGCCAAATCAACGGCCTGGGCCAAGCAGTCAAGAACGTGAACGACGGTATCTCGATCGCTCAGACCGCTGAAGGCGCGATGCAGGCTTCGACCGACATCCTGCAAAAAATGCGTACCCTGGCTCTGTCCTCGGCAACTGGCTCCCTCAGCCCTGACGACCGTAAGTCGAACAACGACGAATACCAGGCTCTGACTTCGGAACTGACCCGTATCTCCACAACTACCACCTTCGGTGGCCAGAAGTTGCTGGACGGTTCGTACGGTACCAAAGCCATTCAGGTTGGCGCAAACGCTAACGAAACCATCAACCTGAGCCTGGAAAACGTTTCGGCCAACAACATCGGCTCCCAGCAGCTGAAAAGCGTTGCCATCGCTCCAGGTACCGGTACTGTTGCCGGCGCGATCAACGTCACTGGTAACGGCCAGACCGGTACCTACACCGCTGTTGCCGGCGACTCGGCTAAAACCATCGCCAGCAACCTGAACGGCATCATCGGTGGCCTGACTGCAGCTGCCAGCACCGAAGCCAAGTTCTCTGTAGACGAAACGGCTGCCACTACTGCTCCTGCCTCGTTCACCCTTAAAGTCGGCAGCGCTTCCGTTGACTTCAAGGGTGTTACCAGCCAAGCCGGCCTGGCCGACCAACTGAAATCCAACGCCGCCAAACTGGGCATCAGCGTCAGCTACGACGAAAGCAAGAAGACTCTGGAAGTCAAGTCCGACACCGGTGAGAACATCGTGGTCAGCGGTTCGACTGCTCCAGGTTCGGTGACTGTTGCCGCTAAAGATGGTGCTGGTGCTTACGGTACCGCAGTTGCACTGGCTGACGACCTGATCGTTACCGGTCAAGTGTCGCTGGATTCCGCCAAGGGCTACTCCCTGGCTGGCCCTGGTGTTGCTGGTCTGTTCGCTGCCGGTACTGCTACCGAAGCTGCTTCGACCAAGACCACCGTTGCTCAGACCGACGTGACCGACGCCACCAAGGCCCAAAACGCCCTGGCTGTCATCGACAAGGCCATCGGCACCATCGACGGTGTTCGTTCGGGCCTGGGTGCTACCCAGAACCGTCTGACTACTACTGCAGACAACCTGCAGAACATTCAGAAGAACTCCACCGCTGCACGCTCCACTGTTCAGGACGTCGACTTCGCTTCCGAAACCGCCGAGCTGACCAAGCAACAAACCCTGCAATCGGCTTCCACCGCGATCCTGTCGCAGGCTAACCAGCTGCCATCCGCTGTACTGAAGCTGCTTCAGTAACACCAGCGCTTGGTAACTAACGGAAGGGCGCGTCTACGTGCCCTTCCGTTTTTTCGGTTTAGAGGAGATTGGCCATGGACATGAGTGTAAAGCTGAACCAGTCTTATCCGCCGGTTGCCCCTCAAGGCGTACCTGTGCAGGTGAGCGCCGACAAGAGCATTGCCAAGGTTCAGGAAGTTGCGCCCGCAGGCAAAGAGCCTGAGCGCGCCGACCTGGAAAAAGCAGTTACCGATATTCGCGAATTCGTACAAGCGTCCGAGCGCAAGCTGGACTTTTCAATCGATGACTCCACCCATCGCGTGGTGGTCAAGGTTATCGCCACCGACAGCGGTGAAGTGATTCGCCAGATTCCGTCGGAAACAGCATTGAAACTGGCCCAGAACCTTTCCAGCGCAAGCCACTTGTTGTTTGACGACAAGGTCTGAGCTGGCATGAAATTTGTTGCTGTCCTGTCTTGAGGCGTCATAAGTCAAGATAACGGCAGCCACCGAACAGGAGAGACGAAGATGGCAGGTCCAACCATAAGTGGTATCGGTTCGAACATCGATACGCAAAAGATCGTGACTGCCTTGGTCGATGCCGAAAAGGTGCCCAAGCAATCGCAGATCAATACCGCTTCTGCGAAGGCAACCACTCAGCTGTCTTCGATTGGCAAGATTCAGGCGGCGCTGGATGCCTTCCGTGGTGCCCTGGACACAATGTCCAAGGACAGCAGTTTCACTGGGTTGACCGGCTCGTCCTCGGATGAAAAAGTCGCCACCATGAAGGCCAGCAATACGGCATCCAATGGCAGTTTCCGTCTGGTTATCGACCAGCTGGCCCAGGCGTCGAAGCTGTCGACCACCACGTTCAAGAATGGTACCTCTTCGGTGGTCAATGCCACTGGCGCGGCGACCAAGCTGACCATTACCCAGTCTGACAAGAGCTACGACCTGAGCATACCTGCCGGGGCGACCCTGCAGCAGGTGCGCGACTCGATCAACACGCAGTTTTCGACTGCGGGCCTGAGTGCCAACATTCTCACCGACTCGAACGGTTCGCGGTTGATCCTGACGTCCACCAAGATGGGGACCGGTTCGGATATCACCCTGTCCGGCAACTCCGGGCTCGATGTTGGTGCGACCGTGGTCGACGAACCAAAAGATGCCAAATACAGCATCGATGGCATTCCGGCTGTTTCCAAGAGCAATACCATCACGGGCGCCTTGAGTGGCGTGGACATCACGCTGGTAACGGTTTCGCCGACCAAGACGGCCAATGATCCTGCCGAAAACCCTGAGCGCACTGCCACGCTTATTACCGTCAGCACCAACAACACGGCACTCAAGTCCGGCGTGAAGGGTTTCCTGGATACCTACAATGCGTTGATGACCGCCATAAACGCAGAAACCAAGGTCACCAAGAACGCGGATGGCAGCACGACCCCGGCGACCCTGACCGGCGATTCAACCATGCGCTCGCTGCAGTCTGCGATTCGCAACGAGTTCAACATGCTCTCCGGGACAGGCCAGCTCAAGTCCCTGGCTCAGTTTGGTATGACGACCAGTTCCACCACGGGTTTGCTGACGCTGGATGATAAGAAGTGGGACGCGGCAGTAAAGACCAATGCGGCCGATATCAACAGTATGTTCACCGGCCCCACCGGTATGCTGGCACGTATGAAAAACGCTACCGAAGATTACGCCAAGGCCACCACTGGCGTTTTGGCCACGCGCTCGTCATCTCTATCGGATTCCTTGAGAGACATCGGCAAGCAGCAAGCGGCCCTGGAAGAGCGCATGACCCTGCTCACCAGCAGCCTCTCCGCCAAATACAACGCCATGGACACCCTGGTCGCCCAATTGCGCCAGCAAAGCACCAGCGTCATGACCACGCTCAACGCATTGAACAACCCAAAGACCAATAATTGATCCCTTAGGTGGATACGGGCCAGACACGTGTCTGGCCTTTTTTTATCGTGGACGACTGGCCTAAAGCTTTTTGCGGGCCAGTCGACATATTGGTTACTGAATTCCTTTTCGCTGTCGCCTGTCACGAGGTAGAAACATGAATCCCATGAGAGCCCTTCGCCAATACCAGAAGGTCAATTCCCATGCTCAGATCTCCGAAGCCAGCCCGCATCGCCTGGTGCAGATGCTGATGGAAGGCGCCTGGACCGCATGGCCCAGGCCAAGGGGGCGCTGGCGCGTGGTGACATCGCGGCCAAGGGCCTGATGCTCGGCAAGGCGATCGATATCGTGATAGGGCTGCGTGACGGCCTGGATGCAGAGAAGAGTGATAACCCGGCTTACGTCCAGCAGTTGGAAAGTTTGTATGCCTATATGACCAACCGACTGATGGAAGCGAACCTGCATAACGACGCCGACATGATCGACGAAGTCGCGCGTTTGCTGATCACCGTAAAAGAAGGCTGGGACGCCATCGCGGCGCCACAGGCAGCAGCACAATAAGGCCCCAGGCCTTGAGGAACACGTCATGAGCCAAGCACTGCAACGCATTGATGAAACCCGTGAAGCGCTGATCGGCGCGCTGGCGGACCGTAACTGGGACGCCATCGGCGAGCTGGACATGGGCTGTCGTGGCGTGATTGACCAGGTACTCAGCGAAGCGCCGGTGGACGAAGACGCCCTGCGCGAGAAGCTTGAGAGCCTGTTGACGGTATACCAGCAGCTGCTTGAAGTGACGACCGGCGAGCGTCAGGCGATTTTCGAAGAGATGTCGCAGATCAACCAGGCGAAAAACGCGTCAAAGGTCTACCATCTGTTTGGTTGAACGGGCGCAGTTAATCCGACCGGCGCGTCATAAATTTGACCGTGCCAGCTTTTTTGACTTAACTAGTGCTGTTTTAAGATTTCAGACGTCTATAGAGTAAGAAGTCCTACGGCCGTCTCGATTGCCCCTACACCGGGCAGGAAGTTTACTAGGGAAGTTGCTATTGCATGTGGCGTGAAACCAAAATTCTGCTGATCGATGACGATAGCGTCCGCCGCCGCGATTTGGCGGTGATTTTAAATTTTCTTGGCGAAGAAAATTTGCCCTGCGGCAGCCATGATTGGCAGCAGGCTGTCAGCTCGTTGTCATCGAGCCGTGAAGTCATCTGTGTGCTGATCGGGACGGTAAACGCTCCTGGCGCTGTTTTGGGCTTGTTAAAGACACTGTCTACCTGGGATGAGTTCCTTCCAGTGTTGCTGATGGGCGATATTTCTTCTGTCGACCTGCCGGAAGACCAGCGCCGCCGCGTGCTTTCCACCCTGGAAATGCCGCCCAGCTACAGCAAATTGCTCGACTCCCTGCACCGCGCCCAGGTCTATCGCGAGATGTACGACCAGGCCCGCGAGCGCGGTCGTCACCGTGAACCCAACCTGTTCCGCAGCCTTGTGGGCACCAGCCGCGCCATCCAGCATGTGCGCCAGATGATGCAACAGGTCGCCGACACCGACGCCAGCGTGCTGATCCTCGGCGAGTCCGGCACCGGCAAGGAAGTGGTAGCGCGCAACCTGCACTACCACTCCAAGCGCCGCGACGGGCCCTTTGTGCCAGTCAACTGCGGGGCGATCCCGGCGGAGCTGCTCGAAAGCGAATTGTTCGGCCACGAGAAGGGCGCCTTTACCGGGGCGATCACCAGCCGTGCCGGGCGTTTCGAACTGGCCAACGGCGGTACCCTGTTCCTTGACGAAATCGGCGACATGCCGCTGCCGATGCAGGTCAAGCTGTTGCGCGTATTGCAGGAGCGCACCTTCGAGCGCGTGGGCAGTAACAAGACCCAGAGCGTCGACGTGCGCATCATCGCGGCGACCCACAAGAACCTCGAAAGCATGATCGAGGTCGGCAGCTTCCGCGAAGACCTGTACTACCGCCTCAACGTTTTCCCGATCGAGATGGCTCCGCTGCGTGAGCGCGTGGAAGACATCCCGTTGCTGATGAACGAACTGATCTCGCGCATGGAACACGAAAAGCGCGGCTCGATTCGCTTCAATTCCGCCGCGATCATGTCCCTGTGCCGCCACGGCTGGCCGGGCAACGTGCGGGAGCTGGCCAACCTGGTGGAGCGCATGGCGATCATGCACCCCTACGGTGTGATCGGCGTGGTCGAGTTGCCGAAGAAATTCCGCTACGTCGACGACGAAGACGAGCAACTGGTCGACAGCCTGCGCAGCGACATGGAAGAGCGGGTCGCCATCAACGGCCACACCCCGGACTTCGGTTCCACCGCCATGCTGCCGCCCGAAGGCCTGGACCTGAAGGACTACCTCGGCAACCTGGAACAGGGCCTTATCCAGCAGGCCCTGGACGACGCCAACGGCATCGTCGCCCGTGCCGCCGAGCGCCTGCGTATCCGTCGCACCACCCTGGTGGAGAAGATGCGCAAGTACGGCATGAGCCGCAAAGAAGGTGATGAACAGGCGGATGATTGACGCCTGTTTTTTAAACCACTGAAATCTCAGTGGTTTTTTTTCGGCACAAGTATTGCTACAGCCCTCGCAACGTTCCGTTTAACTGACGGTCAGCCAAGCGAGAGAGCATGATGCCCCACGCCGCCCAAGTATCTTCGACCCCTGTCATCCAGGGGCTCGTTCCGTCTGTAGAGCCGCTGGCCCGCCAGGGTCTTGAACACGCGTTCTCGCAGTTCAACCAGATGTCGAGCCAACTGACCGACTCCTACAGCCTGCTCGAAGCCCGGGTTTCCGAGCTCAAGGGCGAGCTGGCCGTGGTCAGCGCCCAGCGCATGGAAGAACTGGCGGAAAAGGAACGCCTGGCCAACCGCCTGCAAAACCTGCTCTCGCTGTTGCCGGGCGGTGTGATCGTCATCGATGAAGAGGGCCGCGTGCGCGAAGCCAACCCGGCGCCTGCGACATGCTCGGCCTGCCGCTGGAAGGTCAGTTGTGGCGCCACGTGATCACCCGCTGCTTTGCACCGCGTGAAGACGACGGCCACGAAATTTCCCTCAAGGACGGTCGCCGCTTGTCCATCGCCACCCGTTCTCTGGACGCGGAGCCGGGCCAGTTGGTGCTGCTCAACGACCTGACTGAAACCCGTCACCTGCAAGACCAGTTGGCGCGCCACGAGCGGTTGTCGTCGCTGGGGCGCATGGTCGCTTCTTTGGCGCATCAGATCCGCACGCCGCTGTCGGCCGCGTTGATCTACGCCAGTCATTTGACTGACGAACAGTTGCCCGCCGCCACCCACCAGCGCTTTGCCGGTCGCCTCAAGGAGCGCCTGCATGAGCTGGAGCACCAGGTGCGCGACATGCTGGTGTTCGCCCGTGGCGAATTGCCGCTGACCGACCGCATCACACCGGCCGAGTTGATGCAGGCCCTGCAAGCGGCGGCCGCCACGCATATTCAGGAGGCCCAGGTGCGCTGGCAGTGCGACAGCCATCTCGGTGAGCTGCTGTGCAACCGCGACACGCTGGTGGGTTCATTGCTCAACCTGATCGAAAACGCCACCCAGGCCAGTGGCGCCGGCGCGCGGCTCAAGGTGCACCTGTACAACCGTGGGCAAACCCTGCGCCTATGCATCAGCGACGGCGGCAGTGGTATCGAGCCTGCCGTGCTGCGCCGTTTGGGCGAGCCGTTTTTCACCACCAAGACCAACGGCACCGGGCTGGGCCTGACCGTGGTCAAGGCTGTCGCACGTGCCCATCAGGGAGAATTGCAGCTGCATTCGCGCCTGGGGCGTGGCACTTGTGCATTGATGAGCTTGCCGTTGTTTTCATGCGCGGCAAGCGCGGAGTAGAAAGGCTATGGCTATCAAGGTTCTGTTGGTGGAAGACGATCGCGCCCTGCGTGAGGCATTGGCTGACACGCTGCTGTTGGCGGGCCATGACTACCGGGCGGTCGGTTCTGCCGAGGACGCCTTGGACGCGGTGGAGCAGGAGTGCTTCAGCCTGGTGATCAGCGACGTGAACATGCCTGGCATGGATGGCCACCAGTTGCTCGGCCTGCTGCGTGCGCGCCAGCCGCAGTTGCCGGTGCTGCTGATGACCGCCCATGGCGCCGTGGAGCGCGCGGTCGACGCGATGCGCCAGGGCGCGGCGGATTACCTGGTCAAGCCGTTCGAGCCCAAGGCGCTGATCGAGCTGGTTGCGCGGCATGCCTTGGGTGTGATCCCGGCGACCGAAGGCGAGGGCCCGATTGCCTTCGAACCGGCCAGCGCACAACTGCTGGAGCTGGCGGCACGCGTGGCGCGCAGCGATTCCACCGTGTTGATTTCCGGCGAGTCGGGCACCGGCAAGGAAGTGCTGGCGCGGTATATCCACCAGCAATCGACCCGTGCCAAGCAGCCGTTTATCGCGATCAACTGCGCGGCGATCCCCGACAACATGCTCGAAGCCACGCTGTTCGGCCACGAAAAAGGCTCGTTCACCGGCGCCATCGCCGCCCAGGCGGGCAAGTTCGAACAGGCCGATGGCGGCACCCTCCTGCTCGATGAAATTTCGGAAATGCCCCTGGGCCTGCAAGCCAAGCTGCTGCGCGTGCTGCAAGAGCGTGAAGTGGAGCGCGTCGGCGCGCGCAAGCCGATCCAGCTGGATATCCGCGTGGTTGCCACCACCAACCGCGACCTGGCGGGCGAAGTGGCGGCGGGGCGCTTCCGTGAAGACCTGTTCTACCGCCTGTCGGTGTTTCCGCTCGCCTGGCGCCCGTTGCGCGAGCGTCCGGCCGACATCATTCCGCTGGCCGAGCGCCTGCTGAACAACCACGTCAAAAAAATGAAGCATGCCCAGGCGCGCCTGTCGGCCGAGGCGCAGGCGTGCCTGATCGCTTACCCATGGCCGGGCAATGTGCGCGAGCTGG
>JAFHKH010000227.1 GCA_016937595.1 Pseudomonas cedrina subsp. fulgida | reverse complement strand
CGAAGGCGTCAGATCAGACGCCTCGCATCAGTGGGGCTTCGCCGCCGCCTGCCACAGCACCTCGGCAACCCCCTGGCGCCTGGCAATGATCCTGGCCGCGACAAACAACAAATCCGACAACCGATTGATATACGCCAGCCCCACGCCTTCCAGCGGTTCCAGCGCATTCAACTGCTGACAGCGCCGCTCCGCAGTGCGCGCCAGGCTGCGACACACATGGGCCTGGGCGATCAACGCCGACCCCCCCGGCAGAATGAAATTCTCCAGTGGCCCGACTTCCTCGTTCCAGCGGTCAATGGCCGCTTCCAGCCGGTCCACTTCGGCCGCGTTCAAGGCTTTGTATTCCGGCATCGCCAACTCACCGCCCAGGTCAAACAACCGATGCTGGCAAGGTGTCAGTACCTCGATCACGTCCTGCAAACCCGGATGCTGTCCGCCCAGCGCTTCCAGATAAGCCAGCAACAATCCCAGCTGACTGTTCAGCGTGTCCACTTCCCCAATCGCCTCCACGCGTGGATGGTCCTTGGGGACGCGGCGGCCGTCGCCCAGGCCGGTTTCGCCTTTGTCGCCGGTGCGGGTGTAGATTTTCGACAGGCGAAAGCCCATGGTCAGTGCTCCAGTTGGTTCGATTCGTAAGGGGGCGCTTGGCTGCCGGCCAGGGGCAGGCGCAGGGTAAAGCAGGTGCCTTGGCCGAGGGTGGAGTGCACTTCCATCTGGCCCTTGTGATTGTTGGTGATGATGAAATACGACACCGACAGCCCAAGCCCGGTGCCCTGGCCGATTTCCTTGGTGGTGAAGAACGGTTCGAAGGTGCGTTTACGCACGTTCTCGCTCATGCCGATGCCATTGTCTTCCACCTGGATCTCCGCCCACGGCGGGTTGAGGCGGGTGCGCAGGATAATGCGCCCCGGCTCGCTTGCATCTTCACGCAGGTGAATGGCCTGGGCGGCGTTTTTCAGCAGGTTGAGCAGCACCTGTTCCAGCTCGTTGGCGGTGCCGGGGACCGGACCCAGTTGTGGGTCGAACTGGCGGGTGATCGCCTGGCCCTTGAAGTCGAAGCCGATGGCCAGGTCAAAGTCATTACCGGCGATTTCCACCGCCTGGTCGATCAGTGCCGGTAAGTCGCAAGGCGCCATTTGCCGGTTGCTGCGACGGCTGAAGCTGAGCATATGGGTGACGATCTTCGCCGCCCGCGCGCCGGCCTGCTGGATGCCATCGAGCAGTTGCGGCACTTCCCGGCCTTCGAGGTAGCGGTTGACCGTGGCCAGGTCGATGCCCGACTGTTCGGCCTGCTCCAGGTTCCTGGGCAGTTCCGGCGACAGGCGGCGGCGGATATTCTGCACGTTGTGCAGGATCGCCCCCAACGGGTTGTTGATCGTCATGGGCCATGCCGGCGGCCAGGCCGCCCACGGAGAGCATTTTCTCCGACTGCACCATCATTTCTTCCAGCGACAAACGCTGGTGATGTCGTCGATCCGGATCACCACGCCACGCCCGGCGCCGCCCATCAGCGGGTAGAACGTCAGGGCGTAATGCTTGGGTTCATCGTCCTTGAACCAAGTGACACGCTCGATCCGCTCCACGGTGTGTTGCTCAACCGCGGCCTTGATTTGCGGCAGGTACGGTTTGAGCGGCTGGAACGCCAGGTAGATCGGCTGGTTCAAGGCTTCGTCCAGGCGCGTACCGGAGAGGGCGCTGGCCTCCTGGTTCCATTGGGTGACGTAGAGCTGTTCATCCAGGGCGATGAGCGCGGAGGGCATCGAGTCGATGATGCTGTTCAGATAATTCTGGAAGCCGGTGAGTTTTTTCTCGATCTTGCTGCGTACCTGCACTTCCAGTTCCAGCTTGCGGTTGGTGTGGCGCGTCTCTTCAGCCAAACCCTGTGCCTGGTCATAGGCCGCCTGGGAGTCGTCCCGCGCACGCTTGAGTTGCTGCTCGCGGGCTTCGATGCGTGACAGCATGGTGTTGAAGGCCTCGGCCAGACTGCCGATTTCATCGCGGTTGCCGCGGCCGGCGCGCAGGGCGTAGTTCTCTTCGCGGGTGACCTGGCGCGACAGTTCTTCCAGTTCGTGGATCGGCCGGGTGATCAAGCGTTTGATCTGGCGGGCAATGACCAACCACAGCAATACGCTGAAAATCAGGATGCCCAGGCTGGCAGTCAGCGTGCCGGTATAGAACGCCACGGGCAATTCGCTGCTGGCCACCAGCAGCAAATGGCCGGGCGCCTGGCCTGCGCGGGGCAGGGTGATGATCTGGTTGCTGCGAAATTCGGTGACACGCCAGGCCTCGATCTGCCGATAGTTGTCCGGCAAGTGCAGACGGTCGCCGGATTGCATCTGCGCCAGGCGGTTGCTTCGCCGTCATAAACGGCTGCGGCGCGCAGGGGTGAATAACTGGTTAGCTCATTGAGCAGGGTGTTGGCCTTGTCAGGCGATTCGAGGGCCTCGGCGGCGAGGCCGGGGTTGGACACCAGGCGGCCGATGGCCTGCAAAGCCTGGGGGGCCATGCTTTCCTGGGAGATCCAATAGGCGGCGCTGATAAAGGTCAGGTTGGCCACCAGCAATACGGTGGTCAACAGCACCAGCAAGGCAGCCAGCAGTTTTTGCCCGACCGGTAGGTTTTCAAGACGCTGGCGCAGCGGCATCAGGGTTTTCCCAGGTAATAGACTGCGGGCAGGGTAGCGCGTGGTTCAGTCGCGGGGCAATCCGCGCACACGCAACTGTTCGACCAGGCGCCCCTGCAGTTGCTGCAGGTGCGGCAGGTTCAATCGGTGGCGGGCGGCCGCCTGGCAAGCATAGCCCAACAGGTAGCTGATTTCGGTGCGGCGGCCGGCGGCCACGTCCTGGTACATGGAGGAGTAATTGGCGGCCGTGGCCTGGATCACCCGTTCCACGTCGTGTTGCAGATCCAGCGCGGCCGTGGGCTGGCCGCAGCATTCCAGCAGTTCAGCGAGTTCCGCGCAGAGGGTGGCGACTTCGCAGTGATGAGCCTGCAGTTCTCCGTTGCGGCACTGATACAACACAGTCAGCGGGTTGATGGCGCAATTGAGTGCCAGTTTGCGCCATAACCGCGTAAGGATATCGGTGCTCCAAGCGTGGGGGATGCCAGCGGCGTGCAGGTCATCCAGCCAAAGCGGCGGGGCAGGGTGGCTTGCATCTCCCAGCCAGGTGTAGCCATGACCGGCAAATACCACGCGCCAATCCCCGCCGCGAAAGGCGCCCTCGGTGCTCGAGGCAAAGATGCAGCGAGCCTGGGGCAACTGCGCGGCGACAGCCTCCTGGCTGCCGAGGCCGTTCTGCAACAAGATGAGTTCGGCATTGGCTGCCAGCCGGTGCTGCAGCTGTGCGACGGCGCCTTGGGCATCGTAAGCTTTGCACGCCACCAGCAGGCGATGAATCGGCTCGGGGCTGTCGGGCGTTTCGCCGAATACCGTGTACGTTTGCTCGACGCCCTGTTCCACCAACGTCAGCCCGGCGGCCGCCCGATAGCTCGCCAGGCGTGCTTTATCGCGCAGGATCAACCGCACGGTTAGGCCGGCGCGCGCCAGGCGAGTGGCCCAGAGGGTGCCCAGGCTGCCGGCGCCGAGAATATGCCAGGTGGTCGACATCAGTTTGTGCTCCGTAGGGTCGCTCACAGTGAACGGGGCGAAAGAACCGCTATAATGCCCCGGCATTTTAGCTCGGGCGCGCTCCATCTCTACTGAGCCCGCCCCTTATATTGGAGAAATGACATGCCTTCGTTCGACGTGGTATCCGAACTGGACAAACACGAAGTCACCAACGCCGTCGAGAACGCCGTCAAGGAACTGGACCGCCGCTATGACTTGAAAGGCAAGGGCAGCTTCGAATTCAAGGAAAAGGAACTGACCGTCAACCTGACCGCTGAAGCCGATTTCCAGCTGGAAGCGATGATCGAAATCCTCAAGCTGTCGCTGGTCAAGCGCAAGATCGATGCGCAATGCCTTGAAATCAAGGACGCCTACGCCTCCGGCAAGCTGATGAAGCAGGAAGCCGTGCTCAAGGAAGGCATCGACAAGGAGCTGGCGAAGAAAATCGTCGCGCATATCAAGGACGCCAAGCTCAAAGTCCAGGCCGCCATCCAGGGCGAGCAGGTTCGCGTGACCGGCAAGAAGCGTGATGACCTGCAAGAGGCCATTGCCGCCCTGCGCGCCAAGGAGTTCGGCATGCCGCTGCAGTTCAACAACTTCCGCGACTGATGGCGCTTTGCGGAACCTGAGGGCGTTTTTGACGTCCGACGCCCCAGGATCCGCGCCTACACTTGAGCCCTACGGGGCTCATTTGCGTTTTCAGGCAATCAATAAGCCGTACATCCGCTACACAGGAGAAGCTACATGGATTTGAACGCTGAAATGGATCACTTGATCAAGACCTCACAGTCGTGGATCCCGATGATCATGGAATACGGCAGCCGGGTATTGCTCGCCGTGGTTACCCTGGCCATTGGCTGGTGGTTGATCAACGTATTCACCCATCGAGTCGGACGCTTGCTGGCCCTGCGTAACGCGGACCTGGCGCTGCAGCACTTCATCACCAGCCTGGCGAACATCGCGCTCAAAGTGATGCTGATCGTCAGCGTGGCCTCGATGATCGGCGTGGCGACTACCTCGTTCGTCGCCGCGATTGGCGCCGCGACCCTGGCCATCGGCCTGGCGTTGCAAGGCAGCCTGGCCAACTTCGCCGGCGGCGTGCTGATTCTGCTGTTCCGCCCGTTCCGCATTGGTGACTGGATCGAAGCCCAGGGCACCTCGGGCACGGTCGACAGCATCCAGATTTTCCACACCGTACTGCGCACCGGCGACAACAAGACCGTGATCGTGCCTAACGGCATCCTGTCCAACGGCATCATCACCAATACCAACCGCCAGCCGACGCGTAAGGTGGTGTTTGACGTCGGTGTGGATTACGAGGCCGATTTGCAGAAAGCGCGCGAGGTGCTGCTGGAATTGGCGAAAGATCCGCGCGTGCTGGCCGATCCGGAAGCAGTCGCGGTGGTTTCGACCCTGGGTGACAGCTCAATCACGGTTTCCCTGCGCTGCTGGACCAAGACCGCGGATTACTGGGATGTGGTGTTCATGTTCAATGAACTGGCGCGCGATCGTTTAAAAGCGGCGGGGATTGATATTCCATTTCCGCAGCGGGTTATCCGCGTCATGCAGGAAACAGTGGCCAAGTAAGCGGAAATCTCGTTAGTTAGCTTGCTAGTTATCTGTGCTGAAAAAAAAGCCGCTCCCTTGTTAAACAAAGGAGCGGCTTTTTATTTAAGGCCGGGGCCTTAAGTCATCGTTGTAATCAAACCGTCAATTACAAGATGTTCAGCGGGTAGTTCGCGATCAGACGCAGTTCGTCGATCGAAGGCGAACCGTAGTAAACGCCATCGCCGGAGCGATAAGTCGCTTGACGCAGGCGCAGGCTCAGGTTTTTGGCTGGGCCGCTCTGGATCACGTACTTGGCTTCGATGTCGCGTTCCCACTCTTTACCGTTGTTAGTAGCACCAGTGTCGGCACCGCTACCGGTCACGTAACGAGTCATGAAGCTCAGGCCAGGAACACCAAAGGTTGCCATGTTGATGTCGTAGCGAGCCTGGTAGGACTTCTCGCCTTCGGCGTTGAAGTCGGAACGGGCAACGGAGTTGGCCAGGAACACCGAGCCGCCGCCGTCTACGCCGTAGCCGTAGTCGCCGTCGCCGGTGACTTTCTGGGCTGCCAGGGTGAAGGTATGAGCGCCAACGGTGTAGGCGCCCTGCAAGCTGAACGCGCGGTTGTCGAGCTTGGTAGTGCCATCTTTCTCGGCACGCTGCAGGCCGGCGCCTTCGCTCTTGGTGTCGTAGATGTTGAAGTCCAGGGCAAAGGACTGGTCGTCGCTCAGCGCGTGGGTCCAGTTCAGGTTGCTGTAGTACTTGCGGAAGTAGTCTTCGGTTTTCGCGTAGTACAGGCTGCCGGTGAACTCTGGCGTGAAGGAGTACACACCGCCGACAAAGTCGGTTTTGGTCAGGCCCAGGCTGTCATGGAACGTCTGGTTCTGCGCAACGCTGGAAGTGAAGTGACCGCCTTCAAGCTTCAGGCCTTTGATCTCGGTGCTGGTGATCGAGATACCTTGTGGCAGTTCCGGCAGCAGACGGCTGTCGTCGGAAGCGAACACAGGAGCGGTGGTGTATTGGTCACCGATTTTCAGGACGGTATTGGAGATACGGAATTTAACCGCGCCGCCGCCTTTGGAATAGTCGTCCTGCGAACGACCGTCGGAACCAGCAGGGAACAGGCCGGTGCCGGCGCGACCCTTGCCGCTGTCGAGTTTCAGGCCCATCAGGCCGATGACGTCAACACCGACACCAATGGTGCCTTGGGTAAAGCCGGACTCGTACAGGGCGTTGAAGCCCAGGCCGGTCTCTTCAGCACGGCTTTTACGCTTGCCGTTGACTGTAGCGTAGCCGCCCGCTGGCTCGTTACGGAAATCGCGGCTGAAGTACAGGGCGCGGGTATTGATGCTGAATGTGCTGTCTTCAACAAAGCCTTTGGAATCGCTTTGGGCGGACGCCGTTGCGAACTGCGAGGTGCCTGCTGCCGAAACAGCCAGGGCGATCATGCTCCACTTCATCACGCGCATCGTGATTTGCTCCTTTGGTTTTAGGAAGAGTACTGCCGTCCCACCTGTATTTTTGTCTGGGCGGCTCTTTCTTTATTGTGTCGGCGCAAATTTATATCACGCTGACAATATTGGCGATACGTGCTCAACTTTCCTTTCAGCTTCTTTACGAGCTTGTCGTACATTGCTCGATACATGTCGCAAATTCACAGCCTCACTGTACCGAGGCTGACAACTTCAATACTGTTTTCGAAAACGTTAAAAGAACGCAAAAACGTCACTTTCAAAATTTTAAATCGTCCTTGGTGCGTATTGAAACGCTGCTTGTTTTCATCGCGAAACACCTGCTTCCTTCCGGTGCCGTTGCCGACGCTGGAGAGATGAATGCAGCAAGCGTGCCCAAAGCGCGAACTGAATGTCATTTTTTCGTGAAAATCGTCGTGGATTCGTGAAAACCGCATAAGCACGGGGTTTTTGCGCCGATTGGTTTGGGTTTCATACAAACTCCCCTCCTCTCGCTACGGCTACCTGCATCCTCAAACCGGGTAAAACGTTACCGGTCCACCCCGGCCAGTGGGTATTAACGGATCCCTGGCAGGCACATGTGGGTCATTTTGGTGCAGTGCCCCTGCTGCTCCAAGGAGCCGCTGATGGCCTAATGCCTCATTTCTTGAGGCCTCTGTGCCGCGGGTTTCGTTGTAATGGGTTGATCGGCTTTTGGCCGTTTGCCCTAAGTCTGGTGATTGAGCGTAGCCGAAATATTCGCTTGTCTCGAAATGGTGCATTTTTTTTCAGCGTGCCTTGCCCTGGTGGTACTCGCCCTGCGTGAAGCATCTGCCAATCGCAGGTATGCTGCAGCTTGAACCTGACCTGCCGAACGGAGTGCCCGCGGTGTTCGCTTTAGATCAACGCCTTCAACAAGACACGCTGGCGATGGGGGACTTTCCCCTGTGCCGCTTGCTGCTGTCCAACGACTCGAATTACCCGTGGTTCATCCTGGTGCCGCGAATCAACGGTATCAGCGAAGTGTTTCAGCTGGATGTCACCGACCAGCAGCGCCTGTGGCAGGAAACCACTGCCCTGGCTCAGTTGCTCAATGAAGGCTGGTGCGCCGACAAGATGAACATCGGCGCCTTGGGCAATGTGGTCAGCCAGTTGCACGTGCATGTGATCGTACGCAAGCGCGACGATGCCGCTTGGCCGGCGCCGGTATGGGGCAAGCATCCGGCGCAGCCTTATACGGATGAACAAGTGGCCGCTATTCGCGCCCGTCTGCGTGAGCTGTTGCCCGCCGATTTCATTTTTACCCAGGGTTGAATCATGGACCTGCAAGACCGCGTCACCGACCTGGAAAGCCGCCTGGCCTTCCAGGACGACACCATCGAGACCCTCAATGACATCCTCGTCACTCAACAACGCGCGGTAGAGCGCCTGCAATTGCAGATGACTGCGCTGCTCAAGCGCCAGGAAGAAATGGGCGGTCAATTCGAAACGGCTGAAGAAGAAACACCGCCGCCTCATTACTGACTGTTTATGGCTGCGCATAAAAAACCGCGACCCAGCAAGGCTGGGTCGCGGTTTTTTTTAGGCTGCGAGCGCGGGTATCAGCGACGCGGCAGTGCAGCGATCACGTCTTCGGCTTGCAGGCCTTTGTCGCGATTCATGACGGAGAACTCCACGCGCTGGCCTTCCACCAGGACGCGATGGCCTTCGCCGCGGATGGCCCGGAAGTGGACGAAGATATCGTCGCCCGAATCGCGGGAGATAAAGCCGAAGCCCTTGGACGTGTTGAACCACTTGACGGTACCGGTATCCCGGTTGGTCATGTCGTAGCTTTGCGACGAAGCCGCAGGTGATGAACGGTAGAAGCTGATGGCCAAGTGAAGAACGATGGCGACCACAGCAATCACCAGGCTGAGCAGGATGGCCGGGTGGCCGCCGACTTCAGGCATGGGTGCCAGGAGGGTGAGGGTTTGAACAACAACAGTCAGCACCAGCAGCGCGCTGACCAGGTTTGCAGTTGGTGACGTGTGCCTTTGTTCCAGTAAGGGATCACAGGTGCCAGCGTCAGGTTAAGAAGGCCGAACAAGGCCAGGTACAGAGCGTCGTGTTGTTCCAGGTAGGGAGGGCTTCCCTGTTGCAGGCTCGGTATAAAGGACAGCAGCAAAGCTGCAACGCCCGTTAGCAGGTGGACGATTTTCAACATTTTGATTAACTCACGTTAAGATGGATCACAAGGAAGAGCTGACTGGCACGGTTCGCTTCTGAACAATGGGAGGCGTTGGGCACGTGCGCGGGGTATCAGCCTATGCCGCTGCCACGGAAAGTAACGGCAACGACACGCCGCCTATTTAACAGCAAAGGCTGTGCCTACTCAAATCAAGCATTTCGGGGGGATGCAAGGGCCAGGGCATTTCTGCGTGAAACGCTTGTCCTAGACGGGGGCGGGCTCTCGAACGGCGTGCGGGGTTATTGCCCGCTTGGCCAGAAGCGCCGCGCCGGGACGATTTGCCGCGCCGGGCTGCGCATCAGCGGCACTCTTGCTAGAGTGGGCCTGCGCTTGATCAATGCATGCATGTCAATTGAAGGGGATAACCATGGCAATCGATATCGGTATCAGTGAAGAAGATCGTAAATCCATCGTCGACGGGCTTTCACGACTGCTTTCCGATACCTACGTACTGTACCTGAAGACCCACAATTTCCATTGGAACGTGACGGGCCCCATGTTCCGTACGCTGCACCTGATGTTCGAGGAGCAATACAACGAGTTGGCCCTGGCGGTGGACTCCATTGCCGAGCGTATCCGCGCCCTGGGTTTCCCGGCGCCGGGCGCCTATTCGATCTATGCGCGCCTTTCCTCGATCAAGGAAGAAGAAGGTGTGCCAAGCGCGGAAGAGATGATCAAGCAACTGGTAGCCGGCCAGGAAGCGGTCACCCGCACCGCGCGCGGCATCTTCCCGCTGCTCGATAAGGTCAGCGATGAGCCGACGGCCGATCTGCTGACCCAGCGTATGCAGGTTCACGAGAAAACCGCGTGGATGCTGCGTTCGCTGCTGGAAAATCAGTAAGCGCCGGCACCGAGTGGCGCCGTCCTGGCGTCGCTCGCTTGTTTCCGCGCATTTCCTGGCGTTGTCCTACGCCTTTCAACTCCACGTCTTCTGGCTGCCGATCTCGCGCTGCTGTTCCATAGGGCCATTGCCAGTGGGACAACCCACGGGCGGCTGTTTGGCAATGGAGTGTCAGGTGTATGTCACGCGGAGTAGGTAATGGAGGGGTGGAAACCGCTGGTTTTCACAAAGTAAAGGACGACCCCTTTGCAAAAGGGTTCGACATGGGATTGGCCAAGCCATTGTCGCGGTCGGTGAGGCTCAACGGGTTTTCTACTTGCCTGCGCCTGGAACAGATCTATTGGAATATCCTCACGGAAATAGCCAGGATCAATGCCTGTTCAGTCAGTGCGTTGCTGTCTTATGTCGATCGGGAAGTGCACCTGCGTTATGGCGGTGTGAAAAACTTCAGTGGGTTGGTCAGGGTGGTCTGTGTGGTTCACGTCTTGAAAGGGCGCATTGAACCGTCATGTTCACCGCGATAGTCGCCGGTTGAGATGCCTGGGCCCGCGCAGGTGGCGTGGGCGCCGGGCACAAAGCCGGCTGCACTGCCTCGATTTACCAGATATAATCCCGCGCTTTGCTACGCATGCTGCGAACCCGTCGGGCAAGCGTGGCGCAGTTACGATCTGATCGCCGAGACATCGCCATGCCCATGTACGACTACCAATGCGCTTCCTGTGGTCATCAACTGGAAGCCATCCAGAAGATCAGCGCCGCGCCGCTGGTCGATTGCCCGGCCTGCCAGGCACCGCAGCTCAAGAAGATGCTGTCCATGCCGGGTTTCCGTCTGAGCGGCAGCGGCTGGTACGAGACCGACTTCAAGACCGGCTCGAAGAAGAATCTGGCGGGCGGCGACAAAGCAGACTGAGTTGAACTCTACGCGCAGGCTCCTGCATTATCCGTCCCCTGCTTTAATGTACGGTGACGCGGCAGGCCTGCCACCGAATTTCGAATTACGAGAAGTGAAACCACGACCATGATGCGCAGCCACTATTGCGGCCAACTGAACGAGACCCTGGAAGGTCAGGAAATCACCCTTTGCGGATGGGTTCACCGTCGCCGCGACCACGGCGGGGTGATCTTCCTCGATATCCGTGATCGTGATGGTCTGGCCCAGGTGGTGTTCGATCCGGACCGCGCCGAAAGCTTCGCCGCCGCCGACCGCGTGCGCAGCGAATACGTGGTGAAAATCACCGGTAAGGTACGCCTGCGTCCGGCCGGTGCCGTGAACAAGAACATGGCATCCGGCGGCATCGAAGTGCTGGGTTACGAGCTGGAAGTGCTGAACGAGTCGGAAACCCCGCCGTTCCCGCTCAACGAATACTCCGACGTGGGCGAAGAAACCCGCCTGCGCTACCGCTTCCTGGACCTGCGTCGTCCGGAAATGGCCGAGAAGCTGCGCCTGCGTTCGCGCATGACCACCAGCATCCGCCGCTTCCTCGACGAGAATGGCTTCCTCGATGTCGAAACCCCGATCCTGACCCGGGCTACCCCGGAAGGCGCGCGTGACTACCTGGTGCCTAGCCGTACCCACCCAGGCAGTTTCTTCGCCTTGCCGCAATCGCCGCAGCTGTTCAAGCAATTGCTGATGGTGGCCGGCTTCGACCGTTACTACCAGATCGCCAAGTGCTTCCGTGACGAAGACCTGCGCGCCGACCGCCAGCCGGAATTCACCCAGATCGACATCGAGACCAGTTTCCTCGATGAAAAAGAGATCATGGGCCTCACCGAGCAAATGATCCGCAACCTGTTCAAGGAAGTGCTGGACCTGGAATTCGGCGATTTCCCGCACATGACTTTCGAAGAAGCCATGCGTCGCTACGGTTCCGACAAGCCAGACCTGCGTAACCCGCTGGAACTGGTTGACGTGGCCGACCAGCTCAAGGACGTCGACTTCAAGGTGTTCAGCGGCCCGGCCAACGACCCGAAATGCCGCATCGCCGCCCTGCGCGTGCCTGGCGGCGCGAGCATGCCGCGCAAGCAGATCGACGACTACACCAAGTTCGTCGGCATCTACGGTGCCAAGGGCCTGGCGTACATCAAGGTCAACGAGCGCGCCAATGGCGTTGACGGCCTGCAGTCGCCGATCGTGAAAAACATCCCGGAAGCCAACCTGAACACGATCCTCGATCGCGTCGGTGCGGTCGATGGCGACATCGTGTTCTTCGGCGCCGACAAGGCCAAGATCGTCAGCGAAGCCCTGGGCGCGCTGCGTATCAAGCTCGGTCACGACCTGAACCTGCTGACCTGCGAGTGGGCGCCGATGTGGGTCGTCGACTTCCCGATGTTCGAAGAGAACGACGACGGCAGCTTCAGCGCATTGCACCACCCGTTCACCGCGCCGAAGTGCTCCCCGGCCGAGCTGGAAGCCAACCCGGCAGGCGCGCTGTCCCGTGCCTACGACATGGTGCTCAACGGCACCGAGTTGGGTGGCGGTTCGATTCGTATCCACCGCAAAGAGATGCAGCAAGCGGTCTTCCGCCTGCTGGGCATCAACGAAGCAGAACAGGAAGAGAAGTTCGGCTTCCTGCTCGACGCCCTGAAATACGGCGCGCCGCCCCACGGTGGCCTCGCGTTCGGCCTGGACCGTCTGGTGATGCTGATGACCGGCGCCCAGTCGATCCGTGAAGTGATTGCCTTCCCGAAAACCCAGAGCGCCGCGGACGTCATGACCCAGGCGCCAGGTGTGGTGGATGCCAAGGCATTGCGCGAACTGCACATCCGCCTGCGCGAAACGCCGAAGGCTGAGTAAGGCTGCGGCGTGAAAGCGCGATAAGGTTTGTACGCAGTCAAAAAGGCGCATCTTCGGATGCGCCTTTGCGTTTAAAAGAGGGAAATCCTGCCCTGCGGGATTGATACGGTTTCTACAGAATTCGGAGTTGTGTAATGGCTGGCCATTCCAAGTGGGCGAACATCAAGCACCGCAAAGAGCGTCAGGATGCCAAGAAAGGCAAGATCTTCACCAAGTGGATCCGCGAGCTGACCGTCGCAGCCCGCCAGGGCGGCGGTGACCCAGGCTCCAACCCGCGTCTGCGCCTGGCGCTGGACAAGGCCTTGGGCGCCAACATGAGTCGCGACATCATCGACCGTGCCGTGGCCCGTGGCGCAGGCGCCGCCGATACCGATGACATGGTCGAGCTGACCTACGAAGGCTACGGCCCGGGCGGCGTGGCGGTGAT
>JAFHKH010000226.1 GCA_016937595.1 Pseudomonas cedrina subsp. fulgida | reverse complement strand
CGCTCCATGTCTTCCTTGAATCAGCGCTGCGCGCCGCCCTCGATCATCGCCAAGACCTGATCGGCGAGTTGCACGCCCAGGGCACCGACTGCTACCGGCTGTTCCATGGCAGCCAGGAAGACGCCGGCGGCCTGACCATCGACCGTTACGGCCCGCAATTGCTGGTGCAGAGCTTCCACCACGCCTTGGAAAGCGCAGACCTGCTGGACCTGCACCAGCAGGTCAACCAGTACCTGGGCCTGGAACTGCTGCTGGTGTACAACGACCGCTCCCGTGGCAATTCGCGCATCGACCGCGAAGACACGGTCTACCGCGCCGAACCCGCCGCGCTGGACGATCTGGTTGGCCACGAATGGGGCCTCAATTACCGCGTGCGCGGGCGACATGCGGGTCAAGATCCGCTGCTGTTCCTGGATCTGCGTAACACGCGAGGCTGGGTCAAGGCACACAGCGCCGGCAAAAGCGTGCTGAACCTGTTCGCCTACACCTGCGGCGTAGGCCTGAGCGCCGCCGCTGGCGGGGCACGCGAGGTGTGCAACCTGGACTTTGCCGAGGGCAACCTGGCGGTCGGCCGCGAAAATGGCCTGCTGAACCCGCAGTTGCCGACCATGCAATTCGTGCAGTCCGACTACTTCCCGGCGATCCGCCAACTGGCCGGCCTGCCGATCACCCAGCGGCGCGGGCAAAAACTGCCGAGTTATCCGCGCCTGGAACAGCGCCAATACGACCTGGTATTGCTCGACCCTCCGGCCTGGGCCAAGAGCGCATTCGGCACCGTCGACCTGCTGCGCGACTACCAGAGCCTGCTCAAGCCGGCGCTGCTGACCACCGCTGACGATGGCGTGCTGATCTGCTGTAACAATCTGGCAAAAGTCAGCATGGAGGATTGGCGCGAGCAGGTACTGCGTTGTGCGGAAAAAGCCGGGCGCCCGGTGCGTGACTGGCAAATCATGACGCCCGGCGCGGACTTTCCCTCGCAGGATCAACAGCCGCCCTTGAAAACCCTGATACTTCAGCTGTAAGCGGTTTCCCAAAGCCTCCGCGCCTGGGAACCGAAAACCCGTGCCATACTCCAAGGCACTCCTGTTTGACATAGATGGCGTCGCCCCATGCCCAAAGGATTGATCCGCGCCGCTGGCGCCTTGTTGACCGCCCTTGCCCTGTACAGCTTGCTGGGCTTTTTGATTCTCCCCGGCATCGCGCTTCGCATTGCCAACCAGCAACTGGCCAATTACGCCACGGTGCCGGCGCGGATCGAGCGGATCGAGCTCAACCCCTTTAGCCTGGAAGTGACGGCATGGGGGCTGAAAATCGGTGAGCCCGGCAAGGAACAAGTGGGTTTCGAGCGCCTCTACGCCAATCTGCAGATCGACAGCCTCTGGACCCGCGCCCTGCACCTGGCCGATGTGCAACTGGACAAGCCCAAGACCGAGCTGCTGTTCAACAAATCCGGCCAACTGAACCTCGCGCAGCTGTTCAAGCTGCCACCCAGCGAGCCAACCCCGGCCGACCCTGATGCCAAGCCGTTTCCGTTGCGTATCGACAGCATCAAGCTGGCGGGCGGCTATGTGCACTTCCAGGACCTGCGCCCCAGCGAGCCCATCGAATTCCTCTATGACACCCTCGACTTCGAGCTGAAGAACCTCAGCACCCTGCCGGAAGACAACGCCGACATGACGCTGGTCGCAGCCGGACCTGAAGGCGGGCAGATCGACTGGAAAGGCAATTTCAGCCTGGTCCCGATCACCTCCACAGGCACCTTGAAGGTCACCGATGGCAAGATGAAAGCCTGGTGGCCCTATGTCCGCGACGCGCTGCCCTTGGTGCTCGAAGACGGTGTGCTCAACTTCAACACCGACTACACGTTCAGCCTGGCCAAGGAGACCGAGCTGAAGTTGACCAACACCGCCGCCAGCATTGCACCCTTCGCCATGAAGGCACCGGACGGTCGTCCATTGGTGCGCCTGGAACGCCTGGACGTCAGCGAGACCACAGTGGACCTGGCCAAGCAGCAGGTGGTGGTTGGCAAGATCCGCAGCAACAAACTGGAAACCTGGGCGGCTCTTGAGGCCGATGGTCAACTGGATTGGCAAAAGCTGTTCGCCAGCCAACCCGACAAACCCGCCAAGGCGCCGGAGCCCGCCACCGCGCCGGCCACGGCCGACTCGCCAAAAGCCGAACCCGCCGCCCCCAGCAAGCCTTGGCAAGTACTGCTCAAGGACGTGCAATTGCGTAACTATCAGGTGCACCTGGCGGACCGCCAGGCCAAGCCGGCGGTCGCGCTGGAACTGGGCCCGGTGAATGTCGATGTGCAGCACTTCGATAGCCTCAACCAGAGCCCGTTCACCTTGAAGGTCGACACCGGCGTGGGCAAGCAAGGCAAGCTCCAGGCAACCGGCGAGGTCAACCTCAACCCGGTCAGCGCCAGGCTGAAAGTGAACACCCAGGACATCGACCTGCGGGTTGCCCAGTCCTATATCAGCCCCTTTATCCGCCTGGAATTGCGCAGCGGCATGCTCGGCAGCAACCTGGATGTGAACCTGAAAAGCACAGATCCTCTGAAATTGCAGATAACCGGCAAGGCACAGGTCGACCAGTTGCATACGTTGGATACGCTCAAGACCCGCGACTTCGTCAAATGGCAGCGACTGGTGCTTGAAGGCGTCAACTACCAGCACGGCGATAGCCTGTCGATCGACAAGGTCAACCTGCTGCAGCCCTATGCGCGCTTCATGATCAACGATGACCGTACCACCAACGTTGACGACCTGTTGATCCCGCAACCGGCCGACAAAGGCGCCAAGCCCGCCAGCAAGGAAAAGCCCTTGGGCATTCGTGTCGGGCAGATTGCGATCAACGACGGTTCGGCCAACTTTGCCGACTTCAGCCTTACGCCAAACTTCGCCACCGCCATTCAACAGCTCAACGGGCAGATCGGCACGATTGACAGTCGCCAGGCCAAACCGGCCAGCGTTGATATCAAGGGCAAAGTTGACCGCTATGCGCCGGTCACCATCAAAGGCAGCGTGAACCCGTTTGATCCGATGGCGGCGCTCGACATTGCCACCAGTTTCAAACGTGTCGAACTGACCACCCTCACCCCCTATTCCGGCAAATTCGCCGGGTTCCGTATCCGCAAGGGGCGCCTGAACCTCGACCTGCACTATGTGATCACCAAGGGCCAACTGAAGGCTGAGAACAAAGTGGTGGTCGAGCAATTGCAACTGGGCGAGAAAGTCGACAGTGCCGATGCGGTGGACCTGCCGATTCGCCTGGCAGTCGCGCTGCTCAAGGATTCGAATGGCAAGATCACCCTTGAGTTGCCCGTGACAGGCGACCTGAATAACCCGCAATTCAGCGTTATGCCGATTGTATGGCAGACCCTGCGTAATCTGGTCGTGCGCGCGGCAACGGCGCCCTTCAAGTTTATTGGCGGGTTGGTGACCGGTGGGGGCTCGGAAGACCTCGGTAGTGTGTCGTTTGCCGCAGGCTCCAGCGAGTTGAACAAGGACGCCGAGGGCGCCTTGAATACCTTGGCCAAAGCGCTGAAGGAACGCCCTGCACTGCGCCTGGAAATCGAAGGCACCGCCGCCGCCAGCAGCGATGGCCCGCTCCTCGCCGCACAGCGACTGGAACGTGAATACCAATACAACTACTACAAGATCCTCCAGCGGCGTGGCGACAAGGTTCCCGCCCAGGCCTCGCTGCTGGTCGTACCCGAGAAAGAAAAAGCGCCATTGCTGGAAGGCATCTACCGCACACGCCTGAAACAACAACCGCCGGCCGAGTGGAAGGACCTGAGCAATGACGAACGCAGTGCCAGGCTGCGTGACGGTGTGATCACGTTCTGGAGCGCCAGTGATGTGTTACTGCGTCAACTGGGCCAGGACCGCGCCAGCACCATCAAGGATTACCTGGTGGATAAAGGGCAGTTGGAGGATGACCGGGTGTACTTCATTGATGCGCAGTTGGGGCAGGCGGAAAAAGACGGTCGGGTGGTCACGCCGATGCATCTGGATGCCGAGTAACCCGCAAGCAACACACCTCAAACTGTGGGAGCGGGCTTGCTCGCGAAGGCAGTCTGTCAGTTGATGATGTACCGACTGACACACCGCCTGTCACAGCACGCTCCCACATTTGATCTTTGTAACCTTGGGGTCTGTATTCCAAGCCCACAATAGAACAGGCCCCGACACAAGTGCCGGGGCCTGTAATGACCACATCCGTGTGGTCGGTCGCATGAACCTGTGAGGTGCATTGAGTGGATATCTAACTCACTCGCCGCCGCCGACTTCTAGTCCAGACGAATGGTTGGGCGTTACTCTGCCTTCAGGCCATCGGCCGATACAGCTTTAACGCCTTTGATCTTCTTGGTGATGGCCACTGCGGTTTCTTTCTGCGCGGCAGTCACGGCAGTAGGGGACGACAGGGAAACAACACCCTTGTTGGTTTCGACTTTGATGTCGGTGCCAGGGATGCCTTTCTCGGTAACCAGGTCAGCTTTCACTTTGGTGGTGATCCAGGTATCGCTAGTCGCCTCTCCAGCGTTATGGGCTGCACCTTTGGTTTTGTCGATACCATCAGCTTTGGTCGCACCGCCAGCCATCAGGCCGTCAGCGGAAACAGCGGTCACACCTTTGATTTTCTTGGTGATCGCTACAGCAGTGGCTTTCTGAGCGTCCGAGATAGCGACGTCGGAGGACAGGGAAACCACGCCTTTGTTGGTCTCAACCTTGATGTCCGAACCCGGAATGCCTTTTTCAGTCAACAGGTCAGCTTTGACTTTGGTGGTGATCCAAGTGTCCGAAGTAGACTCTTTGGCTTTGGTCATTTCACCAGCCGCCAAGGTCATCGGAGCTTGGGAAGTCTGAGCAAAGGCTACGTTAGCACCCATGGCCAGAGTCAGAGCGGTAGCAGTAGCGAAAGCGAACTTCTTCATACGAGTAACTCCTGTTTTATTAAAAGACCGCAGTACGTAACCTCTGTACTGCAGCGCTAACAGGGATATTGCAGGCAGTGTGCCAAGATCAGTAACTGGTTTAAATCCTTTAAAAACAACAAGTTAAAAAAACACCTGTTTTTCGAAATCGTGCAACTTGCATGAAGTCTGTCGTGCCTGCATGCAAGTTGCGGCTTTTGGCTTGCATTAAATGACTGATTTTTAGGCACTTTCCTTCAGGCGTAAAAAAAGGACTCCGAAGAGTCCTCTTTTTCAGCTTAAAGCTCGAGGGTAATTAAACGCCTGAAGCCTTGGCTGCTGCTACGTCCTTGATGGACAGCTTGATACGACCGCGGTTGTCCACGTCCAGTACCAGCACTTCCACTTCCTGGCCTTCTTTCAGAATGTCGGTCACTTTCTCAACGCGAGCGTCGCTCAGCATGGAGATGTGAACCAGACCGTCCTTACCCGGCAGGATGTTGACGAATGCGCCGAAGTCGACGATGCGCTCAACCTTACCGACGTAGATCTTGCCGATCTCGGCTTCCGCGGTGATACCCAGAACGCGCTGACGCGCAGCTTCTGCAGCTTCCTTGGTTTCGCCGAAGATCTTGATCGAGCCGTCGTCTTCGATGTCGATCGAAGCCTTGGTCTCTTCACAGATCGCACGGATGGTCGCGCCGCCTTTACCGATGACATCACGGATTTTGTCGGTGTCGATTTTCATCGCGATCATGGTCGGAGCGTTTTCCGACAGCTCGGTACGCGACTGACCAATGATCTGGTTCATCTGGCCGAGGATATTCAGGCGCGCTTCCAGGGCTTGGCCCAGGGCGATTTCCATAATCTCTTCGGTGATGCCCTTGATCTTGATGTCCATCTGCAGCGCGGTCACACCTTTGGCGGTACCGGCTACCTTGAAGTCCATGTCGCCGAGGTGGTCTTCGTCACCCAGGATGTCGGTCAGGATGGCGAATTTCTCGCCCTCTTTAACCAGGCCCATGGCGATACCGGCAACCGGTGCCTTCATCGGCACGCCGGCGTCCATCAGTGCCAGGGAAGCGCCGCAGACCGAAGCCATGGAGCTGGAACCGTTGGATTCGGTGATTTCCGACACGACACGAATGGTGTACGGGAACACGTCGGCAGCCGGCAGCATCGCGGCGATCGAGCGACGCGCCAGACGGCCGTGACCGATTTCGCGACGACCGGCGCCACCCATGCGGCCACACTCGCCCACCGAGAACGGCGGGAAGTTGTAGTGCAGCATGAACGGGTCTTTTTTCTCGCCTTCCAGGGTATCCAGCAACTGTGCGTCACGGGCGGTGCCCAGAGTCGCGACTACCAATGCCTGAGTTTCACCACGGGTGAACAGCGCCGAACCGTGGGTCTTCGGCAGAACGCCGACTTCGATGTTCAGCGGACGTACAGTGCGGGTGTCACGGCCGTCGATACGTGGCTTGCCGTTAACGATGTTTTCGCGAACGGTGCGGTATTCGATTTCACCGAAGGCCGCTTTGACTTCGCTGGAAGAAGGCTGGCCTTCTTCGCCGGACAACTTGGCAACAACCTGGTCCTTCAGCTCACCCAGGCGAGCGTAACGCTCGGCCTTGACGGTGATGGCGTAAGCCTGGGAGATCGCGTCGCCGAACTCGGCACGGATAGCGCCCAGCAGAGCGGTGGCTTCAGGCTGTGGAGCCCAGGTCCAGGTTGGCTTGGCAGCTTCGGCAGCCAATTCTTTAACCGCGTTGATCACAACCTGGAACTCGTCGTGAGCAAACAGTACGGCGCCCAGCATCTGGTCTTCGGTCAGCTCTTTGGCTTCCGATTCAACCATCAATACGGCTTCCGAGGTACCGGCAACGACCATGTCCAGGCTCGAGGCTTTCTGTTGCTCGTACGTCGGGTTCAGCAGGTAGCCGGTGCTTTCGTGGAACGCAACGCGGGCAGCGCCGATCGGGCCATCGAAAGGAATGCCGGAGATGGCCAGGGCAGCCGAGGTACCGATCATCGCAGCGATGTCCGGATCGGTCTTCTTGCTGGTGGACACGACGGTGCAGACAACCTGCACTTCGTTCATGAAGCCTTCTGGGAACAGCGGACGGATCGGACGGTCGATCAGTCGGGAAGTCAGGGTTTCTTTCTCGGAAGGACGGCCTTCGCGCTTGAAGAAACCGCCAGGGATCTTACCGGCAGCGTAAGTCTTTTCCTGGTAGTGAACGGACAGAGGGAAAAAGCCTTTGCTCGGGTCAGCGGTCTTGGCGCCAACAACGGTCACCAGTACGGTCACGTCGTCGTCAACGGTAACCAGCACTGCGCCGGAGGCTTGACGGGCGATACGGCCTGTCTCGAGGGTAACGGTCGACTGACCGAACTGGAATTTTTTGATAACCGGGTTCACGGTGTCCTACCTTCTTTGTGGCTCTTGGGGAACTTGTTTTCTTGCGAAATTCTTGGGCAATGTCGGGAATCGGCCCGAGCCTCGTCCAGGGTAAAACGTGTATCCAGATAAAACTTGAGGCTGGGAGCCTGCCATGGGCCAATGGGAATCCCACAGGCACACGGCAGACAACCAACCTCTAGCGCAATCGCTGATTAGCGACGCAGACCCAGGCGACCGATCAGAGCCTGATAACGACCCAGATCCTTGCCTTTCAGGTAGTCCAGCAGCTTACGGCGCTGGTTTACCATGCGGATCAGACCACGACGGGAGTGGTGATCTTTACCGTTGGCCTTGAAGTGACCCTGCAGCTTGTTGATGTTGTGGGTCAGCAGTGCAACTTGCACTTCTGGCGAACCAGTGTCACCAACAGCTTGCTGATAGTCAGCTACGATTTGTGCTTTTTCTTGAACGTCGAGAGCCATGAGGCAATCCTTTTTTTCAGGAAACCACCCAAAGGGCAGTTTCAACAGGCCAGGGACAAATCCCTGTATCTAAAAATGAGAAGTGACCATGCCTGTTAACAGCCACCCTCGTCCGGTCATTCTGACCGAATCAGTCGACGCGGCGCGATGCGCCCGTCTTCGCTCACTTCACCGATACCGATAAAGCGACCGTTATGATCCTGTACCCGCACCATGCCGAACTTTGGAGCATCCGGGGCACGTACCGGTTGGCCGTTAAGCCAGTAGAACGCGCTGTGCTCCGAAAAGTGCAGCAATGGCCAATCCAGCAAACCGCTGTCCGACGGCATCAGAAAGCGATCAACCGCTTCGTTGCCGCCTTCGGCGTGTACTGCTTCCAGCTCTTCCAGCGTGACCGTCTGGGCCAGAGTGAAAGGCCCGGCTTGTGTCCGCCGCAACTCGGCAACATAAGCACCACAGCCCAACTGCTCACCAATATCTTCCACCAGGGTACGGATATAGGTGCCTTTACTGCAGTCCACGGCCAACCGGGCAGTGTCGCCCTCGCAGGCGAGTAATTCGAGCCGGGCAATAGTAACAGAACGCGGTTCGCGCTCCACTACTTCGCCCGCACGTGCCAGCTTGTAAAGAGGCTGGCCATCACGCTTGAGCGCCGAGTACATCGGCGGTATCTGACTGATTTGCCCACGAAAACCGGGCAAGGCAGCTTCAATATCAGCACGACCAACGGTCACATCGCGCACCTGCAGCACATCACCTTCGGCGTCGGCCGTGGTGGTGGTCTTGCCCAACTGCATCAGGGTTTCGTAACCCTTGTCGGAATCAAGCAGGTATTGCGAGAACTTGGTGGCCTCGCCAAAGCACAGCGGGAGCACGCCGGTGGCCAGGGGATCGAGGCTGCCGGTGTGCCCGGCCTTCTCGGCGTTGAGCAGCCAGCGGACCTTCTGCAACGCGGCATTGGAGGTAAAGCCAATGGGCTTGTCGAGCAGAATGATGCCGCTGACGTTGCGACGGATACGTTTGACCTGAGCCACCGCTTACTCCTTGGCGTCTTCAGGTGTGGACGGATGCTGGTTGTCTTCAGCCACCGCGCGCTCGATCAATGCCGACAGGTGCGCACCCCGCACGACGCTTTCGTCGTAGTGGAAATGCAACTGAGGCACGCTGCGCAGCTTCATTTCACGGGCCAACTGCATGCGCAGGAAACCCGCGGCAGCGTTGAGCACCTTGATGCTTTGCGCGATTTCTTCGCTGCTGTCCTGCCCCATCACGGTGATGAAGATTTTGGCGTGACCCACGTCACGGCTCACTTCAACCGCCGTGATGGTGACCAGGCCAACGCGTGGATCCTTGACTTCGCGACGGATCAGTTGGGCCAGCTCGCGCTGCATCTGATCGCCGATACGCTGGGTACGGCTGTATTCTTTTGCCATGTCTTGTTACCTGTTACTGCCACACGGTGAAACCCGTGGGGTCTGAAAGCGGCAAACGCCCGGCCTGACAAAAGCCAGACCGGGCGTTGCGTTTAGAGTCCGGACACCGCGCGGGGCATCTGCATGCCCACACGCCGTGTGGCTCCTGAAGTGCGCGAGTCAGAGGCTGCGAGCAACCTGAACCTTCTCGTAGACTTCGATCTTGTCGCCAGGCTTGACGTCGTTGTAGCTCTTGACGCCAATACCGCATTCCATGCCGGCACGCACTTCGGAAGCGTCATCCTTGAAGCGGCGCAGGGATTCCAGCTCGCCTTCGAAGATAACGATGTCTTCACGCAGTACACGGATTGGACGGTTACGGTGCACAACACCTTCGATAACCATGCAACCGGCGATCGCGCCGAATTTCGGCGAGCGGAACACGTCACGCACCTCGGCCACACCCAGGATGTTCTCCCGAACGTCGCTGCCAAGCATGCCGGTAAGGGCTTTCTTGACGTCTTCGATGATGTCGTAGATGACGTTGTAGTAACGCATGTCCAGGCCTTCCTGCTCGACGATCTTGCGAGCGCCGGCATCGGCACGCACGTTGAAGCCGAACAGTACAGCGTTGGAAGCCAGTGCCAGGTTGGCGTCGGATTCGGTGATACCACCGACACCGCCACCCACGACACGCACTTGCACTTCGTCGTTACCCAGGCCGTTCAAGGCGCCGTTCAACGCTTCGAGGGAACCACGGACGTCGGATTTGAGGACGATGTTGAGCGTCTTCTTCTCTGCCTGGCCCATGTTTTCGAAGATGTTTTCCAGCTTGCCGGCGTGGGCACGGGCCAGTTTGACTTCGCGGAACTTGCCTTGACGGAACAGAGCCACTTCACGGGCTTTCTTCTCGTCGGCAACCACGCTCATCTCGTCGCCAGCGTCCGGGGTACCGTCCAGGCCGAGGATCTCGACAGGGATGGAAGGACCGGCTTCCTTGATTGGCTTGCCGTTCTCGTCGAGCATGGCACGTACACGGCCGTAGTTCGAACCGACCAGCACCATGTCGCCTTGGCGCAGGGTACCGTCTTGAACCAGCACGGTTGCAACCGGGCCACGACCTTTGTCGAGGCGCGATTCAACCACAACGCCGCGGCCTGGAGCCGATGGGGTTGCCTTGAGTTCGAGTACTTCAGCTTGCAGCAGGACCGCTTCGAGCAGTTCGTCTACACCGGTACCGACTTTCGCCGAGACCGAAACGAACGGCGTATCACCGCCCCACTCTTCGGAAGTCACGCCGTGAACCGACAGTTCGCTACGGATGCGATCAAGATCGGCGCCCGGCTTGTCGATTTTGTTCACGGCAACAACCAGTGGAACACCGGCAGCCTTGGCGTGCTGGACAGCTTCAATGGTCTGCGGCATCACGCCGTCGTCCGCTGCAACGACCAGGATCACGATGTCAGTCGCCTTGGCACCACGGGCACGCATCGCGGTAAACGCGGCGTGACCTGGGGTGTCGAGGAAGGTGACCATGCCGCGCTCGGTTTCAACGTGGTACGCACCGATGTGCTGGGTGATACCGCCGGCTTCGCCAGCCGCTACCTTGGCACGACGGATGTAGTCGAGCAGCGACGTCTTACCATGGTCAACGTGACCCATTACGGTCACAACGGGCGCACGGGAGAACGTCTCACCTTCAAACTTCAAGGACTCGGCCAGGGAATCTTCCAGGGCGGTGTCGCTGACCAGGGTCACTTTGTGGCCCAACTCTTCAGCCACAAGCTGAGCAGTTTCCTGATCAAGCACCTGGTTGATGGTCGCTGGCGTACCCAGTTTGAACATGAACTTGATGATTTCAGCCGCCTTGACCGACATCTGGTTGGCAAGATCGCCAACGGTGATGGTCTCGCCGATCTGCACATCACGCACGACAGGGCCGGTTGGGCTCTGGAAACCGTGGGCGTTGCGCTTTTTCAGCTTGGCCTTGCCGCGACCACCACGACGGAAGCCGTCGCTTTCTTCATCGGTAGTCCGTGGGGCAACGCGTGGGGCAGGCGCTTTCTCTTTGACCGAAGCACGATGCGGAGCGTTTTTTGCGCTCGCCATCACCGCCGCCACCGCGACGATTGTTATCGTCGGCACGCGGCTTGTCCGGACGACGAGGTTCGTCGCGCTTGCGGGCGTCGGCAGCCGGCGCTGGCGCAGGGCCGCCGGA
>JAFHKH010000225.1 GCA_016937595.1 Pseudomonas cedrina subsp. fulgida | reverse complement strand
GTGCCCGCAGACCATCAACGTGGTGGGGCAGGAGCGTATCCAGAAGCAGAACCTGTACACCCTCGAAGATGCGCTGGGCAAGGTCGGAGGGGTCACGGTGCAACGTATTGACGCCAGCCGCCTGAGCTTCTTCTCCCGTGGCTTCGAGATCACCTCGTTGCAGTTGGACGGCACGCCGACCACCATGGACAATCCGCCTTTTTCCCTCGCCTGACCTGACCATGTACGACCGTGTCGAAGTGCTCAAGGGGCCGTCCGGCAGCCTCAGCCGGCGCCGGTGGGCCTGGCGGCAGCATCAACCTGGTGCGCAAGCGCCCGTTGGCGGAGGGCGCCGTTTCGGCCGAAATCAGCGCCGGCTCCTGGGATGACTACCGTGGCATGCTCGATGTCACCGGGCCGTTGACCGACAGCGGCAACGTACGCGGCCGCCTGGTCCTGAGCGAACACGACAAGGGCTTTTACTACGACGGCGGCGGCAAGCGCGAGTCGAATCAAATCTACGGCGTCGTCGATATCGATGTGACGCCGGACACCGTCTGGACCATCGGTGCCAGTAACCAGAACACCGATATCCGTGGCGCGCAGCGTTCCCTGCCGGGCTATCGCTATACCAATGCCGCCGGCGAAGCCGCGATGGCGCTGCCGAATGCATCTCGCAAGAGTTTTTTCGGTGAAGACTGGAACCGTGATTACTTCTGGAGCACCGCGGTATTCACCGAGGTCGAACACCAGTTGGGCGATGGCTGGAAAACCAAGCTGTCCGTGCGTCATGCCGATAACAACTACGACCTGACCCAGGCGTATGCGCGCAATGGCGGTGGCATTGATCCGGCGGATAATCTGGTGTCGATGAACTCGATCATGTTCGATTACCGCGAGAAACAGGACGAGGCGGATGCGTACGTCGACGGCCCGTTCAATTTCCTCGGGCGGGAGCATAAAGTGCTGGTGGGCGCCAACTATTCGCGCTCCGAGTTCTCGTCGAACGGTGGTTACTCCTCAAGGTTCCTGGGCGATGTCGACCTGAGTAACCCTCAGCCCAATTTCGCCTACCCGGCTTTCCTTGACGCGGACAAATTGCCGACCAGTGTTGCCAACACCCGCACCAAAGCGGTCTATGGCAACCTGCGCCTGAGCCTCGCCGACCCGCTCACCCTGGTACTGGGCGGACGCGTCACATGGCTGGACATGCACCGCTCGCAGCACCAGCCAACGGCCGGTTCGCCGTCGGAGAAAAGCTCAGACGGTGTGTCGCAGAAATTCACCCCGTTCTACGGGTTGATCTACGACATCAACGACACCTACTCGGTCTACGCCAACTACGCGGGTGTCTTCCAGCCGCAGGCAATCAGCAACCAGGACATCAACAACAACATCATCAAACCGCTGGAAGGCAAGCAGCATGAACTGGGAATCAAGGGTGAGTTCCTCGACGGCGCGTTGAACGCCTCGCTCGCGGCATTCCAGATCGAAGAAGAAAACCGCGCGACTCCGGATTTGAATGACCCGAATTCGCGCGCGGTAGTGGCCGGCGGCAAGGCCCGCACCCGTGGGTTCGAAGCCGAGGTCAGTGGGCAGATGACCCCCGACTGGTTCCTCACCGCCAACTTCACCCACACCTACAAGCGCTATGACACCGCCAACGAGCAGTTGCAGACGTACCTGCCGAAAAACATGCTGCGCGTCTGGACCCTGTACAAACTGCCGGGTGAATTGGAAAAGTGGAGCCTCCAGGCTGGCGTCAGCGCGGTGAGCGAAAACTACAACAAACTCGACGTTCCCGGCATCGGCATGAACGGCACCAAATTGCGCCAGAGCGGCTATGCCTTGTACGACGCGGGCATTGGTTACCAGATCAACGAGAACCTCTCGGCGGATCTGCTCGGTACCAACCTGACGGACAAGAAGTACTTCCAGCGCATCAACACGTTCCAGGACGGGAATATCTTCGGTGACCCGCGTGCGGTGTCCATGACACTGCGCGCCAAGTTCTGATCGCGACAGTCTGTAACCGGCCCGGCATACTCCGTATGCCGGGCTTTTTTGCTTGAGCCGCAGTCAGCGAACGGGGAGGTGCAATGCGCAAGGCCGCTTCAAAACAACCAGGAAACACCCTCGATGCACGGCGCACCGCCTGGCTGCTGCTGACGCTGCTGCTCAGCTACTGGTGTTGCTGGGCGTTGAGTGCGGGGTTAGCGGTGTGCCTGCTGCAGTGGCGCGTGCAACCCAGTGAAGCGGTGCTGATCAGTTCGATGGCCGCGTTTGTGATCTTCCCCGTGCTGGCGGTGTGGCTGTTCAGTACCGCGCATGCAATGCGCAACGGCCTGCTGGTGTTGAGTGCGTCGTTGATGTTTTGGGCGTGCGGGCTTTATATGCCGGGGGCCGCCTGATGTTTGCCAGTGTTCGCCAAGCCTTGCTGTGGATGCATCGGTTTATCGGCATCGGGTTCTCCGGGTTGCTGCTGATCGCCTTCTTCATGGGCAGCCTGTCGGTCTACGACCGCGAACTGGACAGCTGGATGGTGCCGCAGATTCGGCTGGCATCGAGTGACAGCCCCTTGTCGCTGGACCAGCGAGTCGTCCCCCAGGTTGCCGTTTGACTGAGGGCAAGCCGCTGATGCAGTGGTACGTGGAGCTGCCCGATGAGCGCCGTCCGGTGTTGCGTTTTCAGGCCTGGACCAAGGATCGCCAGGGCATCTCGCGCTTTCTGGCGCCCTATGACGACCGTGTATTACCCGACGCCGCAGCCGTGGCGGTGATTTTTTCTATCGGCTGCATTACACCCTTAATATCAATGCCTGGAACATCGGCGGGCGCCTGCTTGGGTTGGCGGCCATGCTCGGCCTGATCGCGGTGATTGCCGGCGTGTGCATTCACGCTCGGCTGTTTCAGGACCTGTTTACGCTGCGCGCCGACAAGTCGCCGCGGCGGCTGCTGGATACGCATAACCTGACCGGTGTGTTCGCCCTGCCTTTTCACATCGTCATTCTGCTCTCGGGGCTGCTGATCCTGTTTCCGCTCTACCTGCCCGCCGGCATTCAGGCGGTGTATCCACAGCCCGGTCAATTCGGTGTCGATGCAGGCGCCGGCTACAGCCGACCGGCATCCGGTACGCCAGGGGCACTGGCTTCCCTGGATCAAATGATGGCGCGCGCCCGCGCCACTGGGGTGACGGCCAACCGGCGTTCGTGCGGGTCTGGCACCCGGGCGATGCCAATGCCTACGTCGAGATCAGTCGCTCGCTGGCTGACCGTATCAGCCAGGACGGGCAAACCTTGTATTTTGATGGCGCCAGCGCCCGCTTGCTGCACGAATCGCGTCTGCCCGCCGCCGCCGCGACCTTCAAATTTCTCGCGGGGCTGCACGTCACGCACTTTCAGCAAGCCTGGTTGCGCGCGTTGTATTTTCTGGCGGGGTTGAGTGGTTGCGTGATGCTGGGCAGTGGCCTGCTGTACTGGCTGGAAAAACGCCGCCTGCAAGGCGCGGCCGGGCAATGGGGCATGGTCTCGATGACCGCGCTCACCTGCGCGCTGATCACCGGTATGCCACTGGCCACGCTGGCAATGCTGACGATCAATCGGTGGTTGCCGGTGATGCTTGAGGGCCGTGCCGATTGGGAGGCCAGCGTATTTTACGTGGCCTGGTTGCTGGCGGCCGTCCACGCGTTGTTGTCCACCTGGCGCTCGGTGCAATCGCGTCCGCCGTGGGCGACCCATCTTTTGCTGATCAGTGCATTGGCGTTGCTGGCGGTCTGCTCAAATGCCTGGAGCACGGGTGATCACCCAGGGGTGGCGATCCGGCGGGGTGTCCCGGCGGTCGCCGGAGTGGACCTGGTCTTGATATTCACAGCGTTGCTCGCAGGCATCATCGGCTGGCGCTTGCGCCGTGGCGGTCTGCACTCAAAGAGGTGATGGATGGGGCAGTGGATAGCACATATCGCCATGTTCGGCTTGGTTGCAGGAGGGCTCGGCGCGTTGGCGCTGAGCCAGATTGGCCACTTTCGCAAGGTGGTGCCGCACAGGCCGTTTCCGGGTGCGTATGGGTTACGTTGTGGCGCACTGCTGGTATTGGCCTTGAGCCTGGTGCTCAGTCTGGCAAGCTACGGCGTCGCGATGGGGGCGGTCGTCTGGGTGCTGACGCTGACCCTGGCAGGGATCGGCGTGGCGCTTCTGCTCAGTTGCTGCCCCTCGCGGCGATAAACATCGGATGCGGCTGTGCGGGCGCGCGCGACGCGCGCCGCACACGGTGGCTCAATCGCGCGTAGCCCTGCTGTAGCGGCTCAAGACCCTGATCAGATCCGCCAGCACCGGGTTGAGAAATACCAGGTGCGCCGGGATTTTCGTGCCCCATAGTGCCTGCAACTGCGCGCACAACAACACCGCCTTGAGTGAACTGCCGCCGACTTCGAAGAAGTTGGCCTGATCGTCCGGCGTGTCCTGCCCGAGTATCTCCTGCAGGGCACCGAGTATCTGCCCACGGGTATCCGGACGTGTGTCGAGGCGGGGTCGGTTCATCGGCGTGAGCCGTTGCACCAGCGTCTCGACAGTGGGTGTCGCCGGCTGCAGGATCGTCTCGAGTACGGCGCGCAAGTCCTCGGCCAATGCAACGATACTGGCGTGTTCGAACAGATCGCGGCTGTAGGTGAAGGTGGCAATCAATCCCTGCTCGCGCTCGCTCACGTCCAGCATCAAGTCGAACAGTGTGCTGCGTTTACCGCTGTCCTCCTTGAGCGGTTCGATCTTCAGGTCACCAAACACCGACGTGGTCAGGCTGCGCTCACGGTGCAGGTCGAACATCACTTGCACCAACGGCACGCTGTGTTGTTGCGAATCGGGCAAGGCCTGGAGCAATTGCTCGAACGGCAGGTCCTGGTTGGCGTGCGCGTTCAGGACGTGGTTGCGCACTTGCTCGAGTACCTGATCGAACCCGGGATTGCCCGCCAGGTCGGTACGCACGGCCAGGGTATTGACGAAGAAACCGATCAGCCCCTCCAGCGCCTGGTGATGGCGGTTGGCGATAGGGATACCGATGCGGACCGCCGGTTGCGCGCTATGCCCGGCCAGCAACACGTTGAAGGCGGCCAGCAGGGTCATGAACAGCGTGACGCCCTGTTCCGCGCTGTACCTGTGCAGAGCCTGCGTCATCTCCAGCCCCAGCTCGAACGTATGCTCGGCCCCCTGATGGCTGGGCAGGGCCGGGCGCGGCAGCATGCACGGCAATCGCAGCAGCGTTCGATCAGTACCCAGGTGCTGCAACCAGAAGTCCAATTGTGGGGCAAGCACGCTACTGTTGAGCTCGCGCCGTTGCCATTGGGCAAAGTCTGCGTACTGCAACTGCGGCTCGGCCAAGGGTGACGGCTCGCCGCGGCTGAACGCCGTATAGAGTTGCGTCAGTTCGCGGGTAAACAGGCGCATTGACCAGCCGTCGAAGACGATGTGGTGCAGGGTCAGCCAAAGCACGTGCTCCTGGCCCGAAAGGCGGATCACTCCGGCCCGGATCAGCGGCCCCTGCGCCAGGTCGAAGGGTTGCGCGGCCTGGGTTTGCAGTTCAACGCCCAGGCGCTGTTGTCGGCGGGTGTCGTCGAGTCGACTCAAGTCGATCATGGCTAGCACGAAATCGTGCGCCGGGCTGATGCGTTGTATCGGTTGCGCGGCCTCGAGCGCAAAGGTGGTGCGCAGGCTTTCATGGCGTTGCAGCAGTACGCTGAAGCTGCGCTCGAGGGCCGCCAGGTTCAGGTCGCCACGCAGGCGCACGGCTTCGGGCACGTTATACGTGGCCGTGCCGGGGTGCAGGCGATCGAACAACCAGAGGCGTTCCTGGGCGTAGGACATCGGGATGGCCAAGTCCCGAGGCTGCGCGAGGAGGGGCGGCAGTGTGGAGGCCTGCGCCATGGGCAGCGCATGCGCGACAAAGCCTTCCAGCGTGGGGTGTTGAAACAGCGCACGTACTGGCACTTCCAGGCCCAGGCTGCTGCGCAGGCGTGACACCAGGCGCGTGGCCGTGAGGGAGTGCCCCCCGAGTTCGAAGAAATTGTCGTCGAGGCCTACTTGCTCGACGCCCAATAGCTGAGCCCAGAGCGCGGCCAGCAATGCCTCGCGTTCGTTGCGCGGCGCGCGGTAGCTGGCCTGGCGTTCCCGCGTTGGGGCCGGCAGCGCCTTGCGGTCCAGTTTGCCGTTGGGGGTGAGGGGGAACGCCGCCAGCATTACGTAGGCGCTGGGCAGCATGTGTTCCGGCAGTAGAATGCTCAAGTGCGCCTGCAGCGCATTGGCCCCCGGGCAGGCGTCGCGAGCAACCACGTAGGCCACCAGCTCGGTGTCTGCTGCCTCGTTCAGGCGGGCGACCACCGCCGCTTCGCGCACGCCGGGATGGCTCAAGAGGCGCGCTTCGATTTCACCGAGCTCGATGCGGAACCCACGAATCTTGACCTGGTCGTCGACACGGCCGAGAAACTCGATATCGCCCTGCGGGTTGAGGCGGCCCACATCGCCGCTGCGGTACAGCGCCGAGCCCGCCGGGTCCAGTGGGTTGTCCAGGAAGCGCTCGGCGTTCTGGTCCGGGCGTGCGAGATAACCTTGGGTGATCCCGGCGCCGCTCAGGTAGATTTCGCCACTGACACCGGCCGCCACCGGGCGCAGGTGTTCGTCCAGCACATGCACCTGCATGTTCGCAATGGCCTTGCCGATCGGCAGCACTCCGTGTTCGTCGCCGCGCGCTCGGTAGACGGTGCACCATACAGTGCCTTCGGTCGGGCCATATTCGTTGTACAACTGTGCATGGCCACAGTCGGCCTGGTGCTGCCTGGCGAGACTGGCGGGGCAGGCTTCACCGGCGACGATGGCGCAGCGCAGGCTATCCAGGTGTTCGCCGGCCTGTTCCAGCACCTGGGCATACAGGGAGGGCAACATCAGCGTGTGGCTGACGCGTTGCGCGCCGATCAGGCGGCCCAGGGCCAGGGCGTCCTGCACGAGAGGGTCATGGGGCAGGCACAATCGCCCACCGCTCCCCAGCGTCCAGAACAGCCCGGCCACCGAACTGTCGAACGACAACCCCGACACCAGCAGAAAGGTCTCCAGCGGTTCCGGGTAGGCGATAAAGCGCGCCGAGGTCGAATGCACCGCATTGCGGTGCGACACCATCACGCCTTTCGGGCGCCCGGTAGAACCCGAAGTGAAAATCAGGTACGCGAGGCTGTCAGGCGTGGTAACGGGCACCGGGCGTCGCTCGCTGCCGTCCTTCATCTGGTCGAGCCACAGGGTCGTATATTCACCCTTGGGCAAGCGATCTTGCAGGTCACTCAGGCTCAGCAACAGTGGCGCGGCGGTTTGTTCCAGCATGTCGCTCAGGCGTTCGGCAGGGTAGCCGGGGTCCAGGGGCAGGTAGGCGCCCGCCTTGAGGATGCCCAGCAGGCCGACGATGGCGTCGGTGCAACGGCCCATGAACAAGCCCACCGGTTGCCCCGCCGAAAGCCCGGCAGCGCGCAACTGGTGGGCCACTTCATTGGCTCGCCGCTCCAGGGTCTGGTAGCTCAAATGTTCGTCACCATGGGTCAGGGCAATGGCCTGCGGTTGACGATCGACCTGGGCCTCGAACAACTGGTGCAGCAGCGCTGGCGCCGCTATTTCAGTTCGGGTCTGATTCAACGCCGCCAGCCATTGCCGGTGCGCGTGACTGATGCCATCGGCGTCGCGCAAGGGGTGCGCGCTATTGGCGCTGGCCTGCAGTGTCAGTGTCAGGAATTGATCAAGCACCAGGTGTGCCGCGTCGGCCGACACGGTGGCGGCGTCGTAGTGCAAGCGAAAATCAAAGCCTGTGGCCGATTCGCGGGCTTCCAGCAGCAGTGCGTGGTTGCACGGTTCGCCGTCGAGGGCCACCACCGGCCAGGCCGACGCCGATGCCGGCGCAGGCGAAAACCGAAAGGGGTGTGCTGTGACTGCACCGGCCACTCTTCTTGCCAGGTATCGGCGTGCTTGAGCAGCAACGAAAACCCGGCCAGCGCACGCTCCAGCGACTGGCCTTCGTCCACGTCCACCCGTACCGGCAAACGCTTGGCGTAAGGGCCCAACGCGCCGGCCGTGACGCTATTGCGGCCATCATGCTCCCAGCCCACCAGCACCTGCGGTTGACCCAGGTGACGGTGCAACAGCACTGCCCAGCACAGACCCAACAGGTCATGTGCCGGTGTTTGCAGACCGGCGAGCGCACTGTTGAGGTGATCTTGAAAGGCCGGGTCGGGCTGGCGATCGATATAGGCCATTTGCCGTGGTGCTTGCGCCGCGCTGTGTTGGAACGGGTGCAAGGCCACCAGCAGGTCCGGTGCCTGCTGGTGCTGCCAGAACGCACGGCCGGCATCGCTGTCACTGCCGCTCAGGTGTTCGAATTGCCATTCGGCAAAGTCGGCAAATTGCACCGCGGCATCGGGCAGCTCGGTGCCGTGGTAGAGGGCTTGCCATTCCAGCAGCATGAGTTCGAGCGTGCTGCTGTCGACGTTGGCGGCAGGCAGTGCGAGCAGCAGCGTCAGCGGTACCGACGGCAACAGGGCCACTGCGAGCGCGGGGGCTGTCGGCTGGCTCAGGCACTCACGCAGCAAGGCTTTTAGATTTTCATTCGGCGTGCTGTCGCGGCTGTCGTGCCAGTCGATCGCGGCCTGCTCGGCGATGACTTGCACCGGCCACTCCATGCCCGGCCCGGTCATCAGTCGGGTGCGCAGGATCTCGTGACGCTCCAGCACCTGTTTCAGTGACGTGCGCAGGCGTTGACGGTCGACCCCGTCAGGCAGGGCGAGTGTCAGGTACAGGAGGCGGGTGCGCTCCTCGGCGCTCGACCAATGGAGGGTCTGTTGCAGTGC
>JAFHKH010000224.1 GCA_016937595.1 Pseudomonas cedrina subsp. fulgida | reverse complement strand
GTGGAAGCTCTGCACCAGCAATTGCGGGCCGTAACGGTCGATGGTCAGGCCGCCGGCGTCTTCCTGGCTGCCATGGAACAGCCGGTAGCAGTCGGTGCCCTGGGCGTGCAACTCGCCGATCAGGTCTTGGCGATGATCGAGGGCGGCGCGCAGCGCTGATTCAAGGAAGACATGGAGCGCGCCTTGCTAAGTAATGGAGGGCAATGAGGGCGCGCAGTTTAGCAGCTATGCGTCGTCGCCTACATCAACCCCATCCGCCGATGGCGCGTTGCACCGAACCGTTGCGCATCGCCCAACGCAGCATCGGCGCACTGCGCTTGACCCCGGCACGGACCATCTGGCGCTGCAGCGGGCTCTGGTGTTGCTGGAGCATGGCGCTGGCCCAATCCGGCAGCAGGTCGATCCCGGCCTGCATCATCAAGCTGCCGAAGGGTTTGGCCATCAGGCTGGGGGAGGGCGCGTTCAGCAGCAGACGGATTACTTCGCGGCTGCGGTCGTCGCACAGCAATTGCGGGCGGATGCGGGCCATGTAATCCGAAATCTCTTGGCGAGAGCGCGGAACATCGCGTGCGCCCAGGCGTTCCGCCACCAAGGCAATTTCAGTGTAGTAACGGTCCTGATCCTGGCCCGAGAGGTGCGGGTTACGGTAGCGCAGGTGGGCGGCCAGGAAGTTGCTGACTTCCGCCACATGCACCCAGGTCAGCAGCTGCGGATCGCTGGCCGCGTAAGGCCGCCCGTCCGGCGCATGCCCCACCACCTGCAGGTGAATGGTGCGGACTTTTTCGATCAGCCATTCGGCGTCTTTGCGCGAGCCAAAGGTAGTGCCCGAGATGAACTGCGAGGTACGCCGCAAGCGTCCGAGCATGTCCTGGCGAAAATTCGAATGGTCCCACACGCCCGCCAGCGCCAACGGGTGCAAAGCTTGCAGCATCAAGGCACTGATGCCACCAATGAGCATGCTGCTGAAATCACCATGGACTTGCCAACTCACCGAGTCCGGCCCGAACAGGCCCGGGTCGCCCTTGGGGTTTTCCAGGTCCAACTGGCCCAGCGCCAGGCCGGTCAGGCTCAGCAACTGGGTTTCGATACGGCTGCGGATAAATTCCATGGTGGCTCAAGGGTTCCTAGCGGTTCAGGCGTTTGTCGATCAGGCCGTCTACAACGCTCGGGTCGGCCAGCGTCGAGGTGTCACCGAGGCTGTCGAGTTCGTTGCAGGCGATCTTGCGCAAAATCCGGCGCATGATCTTGCCGGAACGGGTTTTCGGCAAGGCCGGTGCCCATTGGATCAGTTCCGGCTTGGCAAAGCTGCCGATTTCCTTGCTGACCAGTTCCAGCAGGTGTTTTTTCAGTGCGTCACTGGGCTCTATGCCATTCATGAGCGTGACAAAGGCATAGATGCCCTGGCCTTTGACGTCATGGGGGTAGCCCACCACGGCGGCTTCGGCCACTTGGTCGTGCAGCACCAGGGCGCTCTCCACCTCGGCGGTGCCGATGCGGTGGCCGGAGACGTTGATCACATCGTCAATGCGGCCGGTGATCCAGTAATCGCCGTCCTCATCGCGCCGCGCGCCGTCACCGGTGAAGTAGTAACCAGGGTAGGGTTTGAAGTAGGTGTCGACCATGCGCTGCGGGTCGCCATACACGCTGCGGATCTGCCCCGGCCAACTGGCTTTGATCGCCAGCACGCCGCTGCCGGCGCCACTGATTTCCTTGCCTTGCTCGTCGAGCAATACCGGCTGCACGCCGAACATCGGCTGGGTGGCGCAGCCCGGCTTGATCCGCTGGGCGCTGACCAGTGGGCTGAGCATGATGCCGCCGGTTTCGGTCTGCCACCAGGTATCCACAATCGGGCAGCGCTGTTCGCCCACCACATTGAAATACCAGTCCCAGGCTTCGGGGTTGATCGGCTCGCCCACGCTGCCGAGCAAGCGCAGACTGGCGCGGGAGGTGTTTTCCAGCGGGCCGTGGCCCTCACGCATCAACGCGCGCAAGGCGGTCGGCGCGGTGTAGAAGATATTGACCTTGTGCTTGTCGATCACCTGCCAGAAGCGCGAGCTGTCGGGGTAGCTCGGCACGCCTTCGAACATCAGCGAGGTCGCGCCATTGGCCAGCGGACCGTACACGATGTAGCTGTGGCCAGTGACCCAGCCGACATCGGCGGTGCACCAGAACACTTCGCCGTCGCGGTAGTCGAGTACGTATTTGAAGGTCATCGCCGCTTGCAGCAGGTAGCCGCCGGTGCTGTGCAACACGCCTTTGGGTTTGCCGGTGCTGCCCGAGGTGTAGAGGATGAACAGCGGGTCTTCGGCGTCCATCGGCTCTGGCGGCAGTCGTCGCTGGCCGCGTCGAGGGCCTGTTGATACTTGAAGTCGCGGCCTTCGCGCCAATTGACGGTTGCACCGGTGCGCTCGACGACCAGCACGGTGCTGACGTCAGGGCAGCTGGCCAGCGCCTTGTCCACATTCTGTTTAAGCGCCACCGGCTTGCCGCCGCGTACGCCTTCGTCCGCCGTGATCACGGTGCGGCAGTCGGCGTCGAGAATGCGGTCGCGCAGGGCATCCGGCGAGAACCCGCCAAAGACCACGGAGTGCACCGCGCCAATTCGCGTGCAGGCCAGCATGGCGTAGGCGGCTTCCGGAATCATCGGCATGTAGATGCACACCCGGTCGCCTTTTTTCACGCCACGGCTTTTCAGCACATTGGCCAGGCGGCTGACGTTCTGGTGCAGTTGGCGGTAGGTGATATTGGCTGATTTTGCAGGATCATCACCTTCCCAGATGAAGGCCGGTTGATCGGCGCGTTGCGCCAGGTGACGGTCGATGCAGTTGACGCTGACGTTCAATTGGCCACCGGCAAACCATTGTGCGGCGCCGGTCTTGATGTCTGAGTGATGAACGGTGTGCCAGGGGGTTATCCAGTCGAGAAAGCCCTTGGCCTGTTCAGCCCAGAAGGTCTCCGGCTGTTCGATGGATTGGCGATAGAGGCGTTGATAGTCGTCTTGACTGAGTTGCGCAGCCCGGCGGACGGCATCGGCGGTGGGGAACGAGCTGATATCGAACATGAGCGATCCTTATGCTTGTTTTAGCCACAAGCTATAAAGATGCACCCTGAAAGGAGAGGGTTCAAGGCCAACCTCCAAACGGACGTTGGCCCTGTATGAGCCGGTCAGCCGCGGTGACGGCCGCGGAAGTAGCTGATCAGGCCTTGGGTCGACGCGTCCTCAGCCGACGTTTCCTCGGCACCGGTCAAGCGGTTGTAAACGCCCTTGCCCAGCTCTTTACCGAGCTCCACGCCCCATTGGTCGAAGGCGTTGATGCCCCAGATCACGCTTTGCACGAACACCTTGTGCTCATACATGGCTACCAGCGCGCCCAGGCGACGCGGGCTGATGCGCTCGACCACCAGGGTGTTGCTCGGACGGTTGCCGGGGATCACCTTGTGCGGCGCAAGTTTCTGCACGTCTTCTTCCGGGATGCCCTTGTCGCGCAGCTCGGTTTCGGCTTCGCTGCGGGTCTTGCCGAGCATCAGTGCCTGGCTCTGGGACAGGCAGTTGGCATACAGCCACTGATGGTGGTCGGACACCGGGTTGAAGCTGACGATCGGCACGATAAAGTCGGCCGGGATCAGTTGGGTCCCCTGGTGCAGCAACTGGTGGTACGCGTGCTGACCGTTGCAGCCCACGCCCCCCCAGATCACCGGGCCGGTATCGGTCGCTACTGGCGTACCGTCCTGGCGCACGCTCTTGCCGTTGGATTCCATGTCCAACTGCTGCAAGTGTTTGGTGATGTTACGCAGGTAGTGGTCGTACGGCAGGATCGCATGGCTCTGCGCACCCCAGAAATTGCCGTACCACACGCCGAGCAAGCCCAGCAATACCGGCATGTTCTGCTCGAACGGTGCGGTCTGGAAGTGCTGGTCCATGGTGTAGGCACCGGACAGCAGCTCCTTGAAGTTGGACATGCCGATGGCCAGGGCGATTGGCAAGCCGATGGCCGACCACAGCGAGTAACGGCCGCCGACCCAGTCCCACATCGGGAAGATGTTTTCTTCGCGGATACCGAAGGCCACTGCCGCCGCGTTGTTGCTCGATACCGCGATGAAGTGCCGGTACAGCTCGGCTTCCGAGCCACCCTGGGCCAGGTACCAGGCGCGGGCGGCCTGGGCGTTTTTCAGGGTTTCCAGGGTGTTGAAGGACTTCGACGAGACAATGAACAGCGTGGTCTCGGCACGCAGCTTCATGGTCAGCTCGTGGAATTCGCTGCCGTCGATGTTCGCCAGGTAATGGCAGCGCACGCCTTTGTGGGCGTAGGACAACAGCGCTTCGGAGACCAGCTCCGGGCCGAGGAACGAGCCACCGATGCCGATGTTCACCACGTCGGTAATCGGCTTCTCGGTGTAGCCACGCCACAGGCCATCATGGATGCGCCCGACCAGGTCGGTCATCTGGTTCAGCACCTTGTGCACGTCCGGCATGATGTTCACGCCGTTCACCGACAGCTTGTCACCCACTGGGCGGCGTAGCGCGGTGTGCAGGGCAGGGCGGTGTTCGGAAGAGTTGACGGGCTCGCCGTTGTACAACGCGTCGATTGCCGCCTTGAGGTCGACTTCCTTGGCCAGCGCCACCAGCAGGTCACGAGTTTCGCTGGTGATCAGGTTTTTCGAATAATCGAGGAAAAGTCCGCAGCTGCTCAAGGTGAACTGGGAAAAACGCTGAGGATCGGCATTGAACGCTTCGCGCATGCTGAAATCCTGCATGGCTTGGCGATGTTGATTGAGCGCTTGCCAGGCGGGCAGAGCGGTAACGTCATGAGGAGTGCGGTAATACGCCATCGCTGCGGGTTTCCTTTTTATTACGGGGACTGCCTTTAGGACACTTCTAAGCCCGGAACGTCCACTCTTTTATCAAGCAACGGGTTCCGGACAGCGCTAACCATAGCGCAGGGCGATTACATTAAACCTAGCGTGTCGATATGTCTTGGCTTTGTCTGCGCTCGGGCCGGTACTTTTTTATACCGGCACTTTTTATTTACGCAGCCAGGAGGGGTCAGTCGAGGGTCAGGTGCAGGTTATCGATCAGGCGCGTGGTCCCCAGATAGGCCGCGACCAGGATCACGATATCCCGGTCTTCGCGCGTGGCCGGGCGCAAGTGCACGCCCTGGCGCACTTCGAGGTAGTCCAGGCGCAACCCGGCGGCTTCGATCTGCTTGACCTGTGCGGCGCGCAGCGAGGCGAAATCGCGCTCACCGGCCTTGATCGCTGCACCCATCTGGCTGAGGCTGCGGTACAGCACCGGCGCAATGGCACGTTGCTCGTCGGTGAGGTAGCCGTTGCGCGATGACAGCGCGAGGCCGTCTTCGGCGCGCACGGTGGGCTCGCCGATGATCTGGATCGGCATGTTCAGGTCATGGACCATGGCCCGGATCACCGCCAATTGCTGGTAGTCCTTCTGGCCAAACACCGCCATGTCCGGCTGGACCATGTTGAACAGTTTGCTGACCACTGTTGCCACGCCTTCGAAGTGCCCCGGACGGCTGGCACCGCACAGGCCTTCGGACAGTTGCGGGACGCTGACACGGGTCTGGCCGCTGGTGCCGCCGGGATACATTTCCTCGACGGTGGGCGCGAACAGCAGGTTGCAGCCAGCCTGCAGCAGCTTTTCCTGGTCGGCAGCCAAGGTACGCGGGTACTTGTCCAGGTCTTCGCCGGCGCCGAACTGCAGCGGGTTGACGAAGATGCTGGCGACGACGAAATCCGCCTGCTGTGCCGCCTTTGTCACCAGGGTGGCATGACCGCTGTGCAGGTTGCCCATGGTGGGCACAAAGCCAATGCGCTTGCCGGCGCTGCGGGCATGGGTCACGGCGGCCCGTAGTTCACGTAAGGTTTTAACGGTGTTCATGCGGAGAATCCGTGTTCGGCGCCTGGGAAGGTCACGCCTTTGACTTCAGCCACGTAGGCGCTCAAGGCATCGTGGATGCTGGCCTGGCCGGTCATGAAGTTCTTCACGAATTTCGGCACGCGGCCGCTGATCGACAGGCCGAGCATGTCGTGCAGTACCAGCACTTGGCCATCGGTTGCCGAGCCCGCGCCAATCCCGATCACCGGCACTTTGACCGCCTGGGTGATTTCGGCTGCCAGTTCGCTGGGCACGCATTCGAGCAGGATCATTGCCGCGCCTGCTTGTTCCAGAGCGATGGCGTCGGCCCGCATCTGGCGCGCCTGGGCTTCATTGCGGCCTTGTACCTTGTAGCCGCCGAGGATATTGACCGATTGCGGGGTCAGGCCCATATGCGCGCATACCGGCACGCCGCGTTCAGCCAGCAGGCGGATCGATTCGGCCAGCCACACGGCGCCTTCGACTTTGATCATGTGCGCACCGGCTTGCATCAGCTTGCCGGCATTCTGGAACGTTTGTTCGAGCGTTGCGTAAGCCATGAACGGCAGGTCGGCGATGATAAAGGCGCCCTCGCTGCCACGCTTGACGCAGGCGGTGTGGTACGCAAGTTCATCGGTGGTCACGGGCAATGTGCTGTCATTCCCTTGAAGCACCATGCCCAGGGAATCTCCCACCAGCAGCACTTCAACGCCGGCCTGGCAACTGGCCTGGGCGAAGGTGGCGTCATAGCAGGTCAGCATGGCGATTTTTTCACCCTTGAGCTTGAGGCTCTGCAAGGTGGTCAGGGTAATGTCTGGCATGAAAAGGGTCCTCGTTCAGGCGCTTGGAAACAGCGAGTAACGCGCGTGAGTCTTCGTTTATACAGGCGCACTGTCTTGAGAGCAGTGCTTATAAGGCCTGGATTGCGCCCTTCAGCGCCGGGTTGGCGGCAGCGGGACGCCTATAGTCGTGAGGAGGACACGGGAAGTCAATTGGATGTGTTACCGCATTGTTACGAGGGCGGTGTTACCGCTGTTACTGATGCGATTCAGCAAGTTGAACGCCATTTTTTGAAGACACTGCAAATCAATGTGGGATCGAGTCAGGCCATGGGCATGCGTTCCAGGCCTTCGAACAGACAGTTCGCCAGCAGTTCGCTGAGCGTTTGGCCGCCAGGCAGTTGCAATGTTGTGGGTGCCAATTCAGCCAGCGGATACAGCACAAACGCCCGCAGGTGCATCTGGTAATGCGGCACCTTGAGGCGTGGTTCGTCGATCAGACGGTCGCCAAACAGCAGGATATCCAGGTCAAGTGTGCGTGGGCCCCAGCGTTCAAGGCGTTCGCGGCCCTGATCGTTTTCGATGGCTTGCAGCGCATCCAGCAGTTCAAGGGGCGCAAGGCTGCTGTCCAGAGCGGCAACCGCGTTGGTATAGCGCGGCTGGCCTGGGAGCAGGGAATCGCTTTGATAAAAGGCCGAGACACCGGCGACGGTGGTGCCGGGCAATTGCGCCAGCGCTTCGATCGCGCTGCGCAACTGCTTATCCGGGGCCGCCAGGTTGCTGCCCATGCCGATGTAGATACGTTCCACGTTCAGTCGCCTGCGGCGCCCGATGCGTCAGCGGCGCTTCGTTTGCGTTTGGTGCCACTGCGGCGACGTTTCTTCGGCCCTTCGCCAACGCCGTCGCCTTTGCCGGCCAGGTCACGGATCATGTCGCGGCGCTCGCTGTCATTGGCGTCCTGATAGTCCGTCCACCATTCACCGAGGCCGTCAGTCTGCTCGCCGGCGCTTTCACGCAGCAGCAGGAAGTCATAGCCGGCGCGGAAACGTGGATTATCGAGCAACAGGTCGGCACGCTTGCCGCTGCGGCGCGGCAGGCGCTCCTGCATGTCCCAGATTTCGCGGATCGGCATCGTAAAGCGTTTAGGAATCGCGATGCGCTGGCACTGCTCGGCGATCAACTCGTGCGCGGCTTCCTGCATGGCCGGAATCGGCGGCATGCCGCGGTCTTGCAGGCGCAGCACGCGTTTCGGCAAGGCGGGCCACAACAGGGCGGCAAACAGGAACGCCGGGGTGACCGGCTTGTTCTGCTTGATGCGCAGGTCAGTGTTGATCAGCGCTTCGCTGATCAGCGTATGGGTATACGTCGGGTTGTATTCGAGCGCTCGGCGCTCGCCGGGAACAGCGGGTCGAACAGTTGCAGGTCGACGAGCATTTCGAAGGTGTCGGCGGCATAGCCCGAGAGGAACAGCTTGAGCACTTCTTCGAACAGGCGTGCCGAGGGGATTTCCCGCAGCATCGGTGCCAGTTCGCGGATCGGCGCAGCGCTGTGTTTCTCGATACCGAAGTTCAGCTTGGCGGCAAAACGCACCGCACGCAGCATGCGCACCGGGTCTTCCTGATAACGCTTGACCGGATCACCAATCAGGCGGATCAGGTGGTTGCGAATATCGTGCACGCCATTGGCGTAATCGAGAATGCGCTCGCTGACCGGGTCGTAATACAGGGCGTTGATGGTGAAGTCGCGGCGTTGCGCGTCTTCTTCCAGGGTGCCGTAGACGTTGTCGCGCAGGATACGTCCGCTCTCGTTGCGGGAAGACTGGTTGGTGTCCTCCTCTTCATCGTTTTGCGGATGGCCTGCGCGGAACGTCGCGACTTCGATGATTTCGCGTCCGAAGTGGATATGCACCAGCTTGAAACGGCGACCGATGATCCGCGCGTTACGAAACTCGGCGCGTATCTGCTCGGGCGTGGCGCTGGTGGCGACGTCGAAGTCCTTGGGGGTGATGTTGAGCAACATGTCACGTACGCACCCGCCCACCAGATAGGCCTGGTAGCCGGCGTTCTGCAAACGTTCGACGATGTTCACCGCATAGCGGCTGAATTGAGCGCGCTGCAATGAATGCTGATTGCTGTTAAGCACTTCAGGCGTGCTGCGAATGTGTTGCGTACGACGCAAGGGGGAACGGAATGACTGGAACAACTTCTTCAGCATGGGATGCACTGTTTGAAGGAATGTTCGGCCATAACGAAGAATGACCGCATGATGGGCCGGGATTCTAGCATTTAGTCGGGGGATGGTGTAGGAACAAGCTGCGAGCCTTGCTTCAAAAGCCTTTGAGCATCAAAACAGCGCGGAACAGCGGAAACTACAAGGGGAGCCGAAGCTCCCCCAGAAGTAGTTGCGTGCTCTATTTTTATTATGGGTTGCGGGCTTTTTGTTTTTGTTGATCGCCCTCGTCATGAAGCTTCACCTTCATGACACTCCCAATCGGGAGCCAAGAGCAAACGGATTGCTTTGGTCGCTGTGTTGCTGATCTACGATCCAACCAGTTCAGGCTCTGCCTTAGGGCAGTTTTTGTTGTTCTCGGCCTGGTTGCGGGGCAAGCCCCAAATGCAACGCCTCTCCAAAAGAATCAGTTAGCTGCGCCTCCGCCGTGTTGTTTTTATTATGCGTGAGTCGATTCGTCTTATTTTTATTGTCTTGTACAAAGCTTGTTATTGTTTTTGTACTAAGCCTATAGCAGGGTGCGTGCCAACTTTTGTTCCGCCCAGTAAAACCGGGGGGTTGAGGCAGATTCCGGTTTTTGACGGGCCAAAAAAAGCCGGGCTTCGTTACCGTAAGCCCCGGCTTTTGTTACGCAAAAAATCAGCGGTAACAGTTTTTTCACATCGGTGGGTGTTACCTGTGGGCGCGCGCCCTCAACTCTCGCTGGCGACACCCGTCTTGCGCCGTGGAATGCCCAGGCGCTGGCGGCGTTCCCACAGGCATTTACGGCTGACGCCCAGTTTGCGCGCCAATTCGGTCTCGGTCATATGGTCCTGATGCTCAAGGACGAAATGCTGGAAGTAATCTTCCAGTGACAGGTCTTCCGTCGGCTCATGGCTGGTATTGCTGGCGCCGCCCTGCTGAGGGGCCAAGCCGACGAAATCGTCGTCGTCCAGGTCGCTCAGTTCGATATCGATGCCCAGCAGCTCGGCGGAGATTTCCGGGCTTTCCGACAGGATCACCGCACGCTCGACCGCATTCTCCAGCTCACGCACGTTGCCCGGCCACGAGTAATGCCGAATCGCCTGCTCGGCATCCGGGGCGAACTTCAGGTCGGTACGGTTGATGCGCGCGCTCTGGCGCAGCAGGAACGCCTGGGCGATCTCATTGACGTCGGCGCCACGTTCACGCAGGGGCGGCAGCTTGAGGGCAATCACGTGCAGACGGTAGTACAGATCTTCACGGAACTGGCCGATCTTGGCCAGGCTCTTCAGGTCGCGGTGGGTAGCGGCGATCAGGCGTACATCGACCTTTTGCGATTGCACCGAGCCTACCCGGCGAATCTCGCCTTCCTGGAGCACGCGCAGCAACCGCGCCTGGGCTTCCAGGGGCAGTTCGCCGATTTCATCAAGGAACAGGGTGCCGCCGTCAGCCGCTTCCACCAGGCCCGCACGCCCGGCGCTGGCGCCGGTGAAGGCGCCTTTTTCGTGGCCGAACAGCTCGGACTCGATCAGGGATTCGGGAATCGCCGCGCAGTTCACCGAGATCATCGGCGCCTTGGCCCGCTTGGACAGGTTGTGCAGGGCGCGCGCCACCAGTTCTTTACCGGTGCCGGATTCGCCCTGGATCAACACATTGGAGTCGGTCGGCGCGACTTTGCGGATCTTGCTGTACAGGTCCTGCATCGGTGGGCAGGACCCGATGATGCCGATCTCGCCATTGCTGTTGTCGACACCGGGCTTGTCGGCGGCTTTGCCTGCCGGGCGCGGTTCGGCCGGCGCGCTGCTGGCCGACTGGCGGTCACGCAGGATACGGGCCACGGCCTGAAGCATTTCGTCATGGTCGAAAGGCTTGGCGATGTAGTCCACCGCGCCCATCTTCATGGAGTCCACCGCCGAGCGCAGGCTGGCGTAGCTGGTCATGATCAGCACCGGGGTGCCCTGGCCAAGCTTGATCAACTCGGTGCCAGGCGCACCAGGCAGGCGCAGGTCGCTGACAATCAGGTCGAACGTGGGAATGCTGAAACGCTCCTGGGCTTCCTGCACCGAGCCGGCTTCGCTGACCTGGTACTGGTTTCGTTCAAGCAGGCGACGCAAGGCAGAGCGGATGATGGTTTCGTCTTCGACGATCAAAATGTGCGGCATTGATTCAATTCTCTCGACGGTCTCAGTTCACAGCGGACGTCGCTTCGACATGACGCGGCAGGGTCACCCGAATACGGGTGCCGCGTTGGCTTTCGGTGTCAGCCGGGCTGTCGATGGTGATTTGTCCATAATGCTCTTCAACGATGGAATAGACCAGTGCAAGGCCCAGACCGGTACCTTCACCGGGGTCCTTGGTGGTGAAGAAAGGTTCGAACAATCGGTCCATGATGTTCTGTGGAATACCGCTACCTTCATCTTCGACGATCAGATCGACCGTATGTTCGAAAGCCTCGGTCTTGACGCGTACGGCGCTGCCGGCCGGGGTTGCATCGCGGGCGTTGGACAGCAGGTTGATCAGCACCTGGGCCAGGCGTTGCGAGTCGCCATCCACCCAATGGTCGGGGTCGCACAAATTGAAGAACTGTACTTCGAAATTGCGCCGGTTCAAGGCCAGTAGCCCAATGGCATCCTGTGCCACTTCGGCCAGGCACACCGCTTCGTCCAGGTTCTGGTGACCGCCTGCGTGGGCAAAGCTCATCAGCGATTGCACGATGCGCGACACACGCTTGGTCTGTTCGAGGATCTGGCCGCTGATTTCGGTAATTTCGCCGTCTTCCTCGCGCTCTTCCCGCAGGTTCTGCGCCAGGCAGGCGATACCGGTGATGGGGTTGCCGATTTCGTGGGCCACGCCCGCCGCCAGCCGGCCAATGCTGGCCAGGCGCTCGGAGTGCACCAGCTTGTCTTCGAGCATCTGGGTTTCGGTCAGGTCTTCCACCAGCAACACCAGGCCGCTGTTACCCGGCGCCAGGGGTTCGTCAATCGCAGCTTTGTGCAGGTTCAGCCAGCGCGTCTGGCCATCGAGGGCCAAGTGCTGCTTATGCAAGTGCTCGTCGGGCAGGTCGATAAATCCTTGTAACAATTCTTTCCAGGGTTCGCCCAGGGTATTCAAGCGTGAGCCGACGACCCGCTGCGCGGCGATGCCGGTGAGTTCTTCCATGGCCTTGTTCCACATCAGGATCTCCTGATCCTTGGCCAGAGAGCACACGCCCATCGGCAGCTCCTGCAGGGTCTGGCGGTGATAGCGGCGCAGGGCATCGAGTTCCGCGGCCAGACCGGTGAGGCGTGAGTGGTAATCCTCCAACCGGCTCTCGATGAAATGGATGTCTTCGGTGACGTAGTTTTCGCCGCCGGCCTTGTAGGGCAGGAAGGTTTCCACCATGTCCTGGGACACGCTCGGCCCCATCAACCCCGACAAGTTGGCTTCGATACGGTCGCGCAGACGGCGCAACGCATACGGGCGGCGTTCGTCGAACGGCAGGTAGAGATCACGCAGTGCCTGTTCGACTTCCTTTTGCGCCGCCTTGGCGCCCAGGGGCTTGGCCAGTTGCGTGGCGAACTCCTGGGGCGAGGCCGCATGCAATTCACGGCGTTGCGGGCGGCGCACGTTGTCCACCGCGCAGGCTTCGGCGGCGCTGGTTTCTTCCGGGCTGGCGTTGGTGAACAGCGAGATCAGGGTGAACATCAAGACGTTGGCGGCCAGGGAGGCAATCGCCGCCATATGCCAACTGGTGTCGTCCAGCACGTAAATCATGTTCAGCAGAGGAATATAGAAACCCTGCAGATTGCCGACCAGCGGCAGCAGCATGGTGACGATCCAGACCAGGATCCCCGCCAGCAGCCCGGCGATGAAACCACGGCGATTGGCGGTCGGCCAGTACAGCACCGACAGCACCCCCGGCAGGAACTGCAAGGTGGCGACAAACGCGACGATGCCCAGGTTGGCCAGGTCTTGCCCGGGGCCGAGCAACAGGTAGAACCCATAGCCGGCCATGATGATCGCGACGATCAGCGCGCGCCGTGTCCATTTCAGCCAGCGGTAGATATTGCCTTCGGCCGGCGGCTGGTAGAGCGGCAGTACCAAATGGTTGAGCGCCATGCCCGATAACGCCAGCGTTGTGACGATGATCAAGCCGCTGGCGGCGGACAAACCGCCCACGTACGCCAGCAATGCCAGGGATTTGCTATTGGCGGCGATGCCGACGCCAAGGGTGAAGTACTCGGGGTTGGTGGTGGCCCCCAATTTCAAGCCGGCCCACAGGATCAGCGGTACCGCCAGGCTCATCAACAGCAAGAACAGCGGCAAGCCCCAACTGGCGCTGACCAGTGAGCGCGGGTTGAGGTTTTCGGTGAAGGTCATGTGGTACATGTGCGGCATCACGATTGCCGAGGCGAAGAACACCAGCAGCAGCGTGCGCCATGGGCCTTCCTGCAGCGGGGTATGCAAGGCGGCGAGGGCGGTCTGGTTTTGCAGCAGCCACAGTTCCAGTTGCTGCGGGCCGTCGAACACGCCATAGAGCGCATACAGGCCGACGCCGCCGATGGCGATCAGCTTGATCACCGATTCGAAGGCAATCGCGAACACCAGGCCTTGGTGTTTCTCGCGGGTGGCGATATGGCGCGAGCCGAAGAAAATCGTGAACAGCGTGATCAGCGCGCAGAAGGCCAGGGCAACGCGATGCTGCACGGGTTCGCGGGTGAGGATGCTGATGGAGTCAGCCACGGCCTGGATCTGCAGGGCCAGCAACGGCAAGACGCCGATCAGCATGAAAATCGTGGTCAGCGCGCCGGCCCATGTGCTGCGAAAGCGAAAGGCGAACAGGTCGGCCAGGGACGACAGTTGGTAGGTACGGGTGATCTTCAGGATCGGGTACAGCAGCACCGGCGCCAGCAGAAACGCGCCGGACACCCCAAGGTAACTGGACAGGAAGCCATAACCGTATTGATAGGCCAGGCCCACGGTGCCATAAAACGCCCAGGCACTGGCGTACACGCCCAGGGACAAGGTGTAGGTCAACGGATGGCGAATGATCGCCCGCGGAATCATTCCGCGCTCACTGATCCAGGCTACGCCGAACAGCGCGGCCAGGTAGGCGGCGCTGATCAGCAGCATCTGGGTGAGGCTAAAGCTCATCGGCATCTTTTTGGCTCTGCAGGATGAAAGTCACGACGATCAGGATCAGCCACAGCAGATAGGGGCGATACCAGGCGCCCGTGGCGTCGATCCACCAATCCATGATGGCGGGGGAAAACAGGTAGATCCCGACGACCAGCAGCAGGACCAATCGATAGATGTACATGTTGGCCTCTGTGTAAAAACGTGCGGCGATGGTAACGGATGCCTGGCAAGCTGCAAGCGCTTCAGCTCAATTGCGCTTCGGCCAGGGTCAGTGTGCGAGGGATGCGTGTGGCGTCCCAGTGGCCGATGCCCCAGTCGAGCAATTCACGTGGGCTGGCATGCAGCAGCTCGGCGCCGGGTTGTTGGCCGAGGGCGCGCAGTGCTCTTACTAGCAGAGGCGTGGCCTGGTCGGGTGTCAACGGCGGCGACCGGTAGGATTTGCCCAGCTTGTTGCCGTCCGGCTGGACGATCAGCGGCACGTGCAGATAGCGCGGTTGGCGCAGGCCCAGCAATTCCTGCAGGTACAGTTGGCGTGGTGTGGAGTCGAGCAGGTCGGCGCCGCGCACGATATCGGTCACGCCTTGCCAGGCATCGTCGAGAACCACCGCCAGTTGATAAGCATAAAGGCCGTCACGCCGGCGAATGACGAAATCGCCAACCTCGCGGCCCAGGTGCTGTCGGAATGGGCCTTGAACGCGGTCGGTAAAGTGGTAGGCAAGCTCGGGCACACGTAAACGGATCGCGGCATCCTGCTGGTCGTGGCCAGCATTGCGGCACAAACCGGGGTAAATCCCGTTGTAGGGTTCCAGTTGTTTGCGTGAACAGGTGCAGGCGTAGGCCAGGCCGTGGTTGAACAGGTCGTCCAGCACTTTGGCGTAGGCTTCGTGCCGCTCGCTTTGTCGGATTGTTTCCCCGTCCCATTCAAAGCCGTAGCTTTCCAGCGCATGCAGGATCGCCGCCTGGGCCCCGGGCTCTTCACGGGGCGGGTCGAGGTCTTCCATGCGCATCAGCAGCGGCCGTTGTTGGCGCGGGCGTCGAGGTAGGAGGCGAGGGCGGCGACCAGGGAGCCGAAATGCAAATGGCCGCTGGGTGTGGGGGCAAAGCGCCCGATATAGGTAGAGGCTGTCATGGACCGGATACTACTGGAAAATCGGTAAACGCCAGAAACAAAAATGGGCGTTCGCACGCCCCATTCGTCCAGCTCGGCTGAATTACTTGCCGACCTGTTTTTCCTTGATTTCGGCCAAGGTCTTGCAGTCTACGCAGAGGTCCGCGGTCGGGCGGGCTTCAAGGCGACGGATACCGATCTCGACACCGCAGGATTCGCACCAGCCGTATTCTTCGTCTTCGATCAGTTGCAGCGTCTTGTCGATCTTCTTGATCAGCTTGCGCTCGCGATCACGGGCGCGCAGTTCGAGGGCGAATTCCTCTTCCTGGCTGGCACGGTCTGCCGGGTCAGGGAAGTTGGCGGCTTCGTCCTTCATATGGTCAACCGTGCGGTCGACTTCCTGCATCAAGTCCTGCTTCCACTTCTTCAGGATATTGGAGAAGTGCTTGCGCATGGACTCGCTCATGTACTCCTCACCCTTTGTTTCTACATAGGGTGTGAAGCCGCTGAGGGCTGAGGGTTGTTGCTTTGCCTGGGTGGACATGAATAGACCGCCTCTCACTCTTCTAATCCATTGCGCAGGATTTCAACGTCACCGACACCTGCCGGCCCTGCGGCTGCAAGCGGGCGAACTTACCAGATAGATTCGGGGTGCGCCACTCCCGGTTGTCGAGGTCCATCGCGCCAGTGTCGCAAATTGCGACAGCCCGTCGTAAGTGGGTATGTATTCTCTCGAAGGTTGATTTTAGTCGTTTTGCAGGCGCTTGCCCGAACCGCAGAGGCCGCCGGACAGGCAATAGAGCATGTTTTACCGCCGGGGTTCGGTAGAATCCGGATTTTGTCCTCACCGTTAAGGAAGGCTAATGGCTCAGCCCTACAGTGCGCGCAGTCGCGCCATCGAACCTTTTCATGTCATGGCATTGCTGGCGCGGGCCAATGAGCTGCAAGCCGCTGGTCATGATGTGATCCACCTGGAAATCGGCGAGCCGGATTTCACCACCGCCGAGCCGATCATCCAGGCCGGCCAGGCGGCATTGGCCAATGGCAAGACCCGCTACACCGCGGCCCGTGGCCTGCCGGAACTGCGCGAGGCCATCAGTGGTTTCTATCAACAGCGCTACGGGCTGAACGTGGACCCCGAGCGCATCCTGATCACTCCCGGTGGTTCCGGTGCCCTGTTACTGACCAGCAGCCTGTTGGTGGATCCGGGCAAGCATTGGCTGCTCGCGGACCCCGGTTACCCGTGCAATCGCCATTTCCTGCGGCTGGTGGAGGGCGCGGCCCAGTTGGTGCCGGTCGGCCCCGACGTGCGCTATCAGTTGACCGCCGACCTGGTGGCCAGGCACTGGAATCAGGACAGCGTAGGCGCGCTGGTGGCGTCTCCGGCCAACCCGACCGGTACGATCCTCACGCGGGATGAATTGGCCGCGCTTTCGGGCGCAATCAACCGGCATAATGGCCATCTGGTCGTGGATGAGATCTACCATGGCCTCACCTACGGCACCGACGCCGCCAGCGTGCTTGAAGTCGATGACGATGCGTTCGTCCTTAATAGTTTTTCCAAGTATTTCGGCATGACCGGTTGGCGCCTGGGTTGGCTGGTGGCGCCGCCGGCGGCAGTGGGTGAGTTAGAGAAACTGGCGCAAAACCTCTACATCAGCGCACCCAGCATGGCCCAACATGCCGCGCTGGCGTGTTTCACTCCGCAGACCCTGAGCATTCTGGAGGCGCGCCGCGCCGAATTCGGCCGCCGTCGCGATTTCCTGCTGCCGGCCTTGCGTGAGCTGGGCTTCGGGATTGCCGTCGAACCGGAAGGTGCGTTCTATTTGTACGCGGATATCAGCGTGTTCGGCGGGGATGCCTTCGCATTCTGCCGACATTTTCTCGAAACCGAACACGTGGCCTTTACACCCGGCCTGGATTTTGGCCGCTATCAAGCCGGTCATCATGTGCGTTTTGCCTACACGCAAAACATTGATCGGTTACAGCAGGCGGTAGAGCGAATCGCCCGTGGACTGCGGAGTTGGCAAGGCTGATGCATTTTTATCCTCCCCTCGAAGAAGCGCGGTTGATCCGCCGCTACAAACGGTTTCTCACCGATATCGAAACGGTTACCGGCGAGTTGCTGACCATTCACTGCCCCAACACCGGCTCGATGCTCAATTGCATGGTCGAAGGCGGGCAGGTCTGGTTCAGTCGTTCCAATGATCCCAAGCGCAAGTTGCCCGGCACCTGGGAAATCGCCGAGACGCCCCAGGGGCGTCTGGCCTGTGTGAATACGGCGCGCGCCAATCAATTGGTGGAAGAGGCGTTGCGTGCCGGGGTGATCACAGAGCTTAACGGTTTCACCGCATTGAAACGTGAAGTGCCTTACGGCCAGGAAAAAAGCCGGATCGACTTTCGCCTGGACTACCCGCATGGGGCCGCGTTTGTCGAAGTCAAAAGCGTGACCTTAGGCTTTGATGGCACCTCGGTTGCCGCCTTCCCCGATGCGGTCACCCAGCGCGGCGCCAAGCACTTGCGCGAGCTGGCCCACTTGGCGCGCAGCGGCGTGCGGGCGGTGCAGTTGTATTGCGTCAATCTTTCGGGGATCGAGGCGGTGCGCCCGGCTGTGGAGATCGACGCGGCCTACGCTGCTGCCCTGCGCGAAGCCAAGGCGGCAGGGGTGGAAGTGTTGGCCTATGGGGTGCGGGTGACCTCTGAAGAGATCTGCGTGGACCGGCGTCTGGACGTGTTGCTCGACTAGAGTTCCACCCATAATCCCTGGACGTCTTCGCGGCCGGGCAGGGCGGTAAGGCTTTGCCCTGCGCAAGGCCCGGCGATGCATTCGCCACTCTCGATCAGGAACAGCGCGCCGTGAGTGGCGCATTGGATCAGGCTGGCACTGGCATCGAGAAACTGGCCGGGCTGCCAATCCAGCGGAATGCCGCGATGGGGGCAGCGGTTGATATAGAAGTAGACAATGCCGTCCCGGCGCACCGCCAGCAGCTTGCAGCCGTCGATGTCAAAACCGAGGCTGCTGTCGGGCGCGAGCGTGTCGGAGGGGCAGAGAAACTTCATTTCAATCCTTAAGTGCCTTGACGTTCAAATGCAAACAATTATCAAATGCCGGCTTCGCCCGTTAGCTGACCGGGTGCTCACTACGATGCCGGGCAGGGTGTATCTGTCACATCGACGAGCGCCTGAGTAGCACTGCCCTTGAAGGAAACCCTGTTATGCGCCTGAGTACCAGCGCTATCGCGCTTGTTGTCGGACTGCTGGTCAACCTTGGGGCCCAGGCCTCGGAACTGCCGCAACGCTGGGTCAGTGCCGGTGGGGCGCTGTCGGAATGGGTAACGGCCATGGGCGGCGAGTCGAAATTGGTGGGGGTGGACACCACCAGCCAGCATCCCGAGTCCCTCAAGGCGCTGCCGAGTATCGGTTACCAGCGGCAATTATCGGCCGAAGGCATTCTGAGTTTGCGTCCGCAAGTGTTGGTAGGTACAGAAGAAATGGGCCCGCCGCCGGTGTTGGCGCAGATTCGCAACGCGGGTGTGCAGGTAGAGATGTTCTCGGCGCAGCCGGACCTGGCCACGTTGAAAGACAACCTTCAGCACTTGGGCAAGCTGCTGGGCAATGGCGCCAAGGCCAACGAACTGTTTGCCGGGTATGAACAGGCACTGGAGCAGCAGAAGCGTTGGGTGGCCAAGGCCCAATCCACTCAAAAGGCGCCTGGCGTATTGCTATTGCTTGGCCACGCGGGCGGCAAGCCGCTGATCGCGGGTAAAGACACGGCGGCGGACTGGATGCTGCAACAGGCCGGCGGGCGCAATCTGGCGACCCATAGTGGTTACAAGCCGTTTTCCATGGAGTCGTTGGCGGGGTTGAGCCCGGATGTACTGGTGTTTGCCGATCGCGCCCTGACCGGTGAAGCGGCGCGTGCGGCACTGTTCAAGGAAAATCCGATCCTGGCTTCGACGCTGGCGGCTCGTAATGGGCGGGTGTTCGAGGTGGACCCCACCTTGCTGGTCGGCGGGCTTGGGCCGCGTCTGCCGCAAAGCCTGGTGGAACTGTCTGCCGGTTTTTATCCGGCCCAGCCTAAGCCTGCCCCATGACGACACTGGTTAAACCCAAGACGTTGTTTATTGGGTTGGCACTGCTGTGCTTGCTGGCCATCTGGTTATCCCTGGCGCTGGGGCCGGTCAGCCTGCCGTTGTTGGATACGCTCAAGGCCGCGTTGCGTTTGATGGGGCTGCCGATCAAGGCCCAGGGGTTGGAGCAGGCTGAACTGATCCTGGGGCAGATCCGTTTGCCGCGTACCTTGCTGGGCTTGGCGGTCGGCGGCGTATTGGCCTTGTCGGGCGTGGCGATGCAGGGGCTGTTTCGCAACCCACTGGCTGATCCGGGGTTGGTGGGGGTTTCCAGTGGTGCCGCGCTGGGCGCGGCGGTGGCGATTGTCGGGGGGGCGTTTTTCGGTGGTTTGCCGCAGGCGTTCGGGCCTTATCTGTTGTCGTTGTGTGCATTCCTCGGCGGCTTGGGCGTGACAGCGCTGGTTTATCGCCTGGGGCGGCGCAACGGCCAGACCAACGTCGCGACCATGCTGCTCGCCGGCATTGCTCTTACGGCCCTCGCCGGTTCGGCGGTGGGCCTGTTTACCTACCTGGCCGACGACGCCACCTTGCGCACCCTCGCGTTTTGGAACCTGGGCAGCCTCAACGGCGCCAGCTATTCGCGCTTGTGGCCGTTGCTGCTGGTGAGCACCGGGGTGGCGCTGTGGTTGCCGCGCCGGGCCAGGGCGTTGAATGCATTGCTGCTCGGTGAGTCCGAGGCCGGTCACCTTGGTATTGATGTAGAAAGGCTCAAGCGCGAGTTGGTGTTCTGTACCGCCCTGGGCGTAGGGGCTGCAGTGGCCGCAGCGGGCATGATCGGGTTCGTGGGGCTGGTGGTGCCGCATCTGGTGCGATTGCTGGCGGGGCCGGATCATCGGGTCCTGTTGCCGGCGTCGTTATTGGCGGGTGCGAGCCTGCTGCTGTCTGCCGATCTGGTTGCGCGCCTGGCATTGGCACCGGCTGAATTGCCCATCGGTATTGTCACTGCGTTTATCGGCGCACCGTTTTTTCTATTCCTGTTGTTGCGGGGGCGTGCCTGATGCTGCGTGTGGAAGACCTGCAGATCCGGCGAGGCCGCAAAACAGTGTTGGCGGATGTCACGCTCGATCTGTTGCCCGGTGAGGTTCTGGGAGTGCTGGGCCCCAATGGCGCCGGCAAAAGTACGTTGCTCGGTGCGCTGTGCGGTGAGCTGCATCCCGCCCAGGGCAAGGTGTTGTTGGATCAACGCCCATTGACCGAGTGGCGTGGCGCGCAGCGCGCACAGCGCCTGGCGGTATTGCCACAGGCCTCGACGTTGGACTTCGCCTTCCGTGTCGAAGAGGTTGTGGGCATGGGCCGCTTGCCGCACCAGACAGGGCGCTTGCGCGATGACGACATTATTGAGGCGGCCTTGCAAGCTGCCGATATCGGCCATTTGAGCGGTCGCAGCTACTTGGCCCTGTCGGGTGGGGAGCGGCAACGGGTGCACCTGGCGCGGGTGTTGGCGCAGTTATGGCCGGGCGAGGCGGGGCAGACGTTGTTGTTGGATGAGCCGACGTCGATGTTGGATCCCTTGCACCAACACACCACCTTGCAAGCCATTCGCAGCTTTGCCAAGCGGGGGGCTGCGGTATTGGTGGTCCTTCACGACCTGAATCTGGCGGCGCGATATTGTGATCGCATTCTGTTGCTGGTGGCCGGCCGCCCCCATGCCGTGGATACGCCCGCGCAGGTGATGCAGCCTGAGCCGCTCAAAGCCGTGTTCGGCCTGGATGTGTTGGTGCAGCCGCACCCGGAGCGTGGGCATCCGCTGATCATCGCGCGTTGAGGTCAGCTTTTGCAGGCAGCTTTCTATAGGTAAAAAAAGACCCGGCAAGAGCCGGGTCAAATAACCGTGATTAGCCTGATGAGGAGATAATCTGAGAGTCCGAACCAATGGTCTTTCAGTTATCGGCTGATCTCGCGATCAGTTGTGATAATCATAACGATTCTCATTTGAGAGTCAACCTTTGTTTTGCCTGTTCTGCGCGTTTTCTCAAACACCTGTTCGGAAGGCCTATAGATACTGGGCAGCGATCAATTTTTCTGGCGAGGCGACAAAGCCTCCAATTGACGATTCAACGCTTCCTTGCGCTCGGCCGGGATGTCATTCCAATGCACATCCATCAACGCGCCCTCAATTGCATACAGCAATACTTTCGAGGCACGGAACCCGCGCGTACGCACGGCGCGGTACGCATCAACAGCGCCCAGGCGGCGCAAGTCTGACGCACTGTGGATGCCCACCGCATGCAGCCACTGTGCCGACGTCTTGCCGAGGTTTTTCAGGTGTTGCAGCTCATCGTTCATCAAGCCTCCTTGCGATGGCCGAATGGTTCGGTGGGTATCGTGGCCATGCAAGCCTGAAAGGAGTGTAGCGCTCAGTAGGAAAACCGCAGTTCTTTAGTCGGAAACGGCCTAAAGACTGATAAGAATCCCCGCCAAGCTGGCGCAAGGCGGGGCGAAAAAGCGCGGGTTTAGCGAGTGCGGTAGCGTAAGCGGGTGCCGAAATTGACCGACATGAGGATCTCGTCAGCACTCAGTTCGGGGGGGAAATAGGTGCCGGAAATTTGCGCGTGGGCCAGGCTTGCGCCTTCCAGCGGACAATCGCGAAGGTCCAGGCCGCGCAAATCGGCGGAGCGGAAATAAGCGTCGGTGAAATCCACGCCCGCAGCGTTCAGCTCACGCAAGTCCAACCCACGGAAGTCGCCACCGCGCATGTCGATGACGCCGTTGTCTGGGCGTTCCTGGTTGAAGCCCCGGATATCATCGTTATGCAGGAGCGAATAGAGGGGAGAATCGAGAAGTTTGGGCTGACTCATGACGGCGACTCCTGTTGGATTCATGGCGCCATTATAGTGCCACTATCGCTTGATCGTGCGCCTTAGTAGACGACACGATCAAGAAATTTTTCTTACAGGCCTGGCAGGCGCTGACGAATATGCGCCACCAGTGCATCAAGGGTGCCGCTTTCATTGGTTTCGACACGCTTGCTGAGCAACTGTTCCTCGGCGCTCAGTGGCTCGCGATGGGCCTGCTGTTCTTCGATCACGGACAGTGTTGCGTCGGAAGGGTCGTTTTTGTCCGCCTGACGTTGTTCCAACCAACTGGCGATTACCGCTTGGGGCGCATTGCAATCCAGGATCAGGAAGGGCGCGCCGGTCGCTTCGGCAACCTTCGCCGCTGCATCACGTTGCTCGCGCTTCAAGAAGGTCGCATCCAGCACCACCGGATAACCGGCGCGCAGCACGGTCGCGGCGATTTCATTCAAGCGCGTGTAAGTTGCCACGCTCGCGTCGGCCGCATAAATACCGGCCTGCGGCGTGTTTTCAACCTGTTGCTCGCCGAACAGGCGCTTGCGCTCGACGTCCGAGCGCAGTCGCACGGCGCCCAGTGCCTCTACCAGGCGCATCGCCACGTGGCTTTTGCCACGGCCGAAACACCGTGGGTAATCGCCATGAAGCGCGACGGAATGGTGCTGTAGCTTTCCGCCAGGTTGGCGTAGTTGCGGTACTGGCGCAGGGTAGTGGCGCGTTGTACCGGGCTGCTCGCTCGGCATGCTGAACAACGCGACCTTGGCACGCACCAGGGCGCGATAGGCTTTATAGAAGTTCAGCACTTCCAGGCCTTGAAAGTCGCCGGTCAGCTCCAGGTACTGGCTGATAAAACGCCGCGCCAGTGACTTGAGGCTGCGGTCCTCGAGGTCCATCGCCAGGAAGGCGGTATCGGCGTACACGTCGGTAAAGCGGAAAGGCTCGTTGAACTCGATGCAGTCGAAGATCACCACGTGGCCATCGATCAAGGTGGCGTTGCCCAAGTGAATATCACCGTGGCATTCGCGGGTAAAACCCTCCACCTTGCGCTGGGCCAACAGAGGCTTGAGGCGTTCGAAGCTGCTTTCGGCCCAGGCTTGCAAGGCCTCCAACTGAACCAGGTCTGCCTTGTCATTGAGGAAGGGGCGGATCTGCTCGAAATTCTGGCGAACCGGTGCCATCACTTCGTCCGGTGTGCCGGCCGGGTGTGCCTGCGGGACTTTTGGCGCGGTGAGGTGAAAGTGCGCGATCTGCCTGGCCATCTCGTCAATGTGCGCGCTGGTCAGCTCGCCGTTGGCCTGCAAGGTGCTGAGCAATTGGCTCTGTGGGAACTGGCGCATTTTGAGCGCGTATTCGATCACCGGACCTTCACCCCCCAGTTGCGGCGCTTCGGCGGTGCCGGTGATCGGCAACACGTCGAGATACAAATCTTGCGTCAGGCGCTGGTTGAGGCGCAATTCTTCATGGCAGAAGTGGCCGCGCTTTTCCAGGTCGGTGAAATCCAGAAAGCCGAAGTTCATCGGTTTCTTCAATTTATAAGCATACGGGCCCGTCAGTACGACCCAGGAAATATGGGTTTCGATGACTTGGAACGCTTCAACCGGGTGCGGGTATATAGCCGGATTTTGCAGGGCAGCGATCAGGGACTGGCTCACGGGCGATCCTTCAGAGTCTGGGGGAAAACATGGCGGGCATTATGGCTGCTGCGGCCGGTCGTGCAAACCGTTGTCCGGCTCATGTTGATCCTCAATAAAGTGCGTATAATCCGCCGCCATGACTCGAACCCGATCTCCCCGTTCCCGTAAAAAACCTCCTTCCCCCGGCCTGCGCCCTTGGCTGGGCTGGGCGCTCAAGCTCGGCTTGGTGGGCCTCGTCGTGCTCGCCGGCTTTGCGGTGTACCTCGACGCTGTGGTCCAGGAGAAATTCTCCGGCAAGCGCTGGACCATTCCGGCCAAGGTGTACGCGCGCCCGCTGGAATTGTTCACCGGCCAGAAGCTGAGCAAGGACGACTTCCTCACTGAACTCGACGCCTTGGGCTACCGCCGCGAACCTGTGAGCAACGGTCCGGGGGCGGCCGCTGTCAGCGGTAATACCGTCGACCTCAATACCCGGGGCTTCCAGTTCTACGAAGGCCTGGAAAAAGCCCAGCCGGTGCGCGTGCGGTTTTCCGGCGATTACGTCGCGGAGTTGTCGTCACTCAACGGCTCCAAGCTGCCCGTGGTGCGCCTGGAACCGCTGATGATCGGCGGCATTTATCCGAAAAATCTTGAAGACCGCATCCTGATCAAGCTTGATCAAGTGCCGCCGTTCCTGCTGGAAACCCTGGTGGCCGTCGAAGACCGCGATTTCTATCACCACTGGGGCGTTTCCCCGAAGTCGATCGCCCGCGCGGTCTGGGTGAATACCTCCGGCGGCAAGATGACCCAGGGCGGCAGTACGCTGACGCAACAATTGGTCAAGAACTTCTACCTGACCAGCGAGCGCAGCCTGACCCGCAAGCTCACCGAAGCCATGATGGCGATGCTGCTGGAACTGCACTACAGCAAGCAGGAAATCCTCGAGGCATACCTCAATGAGGTCTTCGTCGGCCAGGACGGCCAGCGCGCGGTGCACGGTTTTGGGTTGGCCAGCCAGTTCTTCTTTGGTCAGCCGCTGTCCGAACTGAAGTTGCATCAGGTCGCGTTGCTGGTGGGCATGGTCAAGGGGCCTTCCTACTACAACCCGCGCCGCAACCCTGAGCGTGCACTGGAGCGCCGCAACCTGGTGCTCGATGTGCTCGAGCAACAAGGCGTTGCCACGGCGGAGCAAGTGGCTGCCGCGAAGAAAATGCCGTTGGGTGTCACCACGCGCGGCAAATTGGCGGACAGCTCCTTCCCAGGCTTTATCGACCTGGTCAAACGCCAGTTGCGTGAAGACTACCGCGACGAAGACTTGACCGAAGAGGGCCTGCGGATTTTCACCAGTTTCGACCCGATCCTGCAGATGAAGGCCGAAGCGTCGGTCAACGACACCTTCAAGCGGCTGACGGGCCGTAAAGGCTCGGACGAAGTCGAAGCGGCAATGGTCGTGACCAACCCGGAAACCGGTGAAGTGCAGGCCATGATCGGCAGTCGCCAGGCCAGCTTTGCCGGTTTCAACCGCGCGCTGGATGCGGTGCGGCCGATCGGCTCGCTGGTCAAACCGGCCGTTTACCTGACCGCCTTGGAAAAACCGAGCAAATACACCCTGACCAGTTGGCTGTCGGATGATCCGTTGTCAGTCAAAGGGGCTGATGGCCAGGTATGGACGCCGCAGAACTTCGACCGTCGTTCCCACGGTACGGTGTTTCTCTATCAGGGGCTGGCGCACTCCTACAATATTTCCACGTCACGGCTTGGGCTTGAAGTCGGTGTGCCGAACGTCCTGAAAACCTTGGCGCGCCTGGGGATCACCCGTGAATTCCCAGCCTTTCCTTCTATCCTGCTGGGTGCCGGTGCGATGACGCCCATGGAAGTGGCGACCATGTACCAGACCCTCGCCAACGGTGGCTTCAACACGCCGATGCGCGGGATCCGCAGTGTGCTCACCGCCGAGGGCGAGCCGCTCAAGCGCTATCCGTTCCAGATTCAGCAGCGGTTCGACGCGGGCTCCATCTACCTGATCCAGAACGCCATGCAGCGCGTCATGCGTGAAGGTACGGGCAGCTCCGTCTATAAAGTCCTGCCGTCCAACCTGACGTTGGCAGGCAAGACCGGTACCAGTAACGATTCGCGCGACAGTTGGTTCGCCGGCTTCGGCCAGGACGTGCTGGCGGTGGTGTGGCTGGGGCGCGACGATAACGGCAAGACCCCATTCACCGGCGCTACCGGTGCGCTGCAGGTCTGGACCAGTTTCATGCGCAAGGCCGACCCGTTGCCGCTGAACATGCCGCAGCCGGATAACATCGTGCAGGCCTGGATTGATCCGCACACGGGCCAAGGCTCGGATGCCAACTGTCCGGGCGCGGTGCAGATGCCGTATATTCGCGGCAGCGAACCGCCACCCGGCGCTGCGTGCGGTGGCAGTGCCCCTGCCAGCGCGGAATCGGTGATGGATTGGGTCAAGGGCTGGATGAATTAAGCAAAGAGGGTTTCAAGTGAACAAGTTTTGGATTCCAGCGATTACAGCTCTGGCTTTGCTCGGCGGTTGCTCCAGCGTGCAGCGCGGCTCCATTCCCGTGGTGGACTCGAGCACAGCCGTTTCCAATAGCGACCGGATTTCGGCCAATGGCGGTTTCCGCCAGACCGTGACCAATCGCCCAGCCCAGGCCGCCACCCAGGCTATGCCGCAGGATTCGGGCGTGGTGGTGATGGTGCCGGGCGGTGGCGCGGCGACCTCGGCGCCCATCAGGGCGGAGCCGTGGACGCCAGGGCCTAGCAGCTCGGGGCCGATCGACACTGCGCCGATCCAAACCGCGCCGATCAACCAGGGCACCTACAATATGCCGTCGACGCCGAGCGGCATCCCATCGTCCTCCAGCGCCGGCGGCCTGTCGGCTGACGAGCAACTGGACGGCCCGGTGCTGGCCTTGCTCACCACGGCCCAGCAACAGCAGGCGGGTGGCGATCTGAACGGCGCATCGTCAAGTCTCGAGCGTGCCCAGCGCGTTGCCCCGCGTGAGCCGCAAGTGTTGTATCGCCTGGCCCAGGTACGCATGGCCCAGGGCGACGCACCTCAAGCGGAGCAGTTCGCTCGTCGTGGCTTGTCGCTGGCCAACGGCCGTCCCGACCTGCAAGCCAGCCTGTGGGCGTTGATTGGTGACGCGCGTGCCGCACAAGGTGATGCCGCCGGTGCTGCCCAGGCGCGACAGAAAGCCAAGGTCAACCTCTGATGGATGCACGCTTTCCGGCGATTGCCGAACAGTTACTGCTGATTGAGCGCGAGTTGCGCGTGCAAGGCTGGTGGGACGAAGTGTCCCCCAGCGCCGAGGCGCTCAGCAGCGTCGAGCCTTTTTCGGTGGACACCCTGGACTTTCACCAGTGGCTGCAATGGATCTTCCTGGTGCGCATGAAGAAAATCCTCGAACAGGATCTGCCGCTGCCCAATGCATCAGGCATTCTGGAAATGGCCGAGATGGTCTATGCCGACCGCCCGCTGGAAAGCCTTGGATTGCGCAACGCGCTGAAAAAGTTCGACCAATTGATCGCTGACGCTCGTTAATTGCCTGACTGCCGGGTTTTCCGGCAGTCTTGCGCACATTTCTACCGCTTGACGACATTCAGGCGAGTTTTATCCCTCCTCAAAGCCCTTTCTTCTGCGTTCTCATGCGCTTAGTTGGAAAAAAGCGCAATTATTGCTTGACTTGGAGGGCCTGAAACAGAAGAATCCAAAGTCCGCTGTATCGGGACTGCCAGAAGCAGCCCCGCTCAGCAGATCATGAGGCGCACATCCGCGCCGACCTGTAACACCCGCAACGCGTTACCTCGCGCTGGGTGGGAAAAGCCCGCAACACTTGGGACGATCCCAATACTTGCTCAGTCAGTGCTGACGTAGTCGGCGACCACCGTCGCTCATGCTCTGTTGAGAAGTAAACCTATTAAGACCCGTCGGTTTTCAACGGACGGTATTCTGGCGTTTTAGAGGTGAACAACGTGGAGCTTTTATCTGGCGGTGAGATGCTCGTCCGCTTTTTGCGTGACGAAGGCGTCGACTATATCTACGGGTACCCGGGTGGTGCTCTGCTGCATGTCTACGACGCACTGTTCAAGGAACCGGCTGTTACCCACATCCTGGTTCGCCATGAACAGGCCGCGACCCATATGGCTGACGGTTATGCCCGTGCCACCGGTAAAGCCGGCGTGGTCCTGGTAACGTCCGGCCCTGGCGCGACCAATGCCATTACTGGCATCGCGACTGCGTACATGGACTCCATCCCGATGGTGGTCATTTCTGGCCAGGTCGCCAGCACCATGGTCGGTACCGATGCATTCCAGGAAACCGACATGATCGGTATCTCCCGGCCGATCGTGAAACACAGCTTCATGATCAAGCATGCCTCGGAAATCCCGGAAGTCATGAAGAAGGCGTTTTACCTCGCACAGTCCGGTCGTCCGGGTCCTGTCGTGGTCGATATCCCGAAAGACATGACCAACCCGGCTGAAAAATTCGAATACATCTTCCCGAAGAAAGCCAAGCTGCGCTCCTACAGCCCGGCCGTCCGTGGGCACTCAGGGCAGATCCGCAAGGCCGCGGAAATGCTCCTGGCGGCCAAGCGCCCAGTACTGTACTCCGGTGGTGGCGTGATTCTGGGCGGCGGTTCCGCACCGTTGACCGAATTGGCCAAGCTGCTCAACCTGCCAGTGACCAACACCTTGATGGGCCTCGGCGCGTTCCCCGGTTCGGACCGTCAGTTCGTCGGCATGCTCGGCATGCACGGCAGCTACACCGCCAACCTGGCTATGCACCATGCCGACGTGATCCTGGCAGTGGGCGCACGTTTCGATGATCGCGTGATCAACGGCGCGAGCAAGTTCTGCCCGAATGCCAAGATCATCCATATCGACATCGACCCGGCGTCCATTTCCAAGACCATCAAGGCGGACGTGCCGATCGTGGGTCCTGTAGAAAGCGTGTTGACCGAAATGGTTGCTGCGCTCAAGGACATTGGCGAAACGCCGAACAAGGAATCCGTTGCCAGCTGGTGGAAGCAGATCGACGAATGGCGCGGTGACCGCGGCCTGTTCCCTTACGACAAGGGCGACGGCAGCATTATCAAGCCGCAAACCGTGATCGAGACCCTGTGCGAAGTGACCAAGGGCGATGCCTTCGTCACCTCCGACGTGGGCCAGCACCAGATGTTCGCGGCGCAGTACTACAAGTTCGACAAGCCTAACCGCTGGATCAACTCCGGCGGCCTGGGCACGATGGGCTTTGGTTTCCCTGCGGCCATGGGTGTGAAACTGAGCTTCCCGGATACCGATGTCGCATGCGTCACCGGTGAAGGCAGCATCCAGATGAACATCCAGGAACTGTCGACATGCCTGCAGTACGGCCTTCCCGTGAAGATCGTCTGCCTGAACAACGGCGTGCTGGGCATGGTGCGTCAGTGGCAGGACATGAGCTACGGTAGCCGTCACTCCCATTCCTACATGGAATCGCTGCCGGATTTCGTCAAGTTGGTTGAAGCCTATGGCCACGTCGGCATTCGCATCACCGATTTGAAAGATCTGAAGCCGAAGATGGAAGAGGCGTTCGCCATGAAGGACCGCCTGGTGTTCATCGATATCAAGGTGGACACCAGCGAGCACGTCTACCCGATGCAGATCAAGGACGGCTCTATGCGCGATATGTGGCTGAACAAGACGGAGCGTACTTAATCATGCGGCACATTATCTCCCTGCTTCTGGAGAACGAACCCGGCGCTCTGTCTCGTGTTGTCGGCCTGTTTTCACAACGCAACTACAACATCGAAAGCCTGACCGTGGCCCCGACCGAAGACCCGACCCTGTCGCGCCTGACGTTGACCACCGTGGGCCACGATGAGGTGATCGAGCAGATCACCAAGAACCTCAACAAGCTGATCGAAGTGGTCAAGCTGGTCGACCTGTCCGAAAGTGCCCACATCGAGCGCGAGCTGATGCTGGTCAAGGTCAAGGCCACGGGGGCCCAGCGTGCCGAGATCAAGCGCACCACCGATATTTATCGCGGCAGATCGTTGATGTGAGCGCCAGTGTTTATACCGTGCAACTGACCGGTACAAGCGACAAGCTGGACAGCTTCATCCAGTCGATCGGGACGGCCTCGATTCTGGAAACCGTACGCAGTGGTGTCACCGGGATTGCCCGTGGCGACAAAGTACTTAGCGTCTAACCCAAATTAGTGAATGGCCTTACGGCCTGGATATATAGAGGAACCTCATGAAAGTTTATTACGATAAAGATTGTGACCTGTCGATCATCCAGGGCAAGAAAGTCGCCATCATCGGCTACGGTTCCCAGGGTCACGCGCAAGCCTGCAACCTGAAAGACTCCGGCGTTGACGTGACGGTTGGCCTGCGCAAAGGTTCGGCGACTGTTGCCAAGGCTGAAGCCCATGGCCTGAAAGTGACCGACGTTGCTTCCGCTGTTGCTGCCGCCGACCTGGTCATGATCCTGACCCCGGACGAGTTCCAGTCCGCGCTGTACAAGAACGAAATCGAGCCGAACATCAAGAAGGGCGCTACCTTGGCCTTCTCCCACGGTTTCGCGATCCACTACAACCAGGTCGTGCCGCGCGCTGACCTCGACGTGATCATGATCGCGCCGAAGGCGCCGGGTCACACCGTGCGTTCCGAGTTCGTCAAAGGCGGCGGTATCCCTGACCTGATCGCGATCTACCAGGACGCGTCGGGCAATGCCAAGAACGTTGCACTGTCCTACGCTGCCGGTGTCGGCGGTGGTCGTACCGGTATCATCGAAACTACCTTCAAGGACGAAACTGAAACCGACCTGTTCGGCGAGCAAGCCGTTCTGTGCGGCGGTACCGTTGAACTGGTAAAAGCCGGTTTCGAAACCCTGGTTGAAGCGGGCTACGCGCCGGAAATGGCCTACTTCGAATGCCTGCACGAACTGAAGCTGATCGTTGACCTCATGTACGAAGGCGGTATCGCCAACATGAACTACTCGATCTCCAACAACGCCGAATACGGCGAGTACGTGACCGGCCCGGAAGTGATCAACGCCGAGTCCCGTCAGGCTATGCGCAACGCCCTGAAACGTATTCAGGACGGCGAATACGCCAAAATGTTCATCAGCGAAGGTGCTACCGGCTACCCTTCGATGACCGCCAAGCGTCGTAACAACGCCGCTCACGGTATCGAAGTCATCGGCGAGCAACTGCGCTCCATGATGCCGTGGATCGGTGCCAACAAGATCGTCGACAAAGCCAAGAACTAAGTCGTACGTATCAACAGAAAACGCGGCTTAGGCCGCGTTTTTTCGTTTGGCAGACAGGTTCTGGTATAAAGCTGCATCGTTTGCGGGCGAACACTCGCCGCAAGTATTTGTCGAATTTTTTTCACACCGTTGCAAGGTAAAGTCCATGAGCGAACGTCCCGAAGAGCCAAGCCAGGCTTCTGACGCCGAAAGCCTGTTACCCATCGATGAACATGTCGAAGAAGGACATGACGCCGAAGGTCGCAAGGTTCGGCATCGTGGCATCTATCTGCTGCCCAACCTGTTCACCACGGCGAATCTGTTTGCCGGCTTCTACTCCATCATCAACTCCATGAGCGCCCAAAGCGCACTGGCGGCAGGTGATGCGGCGAATGCCAGCAAGTATTTCGGTTTTGCGGCCATCGCCATTTTCGTGGCCATGGTGCTCGACGGCCTTGATGGTCGCGTGGCCCGCATGACCAATACACAAAGTGCCTTCGGTGCCGAGTACGACTCGTTGTCGGACATGGTCGCGTTTGGTGTCGCCCCTGCGTTGCTGGCATTTGCCTGGGCCCTGGGTGACATGGGCAAGGTTGGCTGGATGGTGGCCTTCATTTATGTCGCGGGCGCGGCTTTACGCCTGGCGCGCTTCAATACCCAGGTGGGGACCGCCGACAAGCGTTACTTCATGGTCTGGCCAGCCCGGCGGCTGCGGGTGTGGTGGCGGGTATCGTCTGGGCGTTCAGTGATTACGGCATTCAGGGTTCGAAGATGTCGTTCCTGGTGGCCTTGATGGTGGCTGCGGCCGGCATGTTGATGGTCAGCAACATCAAGTACAACAGCTTCAAGGAGCTGGACCTCAAGGGGCGCGTGCCTTTTGTGGCGATCCTGGCCGTGGTGCTGGTGTTTGCCGTCGTGTTCAGTGATCCTCCGCGGATTCTACTGCTGGCGTTCCTGGTCTACGCCGCTTCGGGGCCGGTTCAGTATTTGCTGCATTTGCGCCGCGACAAAACATTGCCTTAATGTAATTTCGCCCATACTCCGCAGTCTATTGGTGTATCTGTCCTCCAATGCTGCGGAGTTGCCATGTTAATCAAATTGCCTAAAGCGTCCGATTGCCACGAATCGGATGTCACTCCAGAGTCCTTCTATCTTTCCCGCCGCAGCTTGCTCGGTGGTGCGCTCGCCGGCCTCGCGGCCAGCAGCTTGCCGCGTTGGGCCAGTGCCGCAGATGCCTCGCGCTACGCTGATGTCGAGGCGGGCAGGGCGCCGAACTGGTTTACCGAAAAACTGCCGAGCACCCAATGGCAGGCGATCACGGTAAAGGATGAAGCGATCACGCCGTTCAAGGACGCGACTCACTACAACAACTTCTATGAGTTCGGTACCGGCAAGGGCGACCCGGCAACCAATGCGGGTTCACTGAAGACCGAACCGTGGAGTGTGGTGATCGATGGCGAGGTGGCGAAGCCGGGCCGCTATGCCCTGGAAGACTTCATGAAACCCTATCAATTGGAGGAGCGCATCTACCGCCTGCGCTGCGTGGAGGCGTGGTCGATGGTTATTCCATGGATCGGCTTTCCGATCTCGGCGTTGCTCAAGCAGGTTGAGCCGACCTCCAAAGCCAAATACATCCGCTTCGAAACGCTGCAGGATCCCAAGAGCATGCCGGGGCAGCGTTCCAGTTTTGGCTTGATCGACTGGCCGTATGTAGAAGGCTTGCGGCTGGATGAGGCGATGAATCCACTGGCGATCCTGGCTGTGGGCATGTATGGGCGCGAACTGCCTAATCAGAATGGCGCGCCGCTGCGCTTGGTGGTGCCTTGGAAGTATGGCTTCAAAAGTGTGAAGTCGATTGTGCGCATCAGTCTGGTAAGCGAGCAGCCGAAAACCACCTGGCAGAGCATTGCCGCGGACGAGTATGGGTTCTATGCGAACGTGAACCCTACGGTCGACCATCCACGTTGGACCCAAGCACGGGAGCGTCGTCTGCCCAGTGGTCTGTTCAGTCCGAATGTGCGTGAGACGCAGATGTTCAACGGCTACTCGGATGAAGTGGCTTCTCTCTATACCGGTCTGGATTTACGGAAGAACTACTGATGCGTTATCCCGTCTGGCGCATTGGCGTCTTTCTAGCGGCGGCGATATGGCCGCTGTATTGGTTGTATGAAGCATGGAGTTTTGCCCTGGGGCCTGATCCTGGCAAAGTGCTGGTCGATCGGCTAGGTCTGGGCACGTTGATCTTGCTGCTGATTACTCTGGGAATGACACCGCTGCAGAAGCTGAGCGGTTGGGCGGGGTGGATCGCAGTACGCCGACAGTTGGGGTTGTGGTGCTTTGCTTACGTTGTGCTGCATCTGGCCGCTTATTGCGTATTTGTACTCGGGCTGGATTGGTCGCAGCTGGGCGTGGAGTTGCGCAAGCGGCCCTACATTATTGTCGGTACGTTGGGGTTCCTGTCGCTGCTGGTACTGGCGGTGACGTCGAATCGCTACAGTCAGCGTCGGCTCGGCAGTCGTTGGAAGAAGCTGCATCGCCTCGTGTATGTGATTCTTGGGCTTGGCTTGCTGCATATGTTGTGGATCGTGCGGGCGGACTTGAAGGAGTGGGCTATCTATGCCTCTATCGGTGCGTTGCTGCTGGTGTTACGGATACCCCCTGTAATGCGGCGAATCCCCCGCCTTATTGCGAAAAAGCCACTTCCTGCAACAAAAGCGTAATTAAGGGTTGACGGCAGATTCTGGAAGTCTATAATTCGCCCCACTTCCGGCGCAGTCGAAACGGAAAACTCCTTGGTAAACAAAGAGTTATGCGGGATTCGACAGCGACTTGCTTCAGTTCACCGAAGCCCAGAAGGAGTTGGTAGAGCAGTGTTGTTTGGCTCTATTAACGTTTCGATCTTCTCGGTCGAAAGCGGAGAAAAAGAGGTGTTGACAGCAGCGTGTAACGCTGTAGAATTCGCCTCCCGCTAACGAGAGATCGGAAGCGCAAGTGGTTGAAGTTG
>JAFHKH010000223.1 GCA_016937595.1 Pseudomonas cedrina subsp. fulgida | reverse complement strand
TTGCTCGCGAAGAGGCCCTCAACCGCGCCGCATACCTATATGTGGAATGTCATCCTCCAGGTATTCCTCGCCCGCCACCACAAAGCCATAGCGCCCGTAATACCCCTGCAAATGTGCCTGGGCTGAGAGGAATATCGGCGTATCCGGCCAGAGGTCTTCAATCTGCCTGAGTGTCTCGTCCATCATCTGATGCCCCAGGCCCGTGCCGCGTGCCACCGGCGCCACAATCACCCGGCCGATCACCACATCGCCGCCCTGGGTGTGCGGATCCAGCAGGCGCAGGTACGCCACCAGCGCGTCATCCTGCCAGGCCATCAGGTGGTGGGTATCGCCCGATAAGTCCTGGTCATCAATGTCCTGGTAGACACATTTCTGCTCGACAACAAACACCTCGTTGCGCAGGCGCAGGATGGCATAAAGCTGCTCCTTGCCCAGGTCAGCGTGATGTTTACAGACCCATTCAACCGTCATGGCGTGTTCTCGTGTAAATGTCTGATAAGGATAGTAAGCGCAGCAGGCAACGCTGTCTAAATGAGCTATTTTTGTGAATGAGGTCAATTTGCCATCATTGAGTGCCTGCGCGACCGGTTTCTTTGTGTAATCTGAGCTACTGTTAGCACCTCGGGCCCCGCCTGAGCCCAGGCCACCGCCTGCCTGCCAAGGACTTGAGCATGCCGCGATTTTCTCGTGCCGTTGCTTTGATCGGAGTGTTGCTGCTGGCCCAGCCGGCTTTTGCACAGCGTCTGCGCCTGGTAGCGGATGCCTGGCCGCCCTTTACCGATGCCACCTTGATCAACGGCGGGCTGGCCACCGATATCGTCAGCACCGCCCTGGCCCGTGCAGGTTACGCCAGTGACTTCGAGCAGGTGCCCTGGGCACGCGCGCTGATGGGCGTGGGCGATGGGCGCTATGACGTGCTGATCAACGCCTGGTATGACAACGCCCGCACGCAGATAGGCGAGTTTTCCAGTGAGTACCTGCTCAACCGCGTGCGTTTAATCAAGCGTCGTGATGATCCTCTCCAGTTCCAGAACCTTGAGCAACTGCACGACTACCCGATCGCCGTGGTGCGCGGGTATGCCTATTCGGCGGCGTTTGATGGCGATACCCAGTTGCAGAAAGTCCCCGTGCATAGCTTCGCCATGGCCGTGCGCATGCTGGCGGCGCAGCGGGTACGGCTGACGGTGGAGGATGAATATGTGGCGCGTTATTACCTGTCACGCGAATCCGCGCGGGTGCGTAATGCGGTGGAGTTCTTGCCCACGCCACTGAGTGAAAACAGCCTGCATATTCTGGTCAGCCTGAAGAACCCCGAGCATGCGCAGATTGTTGCCGGCTTTGATCGGGAGATTGCCAAAATGAGGGCCGATGGCAGTTATGCGCGGTTGATGAAACAGCATGGGATGTAATGCCTGGGCGGGCCTCTTCGCG
>JAFHKH010000222.1 GCA_016937595.1 Pseudomonas cedrina subsp. fulgida | reverse complement strand
GAAAGCGGTGTGTCAGTTAAGGATGCTCAAACTGAACCACCGCTTTCGCGAGCAAGCCCGCTCCCACAGTTGACCGAGTCAAGCACAAAAAAGGCCCTCGCAATGAGGGCCTCGCTTTCAAGCAACCGCCTTACATATTCGGGTAAGTCGGCCCACCCGCGCCTTCCGGCGTGACCCAGGTAATGTTCTGCGAAGGGTCCTTGATGTCACAGGTCTTGCAGTGCACGCAGTTCTGGGCGTTGATCTGGAAGCGCTTCTCGCCGTCTTCCTGAGTGATGACCTCGTACACGCCGGCCGGGCAGTAGCGTTGCGCCGGTTCATCATAGAGCGGCAGGTTGGTGCCGATCGGGATGCTCGGGTCCTTGAGTTTCAAGTGGCACGGTTGCTCTTCTTCGTGGTTGGTACCGGAGATGAACACCGAGCTCAGCTTGTCGAAGCTCAGCTTGCCGTCGGGTTTGGGGTAGTCGATCTTCTGGCTGTCCTTGGCCAGCTTGAGGCAGGCGTAGTCCGGCTTGGTGTCATGCAGGGTGAACGGCATTTTGCCGCCGAGGATGTTCTGGTCGAACCAGTTGAAGCCGCCGCCGATGATGGCACCGAATTTGTGTACGGCCGGGCCGAAGTTGCGGCTGGCGAACAGCTCTTCATAGAGCCAGCTGGACTTGAAGCTGTCGACGTAAGCGGTCAATTCATCACCGCCTTCGGACTCTGCAAACAGGCGGTCGGCCACGGCGTCGGCGGCGAGCATGCCGGACTTCATCGCCGTGTGGCTGCCTTTGATCTTGGCAAAGTTAAGCGTGCCCAGGTCGCAACCGATCAGCGCGCCGCCGTTGAAGACCATTTTCGGCAGCGAGTTCAGGCCGCCTTTGCAGATGGCGCGGGCGCCGTAGCTGATGCGCTTGCCGCCTTCCAGGTACTGGGCCAGCACCGGGTGATGCTTGAGGCGCTGGAATTCGTCGAACGGCGACAGGAAGGTGTTGCTATAGGACAGGTCGACGATCAGGCCGACGACCACCTGGTTGTTTTCCAGGTGATAAAGGAACGAGCCACCGGTGTTCTCGTTGCCCATGATATCCAGCGGCCAGCCAGCGGTGTGCACCACCAGGCCCGGCTGATGCTTGGCCGGGTCGACTTCCCAGATTTCCTTCAGGCCAATACCGTAATGCTGGGCGTCGGCGTCGCTGTCCAGGTTGAAGCGCTTGATCAACTGCTTGCCGATATGGCCACGGCAACCTTCGGCAAACAGCGTGTATTTGCCGCGCAGTTCCATGCCAGGGGTGTAGACGCCTTCTTTGGGCTTGCCTTCACGGTCGACGCCGAGGTCGCCGGTGATGATGCCGCGGACCACACCGTTCTCGTCGAACAGTGCTTCCTGGGCGGCAAAGCCTGGGTAGACTTCCACACCGAGGTTCTCGGCTTGTTGGGCCAGCCAGCGGCACAGGTTACCCAGGGAAATGATGTAGTTGCCTTCGTTGTGCATGGTCTTGGGCACAAAGAAGCCGGGCACCTTGGTGGACGCTTCGGGGCTGCGCAGGACATAGATGTCATCGCGTACCACGGGGGTGTTGAGCGGGGCGCCGAGGGCTTTCCAGTCCGGGAACAGTTCGTTCAGGGCGCGTGGTTCGAACACGGCACCGGACAGGATATGCGCGCCGACTTCAGAGCCTTTCTCGACCACGCAGACGCTGATTTCCTTACCGGCTTCGGCGGCCTTCTGCTTCAGTCGGCAGGCGGCGGACAGGCCAGCCGGGCCAGCGCCGACGATGACCACGTCGAATTCCATGTATTCGCGTTCCACAGGCTATCTCCTACTCAAGGCTCAACAGGCTTTTTCTAATGGGTGGAGGTTCGGTGTCGTGTCCATCATCACTGTGCCAAATAGCAGGGGATGACTCACCTTTCTCTCTAGGTGGCGCATTATATCTACACCACTGTCAGCGTCCAATACAAACGTTTGTTTGAATTGCCCGCAGGCTAGGTAAATCAAAGTGGTGCGGCTTATGGCTGGCTATTTTGCCGTATTGACCAGAATAGGCGTTCCGGTCAATATACGGTCGGTTTTGCGCTTACCGTAGGCAGACTGCAGGTTTCAAGAGCACGTCCAAAAGCAAGGCAGGTGCTGCGCGCGCGGGCAATGGCGCGCAGTTTACACGCTGCGATAAGTAATGACCTCTCGGTCACCACTGACGAACGGTCACCGCTGCCCCGCGCTGCGTCACTCGCCAAGGTTTTTGGAGGTGCCCTTGTGTGCCGATGAGCATCAACCGCCAGGTTCGCCTAGGCGACTTTCTTTTCACCGGAGAGTAACGAGGAATCCATGAAGGTTCTTGTAGCTGTCAAACGCGTTGTCGATTACAACGTGAAAGTTCGCGTCAAGGCGGACAATTCCGGCGTCGACCTCGCTAACGTCAAGATGTCGATGAACCCGTTCTGCGAAATCGCCGTGGAAGAAGCCGTACGCCTGAAAGAGAAAGGCGTGGCGACTGAAATCGTCGTGGTGTCCATCGGCCCGACCACTGCTCAAGAGCAGTTGCGCACCGCCCTGGCATTGGGCGCCGACCGCGCCATCCTGATTGAATCCGCTGAAGACCTGACCTCCCTGGCCGTGGCCAAGTTGCTCAAGGCGGTTGTCGACAAGGAGCAGCCGCAACTGGTGATCCTTGGCAAACAGGCCATCGACAGCGACAACAACCAGACGGGCCAGATGCTGGCTGCGCTGACCGGTTACGGCCAGGGCACCTTCGCTTCCAAAGTGGAAGTGAGCGGCGACACGGTTGCGGTCACGCGCGAAATCGACGGCGGCGCACAGACCGTTTCGCTGAAACTGCCAGCCATCGTCACCACCGATCTGCGTTTGAACGAGCCGCGCTATGCGTCCCTGCCGAACATCATGAAAGCCAAGAAGAAGCCGCTTGAGTCGGTCACTCCAGACGCTTTGGGCGTTTCCACCGCCTCCACCAACAAGACCGTCAAGGTTGAAGCACCGGCTGCACGCAGCGCGGGCATCAAGGTCAAGTCGGTGGCTGAACTGGTCGAGAAACTGAAAAACGAAGCGAAGGTGATCTGATCATGGCTATCCTCGTAATCGCCGAACACGACAACAAGGTGCTGGCTCCGGCCACCCTGAATACCGTGGCCGCTGCCGCCAAAATTGGTGGCGACACCCACGTACTGGTCGCCGGTCAAGGCGCTGGCGCCGTGGCTGAAGCCGCTGCGAAGATCGCAGGCGTGAGCAAAGTCCTGAATGCTGACAATGCGGCCTACGCACACCAGTTGCCGGAAAACGTTGCTCCGCTGGTTGCTGAATTGGGCAAGGGCTACAGCCACATCCTGGCCGCCGCCACGTCCAACGGCAAAAACATCCTGCCACGCGTTGCCGCGCAGCTGGATGTTGACCAGATCTCCGAGATCATCTCGGTAGAAAGCGCCGACACCTTCAAGCGCCCGATCTATGCCGGTAACGCCATTGCCACCGTGCAGTCCAACGCTTCGATCAAAGTGATCACCGTGCGCGCCACCGGTTTCGACCCGGTTGCCGCCGAAGGTGGTCGGCTGCCGTTGAAGCAGTCTCCGCTGCCCACGACGCTGGCACTTCGAGCTTTGTCGGCGAAGAGCTGGCCAAGTCGGATCGTCCCGAACTGACCGCTGCCAAGATCGTCGTTTCCGGCGGGCGTGGCATGCAGAACGGTGACAATTTCAAACACCTGTACGCCCTGGCCGACAAGCTGGGCGCGGCGGTCGCGCTTCGCGCGCGGCGGTCGACGCAGGTTTCGTACCCAACGACATGCAGGTCGGCCAGACCGGCAAGATCGTCGCGCCACAGCTGTACATCGCCGTCGGTATCTCCGGCGCGATCCAGCATTTGGCCGGTATGAAAGACTCCAAAGTGATCGTTGCGATCAACAAGGACGAAGAAGCACCGATCTTCCAGGTGGCTGATTATGGCCTGGTGGCGGATTTGTTCGAAGCCGTACCTGAGTTGGAGAAGCTGGTCTAATCCAGTCGCTTCACTTATAAAGAGCCCGGTCCCTGCGACCGGGCTTTTTTTTGACTTTGTTGGAGCACCTCGCCATGGAACTGCGCCCCTTGACCCTGCTGCTGGGCCTTATGCTGCTGCCGACGCTGTCGCTGGCCGCCGGTAAATGCGACCGCCTGGTGATCACCGGCAGCCCTGACGCACCGCCGTTGCTGTGGCGTGACCCGCAAGACCCCACGCACTTGATTGGCGCCACCGCTGATGTGTTACAGCAGGTGGCCAAGGACCTCGGGTTGAAAATCGACCTGCTCTACGGCGGCAAGCGCTCCCTGGCCCTGGAAGAAGTGCGCACCGGGCGCATGGATATCCTCGCCGATGCATCGCTGACCCTCGGCGAGCTGGAAACCCTCGACTACATCCACCCGGCGCTGGTGAAAACCGATTATCTCGTCTGGACGCGCAAGGCGTCGACGCTGGCCTACGCCACGGCTGCCGACCTGCATGGCCTCAAGGGCGCCCTGTCGGAGCGTGCCCGCCTGACCCACGAATTTGAGGCCTTCGCCAGCCAGCAACTGACGCTGCAGCGCTTTCCCAGCTTGACCCCGGCGTTTCAGAAACTGTTGCTGGGGGAGGTGGACTACGTCCTGGCCGGACGGTATTCCGGCATGGCCATGGCGCAAACCTTGGGCATGAGCAATGACCTGATCGACCGCGACGTGCCCATCGATCAGCCGGGCCTGTACCTGGCGATTTCCCACAACTCGGCCTGCAATGATCCGTGGTTGCGCGGACAGCTCGCCAAAAAGATGACAGAATTGCAGACGTCCGGTGTGGCGCAAACCGCGCTGCAGCGCAATCTGGAGCGCTGGAAAGCACAATTGCAGCAGCCCGTCGGCACCCAAACAAAGTAGGAATTTTCAGTGACTTTTCGACCTCTTTTTGCGGCCCTCGCCGTTGTCGCTCTGGCGGGATGTGCAGCCGATCCTGCGCCGAATGAACAGATACGCCTCACCCAGCAAGCCCTGGAACAAGCCGGCGCGGTGGGAGCGAGCAAGGATGACTCACCTGAACTGAAACTGGCCGAGGACAAATTCGCCCAGGCCAAGGCCGACATGGCCGACCAGTCCTACAAGGACGCGCGCATGCAGGCCGAACAAGCCGAACTTGACGCACGCCTGGCCGAAGCCAGGGTGCTGACCCGCAAGAGCCAGGAACAACTCAACGTGCTCAACACCCGCATCACGCGCCTGCGTAAGCAGTTGCAGTTGGGGGAAGCGCAATGAGCCCGATCATCCGGGGTGTGGGTTGTGCCGTGCTGCTGGGCAGCGCGGTGTTGGGCGGTTGCGCCAGCCATCCCAGTGGCGAGCAGGCGTTGCAGCAGGCGGGCAGCGATTTCCAGAAGGTCAAGGAAGACGCCAACGTGTTGCGCATTGCCCCCAAGGATGTGATCCGCGCCGGTGAGTCCCTGGCCCGCGCCGACCGCTTGTCCAGCTACTGGGGCAGCGGCGCGGACGTGGTGCATTACGCCTACCTGAGCCAGCGCTACAGTGCCATCGCCCGTGAACACACCGAGCAGGCACTCAACGAAGAGCGCGGCGCCAAGCTCGAACTGGAGCGCCAGCGCCTGCAATTGGCCCTGCGTGAAAACAAGCTGATCAGTGTGCAGCAGCAGGGCAAGTGGCTTGAAGAACAGATCGCCAGCCTGGCCACCACCCAGACTGATCGCGGCCTGGTGATGACCCTGGGCGACGTGCTGTTCGATACGGGCGAAGCAGAGCTGAAAAACTCGGCCAACCGCACCGTGCTGAAAATCGTACAGTTCCTGCAACTCAACCCCAAGCGCGTGGTGCGCATCGAGGGGTACGCCGACAACACCGGCGGTGAGCGCGAAAATCTCAAACTGTCCCGCGACCGCGCGCAATCGGTGGCGGATGTGCTGGAAGACCTTGGGATCGACGAAAAACGCATCCAGGTCGAAGGTTATGGCGACCAGTACCCGGTGGAGGCCAACGCGTCTGAACGGGGCAGGGCGCAGAACCGTCGCGTGGAAATTGTGTTCTCCGACGCCAACGGCCAACTGGGCGCCGCCCGCTAGGACCTGATACAGATCAAAATGTGGGAGCGGGCTTGCTCGCGAATGCGGTGGGTCAGTTAAAGATGGGCCAACTGAA
>JAFHKH010000221.1 GCA_016937595.1 Pseudomonas cedrina subsp. fulgida | reverse complement strand
GGCGCTGAGGGTCAGGCTCAGGCCCGCTTCCTGGCGGCAGTCTCAGGGGGCTGGGCCAGCGCGACGAAACTCTTTTGCGGGCCGGCGTTTTTGGCAGCCGGTTGCACTTCAATATATTGCCCGGTGACCAAGGTTTCCAGGTTGGAGGTTTTCATCAGGCCCAGTTCAGGCTTGACCACCCAGAATTGACTGCCAACGCGTGCAATACGGTCGGCTACCTGGGTGATACGCGCGCTGAGCAGCACCGACTGCATGTCCGCACTGAGGTCGACGCGTTCAATCTTGCCCACGTCCAGGCCTTTGAAACGCACCGGCGTGCCAGGGCGCATGCCGTCGGCGCGGTCAACTTTAATGGTCACCAAAGTGCCGTGCTGGTTGGCGGCTTCGCGGTCGGCAAACAGACGGAACCGCGGGATGCGTTTTTTCAGCGGGACGTTGGGTTCCGGGGTTTCAAAGGCAATACCGCCGGCCATCAGGCTTGCCAGGGATTCACTCTTGACCTGAATGCCGCCAGTGAGGCCGCCGGTCAGGGTCACACCGCTGGCATTCCAGAAGCGCGTCGAGCCATTGACCAGGTTTTCATATTCCTTCTCGATGTGGACACCGATCACCAATTGCTTGTTCTTGCGCGAGAACTGGTAGCTCTGCACCGAGCCGACCTTGACCTGCTTGTAGAGGATCGGGCTGCCGACATCCAGGGAACCGAGGTTATCGGTGAGCAACACCATATGCAGGCCTGGCGAACGCAGGTCCAGAGGCGGCGCCTTGGCGCGGGCGACGTACTCACGCTGTGGCGCGGTGCCTTTGTCGCCGGGACGAATGGCGATGTAGTTACCCTTGACCAAGGCTTCAAGCCCGGTGATCCCGGCCAGGGAAATAGACGGTTTGACCACCCAGAACTGAGTGTCCTGGACCAGGTAATCTTCGGCCAGGGGATCAAGGGTCAGCTCTGCGTTGGCGCTGGACAGGTCGGGGTTGATCTTCAGGGTTTTCAAACTGCCGACCTGGATGCCCTTGTACATCACTGGCGTACGGCCGGCCTGCAAGCCTTCAAAGTCGCTGAGTTTGACCTTGACCCTTATACCCGCCGCGGCTGCGTCAAAATCCTCGTACAGACGGAATGGCAGGCTCGGATCGGTCGGCGGGCTGTCCTTGCGGTTTTCCGGCGTGGCGAAGGCGATGCCGCCGGCGACGATGCTGGAGAGTGATTCACTCCGTACTTTTACGCCGGAAAGGTTGGCGTCGATGCTGATGCCGCTGGCGTTCCAGAAACGCGTGTGTTTGCGCACCAGGCTGGCGTAGGTCGGTTCGATATAGAGCTTGATCTCGACGGTGCTCTGGTCCTCGGAGAGCAGGTAGCTTTTAACCTGCCCTACCTGAATCTGTTTGTAGAACACCGGGCTGCCACGGTTGAGCGAACCTAGGCGATCAGCCTTGACGGTCAGGTGCAATCCGGGCTTTGCGTCGGACAACGGTGGCTCTTCGGAGAGCGCCTTGAACTTGCGTGTGGGTTCACCGTCGCCGGGGCTGGCGGCGATGTAGTTACCCGATACCAGGGTTTCCAGGCCGGTTATACCGGCAAGGGTGACACTCGGCTTGACCAGCCAGAAGCGGGTGTTGGTCTTGAGGTATTGCTCAACGTCCTTGTCCATCTCGATGGTGGCGATGACCCCGCGATTGTTACCTTCGTCATCCAGGGCCAGGGCCTTGACCTTGCCCACCGGCATGCCTTTGTAGACCACTTCGGTCTTATTGACCTGGATGCCCTCGCCGCTTTCAAAGCGCACTTGAATATCGATGCCCTGCTGGGAATAGGCGCGCCATCCCAGCCACCCGCCAATGATCAGGGCAATCAGCGGCAACACCCAAATAGCCGACCAATTGGAGGCTGGGCGGGTCTTAGCTTTAGGCAAATCACTCATGGTCGTCGTCCGACTCCGTATTATCCCAAATCAGCCGGGGATCAAAAGTTACTGCGGCGAGCATCGTCAAGATCACCACACTGGCGAACGCTGCAGCGCCGAGATTGGCCTCGACACTGGCAAGTCGCCCAAAGTTAACAACCGCCACCAGGATGGCGATCACGAAGATATCCAGCATGGACCAGCGGCCAATGAATTCGATAAAGCGATACATCACAATACGTTGCTGCGCGGACAGCGGTTGGTGACGCTGCACCGAGAACAGTAACAGACCGATGCCTACCAGCTTGAACGTCGGCACCAGGATACTGGCGATGAACACCACGGCCGCGATGGGAAACATACCGTGCTGAACCAGTTGGATCACACCCGCCATAATGGTACTGGGCTCCCCTTGCCCCAGTGAGTTGACGGTCATGATCGGCAACAGGTTGGCAGGGATGTACAAGATGGCCGCAGTCACCAGCAGTGCCCAGGTACGGGCGAGACTGTTGGGGCGACGGGCATGGATCAGCGCACCACATCGGGTGCAGCTCTGCTCATCACATTCGGTGTCGTGTTTGTTCAACTCGTGACATTCGGTACAAATCAGAATGCCTGCATCAATCGCCCGCATGATCATCCTCTCCCGACAGCGCCTGCCAGATCTGGTGCGGCGACATCACCACCTCAAGTAGAACCTGAACCACGAGCAGGCTGACAAAACAGCCCAGGCCCAGGCCGATTGTGACAGAGGCCATGTCGGCGAGTTTGACGATCGCCACCAGTACGCCCATCAGGTAGACCTCCAACATCCCCCAATCTTTCATGTGATGGTAGATGCGGTACAGCAGCAGTCCATAACTGCGCCCGATGTTCCAGCGGATGCTGAGCAACACAGCGAGTTGGCAAAGCAGCTTGAGCAGCGGAATCGCCATGCTGCACAGGAATACGACAGCGGCGACGCCTTGCATGCCGGTATCGAACAGACCGACTACCCCGCTCCATACGGTGTCTTCCGAGGACTGCCCGAGTAGATTGAGCTGCATGATGGGCAGAAAGTTCGCAGGAATGTACAGCAGCAACGCGGCCAGCACCAAGGCGAGGCTTCGCTCGATAACGTTGTGGCGGTGAGCAAACAACTCGTAACCGCAACGCGGGCATTCGGCTTTTTCGCCACGGGCAAGCACTGGTTTGCGCATCAGCAAGTCGCACTCATGGCATGCCACCAGGTCGTCCAGTGCTAAATCCGACACCTCAAGGGAATCAACCGGATCGGGCATAAGTAGGGCTCGGACTCTAAAAAAGGTTAGGTGCTTATTCTAGTGGTCTGGTTCAGAAATAACTGTGCAGATTTGTGGGGTGCGTCAGGTTGATTAGATTTCCGACCGCCCAAAACAAAACCCCTGTTTGCGTTAGCAAACAGGGGTTTCGGAATTTAATCTTGACGATGACCTACTCTCACATGGGGAAACCCCACACTACCATCGGCGATGCATCGTTTCACTGCTGAGTTCGGGATGGGATCAGGTGGTTCCAATGCTCTATGGTCGTCAAGAAATTCGGGTACTGAATCGTGACCAGATGGCCTCGCTTCAGCAAATTGGGTATGTGACAGCTGTCGGTGTTTTGTGAGCGTCGAACTTTCGGTTCATCTCGTCTTCACACACCGCAATCTGGTGCTCTTTCGCTTTTCAGCTTCAATGCCTGCAAATTGCTTGGGTGTTATATTGGTCAAGCCTCACGGGCAATTAGTATTGGTTAGCTCAACGCCTCACAGCGCTTACACACCCAACCTATCAACGTCGTAAGTCTTCGACGGCCTTCAGGAACTCAAGTTCCAGGTGAGATCTCATCTTGAG
>JAFHKH010000220.1 GCA_016937595.1 Pseudomonas cedrina subsp. fulgida | reverse complement strand
CCTCAGGCCCCCCTTGTTCGGCGCCTGCGTGGAAATCATCGGCGACGAAACCGTGCGCGATCCCCTGGCCCTGATCAGCCTGGTCGAGTCGCGCCAGGTGAGCCTGCTGGAACCGGTACCCGCCCTGCTGCAAGCCATGCTCGAAAGCCAGGCACACGGCCCATGCCGCTGCCCCACTTGCGCTGGGTATTGCCCACCGGCGAAGCCCTGCCGGTGCGACCGCCCAGCAATGGTTGCAGCATTACCCGCACATTCCACTGATGAACGCCTACGGTCCCGCCGAGTGCTCCGACGACGTGGCGTTTCAGCCGCTGTACGAGGCGCCGCTGCAAGGCAGCAGCGTGGCGATCGGCCGTCCTACCGCGAACGCCGAGCTATATGTGCTGGGCCTGGACCTGCAGCCCGTGCCCGTCGGCGTGGTCGGTGAGTTGGCGATTGGCGGTATCGGTGTCAGCCGCGGCTATCTGGCGGACCCGGCGCGTACCGCCGCCAGTTTTATTCCCAACCCGTTCGGCGCCGCGGGCAGTCGCCTGTACCTCAGCGGCGACCTCGCACGCTGGGGCCAGGATGGCATCCTGGAGTACCTGGGCCGCAAGGACTTCCAGCTCAAGCTGCGCGGCTTTCGCATCGAGCCCGGGGAAATCGAAGCCCACCTGGAGCGCCATCCGGATGTGTTGCGGGCGGTGGTCAACCTGCACAACGAGATGCTGGTCGGTTACTGGCAGGGACGCAACGGGCACGGGCTCGACGACAGTGTATTGAGCCAGTTCGTCCGCGACAGCTTGCCCGCCTACATGGTGCCCTCGCTGTGGGTGCGGATGGACACCTGGCCGCAGAACGCCAACGGCAAAGTCGACCGCAAGGCCCTGCCGTTGCCAACCCTGGACGCCCGCGTGGTCGAGCCCCTGGGCAGCGCCAGCGAACACCTGCTTGCCGAACTCTGGGCAACCCTGTTGCCGCCCCAGCGGCTGGGACGCAACAGCCACTTCTTTGAAGCGGGCGGCATTCGCTGCTGGCCACACGGCTGATTGCGCGCATTCGTCAGCGCTGTGCCGTGGAAATGCCGTTGCGCAGCGTGTTCGATGCCCCGCTGTTGTGGCAACTGGCCGAACGCCTGGACAGCCTGAACGCGCAACCGGCGAGCCTGACGAACACCCCTGTGCTCAAGACAGTCGAACGCCAGGCGCACATGCCGCTCTCGATGAGTCAACAGCGGTTGTGGATGATCGATCGTCTCAACGGGCCGTCGGCCGCCTATAACATGGCCGCCACCCTCAGCCTCCACGGCAGCCTGAACCTGGCTGCGCTTCGCGCCAGCTTCAACGCCCTGCTCGAGCGCCATGAGGTGTTGCGCACTGCCTACTCCGATGTCAATGGCGAGCCGGTATCGGTGATCACAGCGCAACTGGAACTGGATATCCCGCTGCACGACGCCTCCCACCTGAGCGAGGCACAACGCCAAACCGTGGCCGACCAGCACAGCCTGGACAATCTGCGGCTGCCACTGGATCTGGCCCGGGCACCGTTGATCCGCGTCAGTCTGCTCAAACTGGATGAAGACCGGCACCTGCTGTTCCTGGCCCTGCATCACATGGTGGCGGATGGCTGGTCGGTGGGCGTACTGGTCAATGAGCTCAGCCAACTCTATGCGGCCTTCGCCAAAGACCAGCCGACGCCGCTGCCGGCACTGGCGGTGCAGTACGCCGACTACGCGGCCTGGCAACGCGAATGCCTGCAAGGCGAACGACTGGCGCGCGAAGTGGCGTTTCTGGCAGG
>JAFHKH010000022.1 GCA_016937595.1 Pseudomonas cedrina subsp. fulgida | reverse complement strand
CTGCTCGCCTGCGCCCTGATTGCTGGCTGGCCGCCCTGGGTATTGGTGGGCGGCCAGTTGCTTGAGAAGCGCCGTCGCGAGCGCCGGGTGGCTGAACGGCCTGCAAGGGCGGATGGTCGGCGATCACGGCTCGGCGCGTTCATGCGTCAACTGGGCGGGAGTACGCTGGCGCAGCGCTCGGTCAGTCTGGACAACGAGACCCAGCTCCTGCTCAACCGGATCGGCTGGCGCAAGGCCAACCAGCGCTCGCTGTTCGCGGCTTTCCAGATCGGCACGCCTATCGTGCTGCTGGGCCTGACCCTGATCGGCCAGCAACTGCTGTTTCCTCACGCGGACCCAGCGTGGATCGCCCCGATGTTTGCCCTGGGCATCGGCTACCTGCTGCCCAAACGCGTGCTTGCCGCAGCCGCCAGACACCGCCAGCAGAGCATCGCCAAGGAAATCTCAACGTTCATTCCGCTGCTGCGTATTCTGTTCGAATCGGGCATGGCGATTGAACAGTCGCTGCGCGTGCTGGGCAATGAAGCCCAGCGCCTGCTCCCTGAACTGACCCATGAACTGCGCCTGATCCTGGCACGGGTCGATTCCGGGCTGGAGCTGAGCGAAGAGCTGGGCAAGACCGCGCGCTTGCTGGAAGTGGATGAGTTCACCGACACCTGCATCATCCTGCAGCAATTGATCCAGCAAGGCGGCGGCGCGATGAAATCCTTGCTCGCGCTTAAACAATTGCTCGACGACCGACGCCTGACCCGCCTGCAGGAATACATCTCGAAGATGTCGGCAAAAATGTCCGTGGTGATGATGGTGTTTCTGTTCCCCGCCTTGCTGATCGTGCTGGGCGGCCCGGCTTTTATCGGCATCGCCCGCGCGCTGAGCCACTTTTAAGGCCATTTTTGAGGAGAGATTGATGAAAGTACTGATTGCCGGCCTGGCCCTGCTGATGCTCGGCGGCTGCGCCTCGAACGGCCAATCTTCCGGCAGTTGCGCCAAACCGAATTCGGACCAGGAGCTGGCGCTCAACCTGTCCGATGACCTGGCCAACGAGGGCAAGCTGCACGCCAGCCTGGCCAACCTGCAAAGTCTGCCGGACGCTTTGCCCCAGGTGCGCCAGCGCAAGGCGCGCAATTACCGCCTGCTGGGGCGCGGCGAGGCCGAGCCGTTGTACCGCAGCCTGCTCGGCACCTGCATGACCGCCGAAGGCGAACACGGGCTGGGGCAATTGGCGCGGCCAAGGGCGACAACGGCCTGGCCATGACGCATCTGCAACGGGCGGCGCGGCTGGCGCCAACCGACGAAAAAGTCCGCAATGACTTGGGCGTGGTGTACCTCAACCAATTGCGCGTGGAAGACGCCCGCTTTGAATTCATGACCGCTATCGAGCTCAAGCAGGGCGACCCGCTGGCCGCCGTCAACCTGGTGACACTGTTGATCTATCAAGACGACTGGGGGCAAGCGGCGAAAGTGGTGAGCCAGTTTGGCCTGAGCCCCGAGCAAGTCACCCAGGCCCAGGCCCGCGCGCAGAAGCTGCAGGGTGCTGGCGCGGCGGCGCGCAAGGTGGCGGCGGTCAGCGCTGCGCGGTCGATCATCCATCAAGTGAGGAGTGAGTGATGAAAGCACATTACCTTGTCGGCCTGGCGCTGCTGCCGCTGAGCGCGCTGGCCCTCGAGCCGGGCCCGTCATCCCCGCAGCAGGCGGAGACGGAAAACTGGCTGGCGCTGCAGATCGATGGCCGCGCGGCTTCGCCGACGCCACAAAAAACCACGCCCGCGGAACGGGAGCAGGCCTTGCAGCGTTGGCTGGACAGCAACAAGCACCCGATTCCGGAGTTTTTCGAGACCCAGGGCGGCGGCGCTTCTGCGGGTGGCGCGGGCAGCAACTAGTGCGCCGTTACCCGCCGGGCCATTGCCGGATGCTTCGGTGCCAAGGCCAGTGCCAGTTGGGTGCGGTTGTGCATGTGGGTCAGGCGCAACACCTGGGACACATACAGCTTGACGGTGTTCTCGGTGATGCCCAGTTCACAGGCGATCTGGTAGTTGGTCTGGCCCTTCCCCACCAGGCGCGCAACGTCCAGTTGGCGCGGTGACAGCTGCGTGAAGATCGTCGGGATGTGCGCCGGCCCGGCTTCCTCGGCGTCCGGCTCGCCCTCCTCCGCCAGGCCGGCACCTGGGCTGCGGCGCACTCTGTCGAGGTCCTGGTACAGGTCATTGATGGATTCGGAGAGGTATTGCAACTTCTGGTTCAAGTGCCCCAGTTGCAGCTCTTTTTGCCGCTCCTCCAATGCCGCTTCCTGGCGCTGCAGGCCTTCGAGCAGTTCATCGAGGTTGATCGGTTTCTGGTAGTAATCCGAGATCCCCGCGCGCAGAGCCTTTATCACATCCTGTTTATCGGCACGCCCGGTCAGCATGATCGCCTCGAACGCCCGCGCCCTGCCCGCCACTTTCTGCATGGCCTGCACCAGCTCAATGCCATCCATGTCCGGCATGTGCAGGTCCAGGAGCACCAGGCCAATGTCCGCGTCTTCGCCGAAACGCTGCAAGGCATGCCGGCTGGATTCACAAGGCACGCAGTGGTAACCACTGCTTTCAAGAAATTCACAGAGCTCTTCCACGATCAACGGCTGATCGTCGACCACGAGCACTTTTACCGCCGAGGTAAGCTTGTTCACACGCAACTCCATGCCTGGAAAGCCAAAAGATTGACCTATCCCTTTTGCCAGGAAAAACCCTAGATCCACTCATAAACGTAGACCCACTTTCCGACTCTGTACATAGGGATAGAGCCTTTACTCGACTAATGGATCCAAAGCCAGAACAGCAAGAACCCTGTCAATACAAAGGGTGCAAAGGGCTGTTTTTTTGACGCTTCCGAGACAGCTTCTGCCTTACGCACGCTAAGCCTTTGACCGATAAGTAACCATCCACTCTGGGCTACCGCAGCACCGATCAATGACCACAGCAAAGCGTCCAGGCTACTGGCCAGGGCCAGGGCGGCCAGCAGCTTCACATCGCCCGCGCCAAAGCGGCCCAGCGCATAGCCGGGCAAGGTCAGCAACAGCGCCACGGCAAATGCCCAGCCGCCTTCGCTGGCGGGCGCACCCAGCCAGGTCGCGCCCACCCACGCCAGGTAAATCAGCGCCAGCAGCGCGACACCCAGGGTCAAGCCGTTGGCAATTTGCCGTTGACGCATATCCTGCAACGCGCACAGTCCCAGCCAGATCAGTATCACCACGCCATGGATCACGTAAAAAACATCCCTTTTCGCTGATTGATTCTATGCTGAGATCAAGTAGTAGCCGTCAGGGTAGACGCCGTCATGAAAACAAGCCTCCCTAGAAAACAAAAAGGTGCCGCGGCGATTGAGTTCGCCCTGGTCTTCGGAATCTTTTTTGCCGTGTTCTACGGGTTGATCAGCTACAGCCTGCCGATGCTGTTGATGCAGTCATTCAACCAGGCGGCGGCAGAGGCCGTGCGCCAGGCCATGTCGGTGGACCCGGTGACCGCCGGCACTGCCTACGGCACGCAATTGGCCAACCGCGCCAAGACAACGGCGATTCTGCAGTTGGACTGGATTCCACCGAGCTTTCAATTCACCGACGACTTGATCAGCGCCGCCTACAACGGCACCACGCTGACCGTCACCATCAGCTACCCCACCAGCCGCCTGAATTCGGTGTTTCCGACGCTGGTGGTGCCAGGCATAGGCCCCGTGCCGAACCTGCCGACCTACCTGACGGCCCGTTCGAGTCTTCAGTTTTGACCTCGGGGGATAATCTCTTCGCTCGCCTGCTCGGCCGAACCAGCGCCACGCCCCTCGCCCCACCTGGCGTGCCGATGCCTGGGCTGCACCTGCAGTTGGACCCCGAGGGCCACGTGATAACGATCAGTGGCACCCTGGCTCCACACCTCGCAACGCGGGCAGCGGGTGAGACCCGGCCGCTGCTGGGTGAACTGGTGTGCGCTAGCAGCGCCCTGAGCATCGAAGGCAGCCCTGCCGATTGGCAACGCCAGAGCCTGGACCTGGATTTCCAGGGCGCGGCCGGCCAGGTCTTGCACACCCGAGGTTGGATCGAACCCGAGGGGGCCGGCTGGTGCCTGCGCCTGCAGGACATTGGCGACCTGCTCGACGGCCGCCAACAGGCGCAGCACCGCGAGCAGAACCATCAATGGGCATGCCGGATGAGCGAGCAATTACGGGTGTGCAGCCTGCCCCGTGTGCCCGATGTGTTCAACGAGCATCTGCGCAGCCTGGCGCAGCACTGGCGAATCCCCTGCATCGCCCTGGCGTTGCTCGACGAAGAAGACCAGGGCTGGCGGATCTACAGCCACTACGCGGCCCCTGATGCCCCCGCCTTGTGGCAGACCGGCCAGGCGCTGGGCACCGGCCTGGAAAGCGCCCACGGCAACGCGCCCCTGAGCCTGGCCCAAGCGCGCGGCGACAACCCGCGCCTGCAGGGTATTTTCGGCAATGCCGACGGGTTCCTGGTGCCCTATCGTGACAGTGGAGGCGTCGCCGCCTGGTTGCTCTGCGGCTTCTTCAATGGCCTATCGCCTGGCGGCGAACGGGATTGGCTGGACCTCACCGCCGCCCTCGCCGCCCCACTGCTTAGCCGCTTGCGCGAACAGCACTCCCACCGCCAACTCGAGCGCATGGAAGCCCTGCAAGGCCTGCTCGGCACCGGTTGGTGGGAGCTGCTGCCGAGCACCCATGACATCCAGCTGGCACCGCAGTTGCTGCACAGCCTCGGCGCGCAGGAGGCACCGAACCGCCAGGCGCTGGGCCAGTGGCTGGAACTGATCCACCCCGCCGATCGCCAGGAGCTCGGCAGTCGTTTGCACGACCTGCAAACCCTGGGCAAACCGCTGCTGGCCAGCGTGCGCCTGCAACGCAGCGACGCCGACCACAACCCGCTCTGGTATCGCGTACAGGGCCAGGTGCTGGGAGTGGGCGACAACCGGCGCTGGATCGGCTTCATGCACGACATCAGCGACATCAAGAACCAGCAAACCCAAGCCGCCGCCGCCCATGCACGCCTGGACAACCTCATCGCCAGCTCACCGGCGGTGATCTATGTGCAGCGCTACGTCAACGGCGCCCTGCACCCGGCCTTCTTCAGCGACAGCCTGTTGCCGCTGCTGGGCTGGACATTGGCCGAGTGCAACCACGACAACCTGGCCTCCCTGATTCATCCCGAAGACCGCGACCTTTACTTCGAACGCACCCGCCAGCTGTTGCGAGAAGGTGCCGTGCGCAGCCGCTATCGCCTGCGCGACACACAGGGCCGTTACCATTGGCTGCTGGATGAAGCCAAGTTACTGCGCGATGACCTTGGCTTGCCGCTCGAAGCCGTGGGGTTGTGGCTGGACGTCACCGAGGCGACGCTGGCCGCCGAGCAGGTCAAACAAAGCGAAGAACGCTACCGCATTCTGGTCGAAGACTCCCCGGCGATGATCTGCCGCTATCGCCCGGACCTCACCCTGACCTTCGGCAACACGCCGCTGGCCAATCACCTGGAGTGCCTGCCCGCGCAACTGCCGGGGCTCAACCTGGGTGATTGGCTGTCGGACGAACAACGCCAGGCCTTTGTGCAACGCATCGGCCAATTGACCGTTGAATTCCCGGTCAGCACCGCCGAAATCAGCCTGGAACTGCCCGGCCGCGAACATGCCTGGTGGGTCTGGTCGGACCGCGGCGTGTTCGATGAACAAGGCCGGCTGCTGGAAATACAGGCGGTGGGGCGCGACAACACCGAAGTGCGGCGCTCCCAGCAGCAACTGACGCAAAGCGCCAAGATGGCCACCCTGGGTGAAATGGCCACGGGCCTGGCCCACGAGATCAACCAGCCGCTGAATGTGATGCGCATGGCCATCGTCAACATGCTCAAGCGCCTGGGCACCGGCGATGCGCAGATCGACTACCTCACCGAAAAGCTGCAGCGCATCGACGCCCAGGTCCAGCGCGCCACACGCGTGGTGGACCACATGCGCGTGTTCGGCCGCCGTTCAGAGATCGAACAACACCCCTTCGACCCGTCGCAGGCGGTGGACGGCATGCTGTCGCTGCTCGGCGAAGGCTTGCGCGGCAAGGGTGTGGAGCTACGCATCGCGCCTGCGGACTTTACGCTGCAGGTCAAGGGTTACGTCGATCAGCTTGAGCAGGTGCTGATCAACCTGGTGGTCAATGCCCGTGACGCGCTGTTGAGCAAACGGGACAGCGACCCGGCGTTCCGCCCCTGGATCGCGATGCATTGCGAGCATGACAGCCGCCACGTACGCATCTGGGTGGAGGATAACGGCCCGGGCATTGATCCACGGCTGCTGGAGCGGATCTTCGAACCGTTCTTTACCACCAAGCCGATTGGCGTGGGCACGGGGCTGGGGTTGTCGGTGAGCTACGGGATCGTGGAAAACATGGGCGGACGCTTGAGCGTCGCCAATGGGGAGCACGGGGCGAGGTTTTGCGTGGAGTTGCCGGTGATCTAGATCACCAGGTAGGCGCGGCCCATGTGGCAGCTGAGGTTGGCGCCGACTTCGGCGTTGCCGAGGGTGATGCCGAGGGCTTTCATTAGCACATTAACGAGAGGATCAAGCAAAGGCGAAAGAACACCTCGAATAGCTGTTGCCAGGGTATTGGTGATAAGCGTCAGAGAGTCGGCGACGGAAGCCAGTGCGCCACTGGAGACACTCCCACTGGGTGGCACATAGGTCACCTGCAAACCGTTTACGGTATCCACTAGACTTTGCACAACGCTGGAGCTGACTGGCGGGCTTTTATACGTAGGTATCGCGGTCATTTCGGCAACGGGCGAATAAAACACTGAACTGGTCTGCTTGGCGATCGTTGATTGTGCCTTCAAATTAAGCCCGCCTCCGACACCTGCGGTGCGCCCTGGGTCACATAGCAGCCCCGCGACGTAACAATGCCGCGAGCCAAAGTCCACGAGTCTCAACGGCTGAGGAACTACCACCGCCGACGAAGAAAAGGCAGCAGCGGCATCGACGCTCCCGATAGCGATGGTAGCGCCTGAGGTAGTGGTTTTTACCGTCAGCGTCTTAGTGGCGGGTGTCACACACGTAAACGCTTCAACATAGGCCTGCGCACTACCGGCCTCAATATAAATGGCCAACGCTTGAGTGATGTCCACATCGGTGATGTCGCAGGCAAGCACGCACAAAAGACCGCCCACCGCCACGGGTAAATTCAAATTTAAAAGACCTTTGACGACCTTGGAAACCGGTGTCACAAGCCCAGTCAGCGCAGAGGCGACAGATGAAACGGTTTTGAGTACCGGTGCGTCAATAGTTACCAAAGTTCGCATTTGCGCCGTTCGCACATAGATCTGATCCGTCTTGGGCGAATTGCTTAAGCCCCGTACCGCCTTCTCCGGGTTTCCAACCGCAGACATCTGGGGCGACTCAATGACTTTTGTCTGGATAGAAACGTTGCCTAACAACGGTACATATACCTGCGTCGCCACCTTGACCGCATTCTTACTACTTGAAAGTTGCGCAGTCGTCTCTATCAGCTGAAACAGCTGAACATTGGTGTTCAACGCAGCTGACGGTGTGCCTGTAGCGATTTTCAGCAGGTCTCCTACCGTTAGGAGCTTCGCGCTGGATGCGATTGTCTGAACTTTGAGTACATCGTTGACTACCAGCGTTGCAGCCGGACCGGCAACTGGAAGGACCTGCGCAGCAGCCTCGATAAGTTGCCTTGCAGATACAGCCGTTTTTAATAGCGCATCATAGTCGCCGGCTTGAACGCCCAAGTTGATCGCCAACCTGTCCAGGTAACTGAGCAAATTCACGCTCGTACTCGCCAGCCCCTGCCAACTGGCCGCCGTGAGCGAAATATTGCCGCCCAACAAACTGCCGATAGTGGCGTCGAGCAAAGGCGCATTGGCGGAGTTGAGATCAGCCAAACTGCTGCGAATCGTCAGTTGCGCCACCGGCGGCGCATAAGCGGCCACGGCCGTCGCGCTCAAGACGGTTTGCGCCGGCACGGGGGTGGCACTGAACATATTCCAGATGCCGGTGGCGATACTGGTCGCCACGCTGCGAGTCGCGATCACGCGCACGGCTTCGCTTTTGGTGGCATCCGGGGTAAACACACGGATATTGCTTGCGTTGGTCGGCAATGCGCCGCACGTCACCGTCAGGCCACGGCTGTTATCGCCGGCAACCACGGCGAAGCCGTTGCGGGCGGCGTTCTCCCGGGCGTAGTCGTTGGCTGTGTTGGTGGGGCTGCATAACCCGCCACGGCTGGCGGTTTTCCAGCGCCGAGGTGTCGGCCGATGGATTGCAGCTTGCGTTTTTCCAGGTAGAGACGGCCGCTGTCCACCGCCAGCACCATGAACACCAGGGCCACCGCCAGGGTGCCTGCCGCCATCAAACCAATTGC
>JAFHKH010000218.1 GCA_016937595.1 Pseudomonas cedrina subsp. fulgida | reverse complement strand
GCCTTGTTGCTGGGCGGCCCACAACCCGACCGCCACCATGGCCAACAAATGATCGATGCCGCCCAAGGGATGGCTGATACCGGCCACCAGGCCATTATCGCCGTGGCCCGGATGAGCGAAGGCCAGTGCGGGGGCCAGCAGCAGCGCGGCAGCGGTAAGGAGTTTTTTGAAGGTCATGGACAGGTTCCTTAAGGGTTGATCAGGCTGCGGTCAGCAGGCCTTGGCGTTCGATGAAAGCGACGATCTCTTCCAGACCGACACCGGTTTTCTGGTTGCTGAACACAAAGGGTTTACCGTTGCGCATGCGCTGGGTGTCGCTGTTCATCAGCTCCAGCGAAGCCCCGACCAGCGGCGCCAGGTCGATCTTGTTGATCACCAGCAGGTCGGATTTGCAGATCCCCGGGCCACCCTTGCGCGGCAGCTTGTCGCCGGCCGACACATCGATCACGTAGATGGTCAGGTCGGACAGTTCCGGGCTGAACGTGGCCGAGAGGTTGTCGCCACCGGATTCCACCAGGATCAGGTCCAGGCCCGGGAAGCGGCGGTTGAGCTGGTCCACCGCTTCGAGGTTGATCGAGGCGTCTTCGCGGATCGCCGTGTGCGGGCAGCCGCCGGTTTCCACGCCGATGATGCGCTCCGGCGCGAGGGCCTGGTTGCGCACCAGGAAATCGGCGTCTTCACGGGTATAGATGTCGTTGGTGACCACCGCCAGGTTGTAGCGGTCGCGCAGCGCCAGGCACAGGGCCAGGGTCAGAGCGGTCTTGCCGGAGCCTACCGGGCCACCGATGCCGACACGCAAGGGTTGTGTGTTCATGGGTTGTTCTCCTAGGAACGAAACAGACGGCTGTACTGGCGCTCGTGGGCCATGCACGCCAGGGACAGGCCAAAGGCGGCGCTGCCGAAGTGATCGGGATGAAGGTGATTGGCGTCCTGCTGGGCTTGTTGCAACAGCGGCAGCAATTGGCTGGTCAGGCGTTGGGCGGCCTGTTGGCCCAAGGGCAGGGTTTTCATCAGTACGGCCAATTGGTTTTCCAGCCAGCTCCACAACCAGGCGGCGAGGGCGTCGGCGGGGCTGATGTGCCAGGCGCGCGCGGCGAGGGCCCAGCCCAGGGCGAGGTGCGGCTCGGCGCATTGCTGCAAAAAGGCGCGGGCGGCGGCGTCCAGTTCCGGCAAGCCATTGAGCAGTTGTTGCAGGGAGTAACCCATTTGCCGGCTTTCCTGGAACAGCTCGCGGGTTTCGCGGCTGGCGCGATGTTGCGCGCACAGCTGTTCCAGGTGTGGCCAATCCTCATCAAGCGCGGCCTGGCAATGGGCGAGCAGCAACGGCGCCTCGAAGCGTGCGAGGTTGAGCAGCAGTTGGTCGCTGATCCAGCGTCGCGCACTCTCAGCATCGTTGACACGGCCGTTTTCCACCGCCATTTCCAGCCCCTGGGAATAGCTGTAGCCGCCAATCGGCAATTGCGGACTGGCCAGACGCAGCAGCGCCCAGGCTGGGTTCATAGACGCACGCCGAACTGGTGCAGCTTGGGCGGGTAGTTGAAGTCTTCATCGCCATGGCGCGAATGATGATGGCCGCCGCCGTAGGCGCCGTGCTCCGGCTGGAAGGGCGCCTCCAGGGTTTGTGTCTGCGCGCCCAGTTGCCCGAGCATCGCCTTGAGCACGTAGTCATCGAGCAAACGCAACCAGCCGTCCCCGACCTGCAGCGCCACATGGCGGTTACCCAGGTGATAGGCGGCGCGTGTCAGTTCGAATGCGCTGCTGCAGGTGACGTGCAGCAGTTGTTCAGGCCGGGCGCATACGCGTACGACGCGTCCGTCTTCTGCCTGTAGGAACTCGCCATCGTGCAGCGGGGGTTGGCCGCGCTCCAGAAAAAGGCCGACGTCTTCGCCCTCGGCACTGAAACAGCGCAGACGGCTTTTGCTGCGTGCTTCGAAATTCAGCAGCAACTCAGCGGCCCATTGGGCCTGGGGGGCGATTCGGCGGTGGATCACCAGCATCGGGAAGCTTCCAGCTATGAGCGATGACACAGCTAGAGCAAGGGGCTTGCCAACCTCGATGGGGAGTAGGAATTGCTTGTAGGCAAAGGCGGTGACGCCACTAAACAGGGCGAGGAATGATTTTTTTGATGCGCCAAAGTGGTGCGCAATATTGCTGGCTGCACGGTTGCTGAGCGTTTCGGATTTTCCCTACAGGGTATGCGGAATCGGCGTTCATCAACTTACCTGCCAGATCATTAGTCTTTGCGCCGTGTTTAATTCACTGCGACGTTCATCATGTTCAAGTCATTTTGTTATCTGTTTATTGTTGGTCTGTCCTTCGCGCTTTCATCGGCCTCAGCCAATCTGAGCGCGCCACCGTCTTTCACGGCTTCACTGAAAGAAGCGTCTATCGAGAATGTGGTCGACCGCGCTCATGAGTTGCTGGGTACCCCATACAAGTGGGGCGGCAACTCGGTGGAGCAGGGCTTCGATTGCAGCAGTTTCCTGGTGTATCTGTTCAAGACCGAAGCCAATATCCAGATACCGCGCACCACGGCCGCCATGCACCGTTCGACGGCCGCCACCATCAAGCGCGCCGCGCTCAAGCCCGGTGACGCGGTATTTTTCAAAGGCAACGGGCGTGGACAGGTCAGCCATGTAGGCCTGTACATCGGCGAGGGCAAATTCATCCATTCGCCGCGCACCGGCAAGAACATCCGCATCGACTCGTTGAGCAACCGCTACTGGAACAAGCAGTACACCACCGCCAAGCGCTTCCACTCGGCGGGGTGATTGCGTTATTCGGTGCTGCCCAGGCCTTGCCAGTGTTTCAAGCCGATAAAGATAAAGCGCAATTGCTGGGTGATTTTCGCCTGGGGCGTGAGGTGGGCGGGCAGGGCCTGGGCCGGTGGGTCGATGATGTCGGGCAGCGTGGCGAACACACTTTTGACGATCAGGTCGGCCATCACATGCAAACCTTCGGCATCCAGGTGCTGCAGTTTGGGCATGAAGGTCAGGTCGGCCGCCAGGTCGCGGGTGATGTCTTCGCGCAATGCCGCAATGGCCTGGCGCACGGCCAGGCAGCCGCCGTATTGCTCGCGGGCCAGGAACAGGAATTGTGAACGGTTGGCCGAGACCACTTCGAGAAAGATGCGCACGGAAGCGTCGATAATGCCGCCCATCACGAATTCGTTATGGCGCACCAGGCGGATCGTGGCGCGAAACGTTTGGCCGACTTCACTCACCAGGACGAGCCCGAGCTGGTCCATGTCGGCAAAATGCCGATAGAACCCGGTGGGCACGATGCCGGCTGTTTTCGCCACTTCGCGCAGGCTCAGGCTGCCAAACCCACGGCCACACTCCATCAGATGGCGGGCGGCGTCCATCAGGGCGAGGCGGGTCTGTTGCTTCTGTTCGGCGCGGGGCAGCATTGGCGGGCGGGCTTTGTCGGCAAGTACAGCGACGCACTCTAGCAAAACAGTTCTGTTGGCGTCGAACTTGGCCGGGATGTGCAGGCCGCACGTGCCGTGAAAAGGCGCGGTGGACGGCTGTTACAGGTTTTACAAAAGGTCAAAAGCCCGATCATTGGATCGGGCTTTTTTCTGGGCCACCACAGGCTCAGCTCTGTGCTTGATGCAGTTCTTGCAGACGGTCAGAGCCGCCTTCAGCAACACCTTCGGTATAGGCTCGTTTGTTGGCTTGTTCAGCACCGCCTTCAACCAGGCCTTTTTGCTCCAGGCGATCACGGCCACCTTCGGCGACAGCGTTACGTTCCAGCAGGCGATCCGCACCGCCTTCAACCAAGCCTTTCTGTTCCAGGCGGTTGCGACCGTTTTCGGTCAGGCCTTCGGTGTAAGCGCGCTTGTTGGCTTGCTCCGAACCGTTTTCAGCAACAGCGCCTTTGGCGTAGTCACGGTTTTCATCTTCTTGCGAACCGCTGCGAGCGACGGTCTGGCTAAAGTGAGCAGCGTTGGTTTTGACTTGTGGGGTGACCTGTTCGGCGGCTGGCAGGGCAAAAGCGCTGGAGGCCAGGATGGATAACAGGACGGTAGCGAGTATTTGGCGTTTCATGATGGGTTGCTCCTTGGGAGGGCTATAAATTGGGTACGGGGCTATTGTTACCCTCGATAAGTCGATATAAAAGTTCATAAACACAATGGTAATAATCAACAGAATTGATTGTTCCGACCGGAGGCTCTAGAACGGGCCTCTCAAGCACGCGGTTTTGCACTGGAGTGGGTATTTTCGACACGCGCACGAGTAACAATGGTGCGCCGTCTTAGGGAAAATCTGTCTAAGCGGTCAGAAAATGTGGTTTTTCCGAGCAAATCGGAGGATGAGTTAAACGCCGTGGCGGATTGCAAGTCGTAGTTCTGTAAGCTGTCCTTAAAGGCTGTCACCTAGCCGGTCGTATTCAGGAGTCCTGTGCAATGACGCGCACGCGTAAAATCGTCGCTTGGAGCTGCGCCAGCTTCGTTGTGTTAATCGCTATGGTGGTATTGATCCTGGTGTTCTTTGACTGGAACCGCATCAAGCCGCCGCTCAACGCCAAGGTTTCCGAAGAACTGCATCGTCCGTTTGCCATCAACGGCAACCTGGCGGTGGTGTGGGCGCGTGAGCCCGATGAAGGTGGTTGGCGCGCCTGGGTGCCGTGGCCCCATGTGATTGCCGAAGACCTGACACTGGGCAACCCCGATTGGTCGAAAACCCCGCAAATGGTCACGCTCAAAAAAGTCGAATTGCGCATTTCGCTCCTGGGGTTGCTGGTGCAGCGTGTGGTGATCCCGCGTATCGACCTCACCGAGCCGAGCGCACAGTTGCAGCGCCTGGCCGACGGCGCGCCAACTGGACGTTCACGTTCGACCCCAAGGACCCGAATGCCGAGCCCTCCAACTGGGTGGTGGACATCGGCGCCATCGGCTTCGACAAGGGCCATGTGACCCTCGACGACCAAACCCTCAGGACCCAACTGGATGTGATCATTGATCCGTTGGGCAAACCCATTCCGTTCGGCGAGATCGTCGGCGACGCCGATGCCAAAAAGGCCTTGGAAAAAGGCTCCGCACCCCAGGACTACGCGTTCGCCCTCAAAGTCAAAGGCCAGTACCACGGCCAGAAGCTCGACGGCACCGGCAAGATCGGCGGCCTGCTGGCGTTGCAGGATGCGGCCAGGCCGTTCCCGTTGCAGGTCCAGGTCAAGATTGCCGACACCAGCATCGCCCTGGCGGGCACCCTGACCGATCCGTTGAACCTCGGCGCTTTGGACCTTCGGCTCAAACTCGCCGGTTCCAGCCTGGGCAATCTCTACCCGTTGACCGGCGTGACCCTGCCGGATTCACCGGCCTATTCCACCGACGGTCACCTGATCGCCAAGCTGCATGAAGCCAGCGGCGCGTCATTCAGCTATGACAATTTCAACGGCAAGATCGGCAACAGCGATATCCACGGCAACCTCGGCTACGTCGCCAGCCAGCCACGGCCCAAACTCAGCGGTGCGCTGGTGTCCAACCAGTTGCTGATGGCCGACCTCGCGCCCCTGATCGGCGCCGACTCCAACGCCAAGCAGAAAGCCCGTGGCGGCAACAGCAAGCAGCCGGCGACCAAGGTGCTGCCGGTGGAGGAGTTCCGCACCGAGCGCTGGCGCGTCATGGATGCCGATGTGGAATTTACCGGCAAGCGCATCGTGCACAGCGCCGACCTGCCGTTTACCGACCTCTACACCCACCTGGTGCTCAATGACGGCGAATTGAGCCTGGAGCCCCTGCGTTTCGGCGTGGCCGGCGGCAAGCTGGACGCGCAGATTCGCCTGAATGGCCGCACCACACCGATGGAAGGCCGCGCCAGGCTGACCGCGCGCAACTTCAAGCTCAAGCAGCTGTTCCCGACCTTTGAACCGATGAAAACCAGCTTTGGTGAGCTCAACGGCGATGCCGATATCTCCGGTCGCGGCAATTCCGTGGCGGCGCTGCTGGGCACCTCGAACGGTGACCTGAAGATGCTGATCAACGACGGCGCGATCAGTCGCGGCTTGATGGAAATCGCCGGGCTCAACGTGGGCAACTACGTGGTGGGCCGCCTGTTTGGCGACAAGGAAGTGAAGATCAACTGCGCGGCGGCGGACTTCGGGATCAAGAGCGGCCTGGCGACCACGCGGCTGTTTGTGTTCGATACCGAGAACGCCATCATCTACATTGATGGCACCGCGAACATGGCCACCGAGCAACTGGACCTGACCATCAACCCGGAATCCAAAGGCTTCCGCCTGTTCTCCCTGCGTTCGCCGTTGTACGTCAATGGGCCGTTCATCAAGCCCAATGCCGGTGTCAAAGCCATCCCGCTGGCGCTGCGTGGCGCGGGCATGGTGGCGTTGGGGGTGATCGCGGGGCCGGCGGCCGGGTTGCTGGCGTTGGTCGCCCCAAGTGGCGGCGAGCCCAATGAGTGTGCGCCGTTGCTGCAACAGATGAAGGAAGGCAAGGCGCCGAAAACCGTGAAAGGCTAACAGACGCCAATTGATCGTTCCCACGCTCGCGTGGTAACGCATCATCTGACGCTCTGCGTCACAACCTCAAGAGCGGACGCAGAGCGTCCAGGGCGGCATTCCCACGCAGAGTGAACTGACCCC
>JAFHKH010000217.1 GCA_016937595.1 Pseudomonas cedrina subsp. fulgida | reverse complement strand
GGCGCTCAGGCATAGATAGAAAATACGTCCAACTTTTGTGGGGTCAGTTCACTCCGCGTGGGAATGCATCGCAGGACGCTCCGCGTCCGCTGTGACGCAAAGCGTCACGGGCTGAATTCCCACGCAGAGCGTGGGAACTATCAGTTCACAAATTTTCCTTTTCCCGCCCTTCGATGAGTTTTTTTAATCGAAGTCGACTGGCTGTGCGTGCATTTATCCGCTACCATTTTCGCAAATGAACATTAATGTTCGAATTCAAATACGAAAATGATCGCGAGGCCAGCCGATGAACCCTTCTACCTTGCCTGCTCCACCGCTTGCCGAAGTCTATGACGTGGCCGTAATCGGTGGCGGAATCAACGGCGTCGGCATTGCAGCAGACGCAGCCGGGCGCGGTTTGTCGGTATTCCTTTGCGAAAAGGACGACCTGGCCAGCCATACCTCTTCCGCCAGCAGCAAGTTGATCCACGGCGGCCTGCGCTACCTTGAACATTACGAATTCCGCCTGGTACGCGAAGCCCTGGCCGAGCGCGAAGTGCTGCTGGCCAAGGCGCCGCACATCGTCAAGCAGATGCGCTTCGTATTGCCGCACCGCCCGCACCTGCGTCCGGCCTGGATGATCCGCGCCGGCCTGTTCCTGTACGACAACCTGGGCAAGCGCGAAACGCTGGCCGGTTCGAAAAGCCTTAAGTTCGGCGCGGACAGCCCGCTCAAAAGCGAAATCACCAAAGGTTTCGAATACTCGGACTGCTGGGTCGATGACGCCCGCCTCGTCGTTTTGAACGCCATGGCCGCCCGCGAAAAAGGCGCGCACCTCCACACTCAGACCCGTTGCGTCAGTGCCCACCGTAGCAAGGGCCTGTGGGAAATGAACATGGAGCGCGCCGATGGCAGCCTGTTCTCGATCCGCGCACGGGCGCTGGTGAATGCCGCAGGCCCATGGGTCGCCAAATTCATCAGGGACGACCTGAAGCTGGATTCGCCCTACGGCATCCGCCTGATTCAGGGCAGCCACCTGATCGTGCCGAAACTGTATGAAGGCGCGCACGCGCACATCCTGCAGAACGAAGATCAGCGCATCGTGTTCACCATTCCGTACTTGAACGACCTGACCATCATCGGCACCACCGACCGCGAATACACCGGTGACCCGGCTGCAGTTGCGATCACCGAAGGCGAAACCGACTACATGCTCAACGTGGTCAACGCTCACTTCAAGAAACAACTGAGCCGCGACGACATCATTCACACCTACTCCGGCGTACGCCCGTTGTGCAATGACGAGTCGGACAACCCGTCGGCCATCACCCGCGACTACACCCTGGCGTTGTCCGGCGGCACGGGCGAGGCGCCGATCCTGTCGGTGTTTGGCGGCAAGCTGACGACTTATCGCAAGCTCGCCGAATCAGCAATGGCACAATTGGCGCCGTACTTCAGCCAGATGCGCCCGAGCTGGACCGCCAAGGCCAGCCTGCCGGGCGGCGAAGACATGACCACGCCAGAAGCACTGGCCGACGCGATTCGCAGCAAATTCGACTGGCTGCCGAGCGAAATTGCCCGCCGCTGGTCCACCACCTATGGCAGCCGCACCTGGCGCCTGCTCGAAGGCGTGCAATCGCTGGCCGACCTGGGCGAGCACCTGGGTGGTGGCCTCTACACCCGCGAAGTCGACTACCTGTGCGCCGAAGAATGGGCGACCCAGGCTCAGGACATACTGTGGCGCCGGACCAAGCTCGGTCTGTTCACCACCGCGCAGGAACAGGAAAACGTGCAACGCTACCTGTCCAAGGTCGAGCAGAACCGCAGCAAGACCCAGGCGGCTTAGGACTTCGGGCCGAACTCGGTCAATCGTGTGGGAGCGCTTGCTCGCGAAGGCGGTGGTCAGTCAACAGATTCATTGGCTGACACACCGCTTTCGCGAGCAAGCCCGCTCCCACATTTGGCTCTGCATACATCAGGCACACAAAATCTTTCCCGGAACCCATTCGGTTTTCCGAACACAAGGCCACAGCCGATTCGGTTTGCCGGACCTTTCGCTATAAAAATCATCGTCATATAAACTTAATCCCCAGTTAAATCATGCAGTTAATCTTTTACCGCTGGTATGGCACGACTCATGCTCTACACTCTTGGACGATTGCCTGAGACGCCTCAGGAGCCGTCACGGCATTCGCTGTACAAGAGAGCCGTTTAGCTGGCTTCATAAAAAAAACAAATGTCGAGGAAGTATTGATGCGCATCGTTCCCCATATTCTGGGCGCAGCTATCGCTGCCGCTCTGATCAGCACTCCAGTGTTCGCCGCTGAACTGACCGGCACACTGAAGAAGATCAACGACTCCGGCACCATCACTCTCGCTCACCGCGACAGCTCCATTCCGTTTTCCTACATCGCGGATGGTTCGGGCAAACCCGTGGGCTACTCCCACGACATTCAGCTGGCGATCGTTGAAGCCCTGAAAAAAGACCTGAACAAACCCGACCTGAAGACCAAGTACAACCTGGTCACCTCGCAAACCCGTATTCCGCTGATCCAGAACGGCACCGCGGACCTCGAGTGCGGCTCCACCACCAACAACGCCGAACGCGCCCTGCAAGTTGACTTCACCACCAACATCTTCGAAATCGGCACCCGTCTGCTGGTCAAGAAAGACAAGGAAGGCAAGCCGTCCTACGCTGACTTCGCCGACCTGAAGGGCAAGAACGTCGTGACCACCGCCGGCACCACGTCCGAGCGCATCCTCAAGGCGATGAACGCCGACAAGCAAATGGGCATGAACGTCATCTCCGCCAAAGACCACGGCGAATCCTTCCAGATGCTCGAAAGCGGCCGCGCCGTTGCCTTCATGATGGACGACGCCCTGCTCGCCGGTGAAGAAGCCAAGGCCAAGAAGCCGGACGACTGGGTCATTACCGGCACACCGCAATCCTTCGAAGCCTATGCCTGCATGGTTCGCAAAGGCGACCCGGACTTCAAGAAAGCCGTGGATGACGCCATCGTCGGCCTGTTCAAGTCCGGCGAGATCAACAAGATCTACAGCAAATGGTTCGAGAGCCCGATCCCACCCAAAGGCCTGAACCTGAACTTCCCGATGAGCGACAAGGTGAAGGATCTGATTGCCAACCCAAGCGACAAACCAGCGCCTGACGTAAAAATCTGATACCTGACTAAGCTTATCGCCTGAGGGAGCCAACCTCCCTCAGGCGTCTGTTACTACCTGCTGGTTTTATTTAGGAACACTCGACCTGGCGGTTTTCGAGCCGATCGCGTGTGCCTGGCGTTCATCGCCGGGCGGGAATGGACTTTCCCCAAGCGGGTGCTTGTACATCGATCGATTTCGGGGGAGACCCTAATGAATTACAACTGGGACTGGGGCGTATTCTTCAAGTCCACTGGCGTGGGCAGCGAGACGTATCTCGACTGGTACATCGCCGGTTTGGGCTGGACTATCGCCATCGCTGTCGTGGCGTGGATCATCGCCTTGCTGCTGGGGTCCGTCCTGGGCGTCATGCGCACGGTGCCGAACCGCCTCGTGGCGGGCATCGCGACCTGCTACGTGGAACTGTTTCGTAACGTACCGCTGCTGGTGCAGCTGTTCATCTGGTACTTCCTGATACCCGACCTGCTGCCGCAGAACCTGCAGGACTGGTACAAACAAGACCTCAACCCGACCACCTCGGCTTACCTGAGCGTTGTCGTGTGCCTGGGCCTGTTCACCGCCGCCCGTGTGTGCGAGCAAGTGCGTACCGGTATCCAGGCGCTGCCACGCGGCCAGGAATCCGCCGCGCGGGCCATGGGTTTCAAGCTGCCGCAGATCTACTGGAACGTGCTGCTGCCCCAGGCCTACCGGATCATCATTCCGCCGCTCACCTCGGAATTCCTCAACGTCTTCAAGAACTCCTCCGTGGCGTCCTTGATCGGCCTGATGGAACTGCTGGCGCAAACCAAGCAGACCGCCGAGTTCTCGGCCAACCTGTTCGAGGCGTTCACCCTGGCCACGCTGATCTATTTCACCCTGAACATGAGCCTGATGCTGCTGATGCGCGTGGTCGAGAAGAAAGTCGCGGTGCCCGGCCTGATTTCCGTGGGGGGTAAATAATGGAATTCGATTTCAGCGGCATCATCCCCGCCATCCCGGGCCTGTGGAACGGCATGGTCATGACCTTGCAGTTGATGGTCATGGGCGTGGTCGGCGGCATCATCCTGGGCACCATCCTCGCCCTCATGCGCCTGTCGTCCAGCAAACTGCTGTCACGCGTGGCCGGCGCCTATGTGAACTATTTCCGCTCGATTCCGTTGCTGCTGGTGATCACCTGGTTCTACCTGGCGGTGCCGTTCGTGCTGCGCTGGATCACCGGCGAAGACACCCCGATCGGCGCGTTCACCTCCTGCGTCGTGGCCTTCATGATGTTCGAAGCCGCGTACTTCTGCGAAATCGTGCGGGCCGGCGTGCAGTCGATTCCCAAGGGTCAGATGGCGGCGGCACAGGCCATGGGCATGACCTATGGCCAGACCATGCGCCTGATCATCCTGCCCCAGGCGTTCCGCAAGATGACCCCGTTGCTGCTGCAACAGTCGATCATCCTGTTCCAGGACACTTCGCTGGTCTACACCGTGGGCCTGGTGGATTTCCTCAACTCCGCCCGCTCCAACGGCGACATCATCGGCCGCTCCAACGAGTTCCTGATCTTCGCCGGTGTCGTCTACTTCATCATCAGCTTTTCCGCCTCGCTGCTGGTCAAGCGTCTGCAAAAAAGGTTTGCCGTATGATCTCTATCAAGAACATCAACAAGTGGTATGGCGACTTCCAGGTGCTGACCGATTGCAGCACCGAGGTTAAAAAAGGCGAAGTGATCGTGGTGTGCGGGCCGTCCGGTTCGGGCAAATCGACCCTGATCAAATGCGTCAACGCGCTGGAACCGTTCCAGAAGGGCGACGTTGTCGTGGACGGCACCTCGATTGCCGACCCGAAGACCAACCTGCCGCAACTGCGCTCGCGCGTGGGCATGGTGTTCCAGCACTTCGAACTGTTCCCGCACCTGACCATCACCGAAAACCTGACCATCGCGCAGATCAAGGTGCTCGGCCGCAGCAAGGAAGAAGCCACCAAGAAAGGCCTGCAACTGCTCGAACGCGTAGGCCTGTCGGCCCACGCCCACAAGCATCCGGGCCAGCTCTCCGGCGGCCAGCAACAACGTGTGGCGATTGCCCGCGCCCTGGCCATGGACCCGATCGTCATGCTGTTCGACGAACCGACCTCGGCGCTGGACCCGGAAATGGTCAACGAAGTGCTCGACGTGATGGTGCAACTGGCCCATGAAGGCATGACCATGATGTGCGTGACCCACGAAATGGGCTTCGCCCGCAAAGTGGCCGACCGCGTGATCTTCATGGACGCCGGCAAGATCATCGAAGACTGCCCGAAAGAAGAATTCTTCGGCGACATCAGCGCCCGCTCCGAACGCGCGCAGCACTTCCTTGAGAAAATCCTGCAGCACTAAGAGCAACATCACTCCCGTCTGTGAAGATGGGCTTGCTGTGGCCGACGGGCTTACTGTGGCGAGC